>CAMAWC010000028.1 GCA_945861875.1 Bordetella parapertussis
TTGAGGTAAGCGTAGTGCTCGCGCGCCTGCAGGTTGGCAATGCGCACCACGCCCGACGGGGTGAAACTGGGGCCGAGGATGAACTGTTCTTTTTTCAGACCGCGATTCTTCAGGGTGATTTCGCAAATTTCAAATTTCACGCCGCGCGCCGACAAGTCGCTCACCAGCGAGGCAAATTCCTGATTGTTGCTGGTCTTCGCGCCTTCCATGAGAAAGTCGACGCCCTCGGCATGCGCAACGGCAATGAGCTGCGCCTTGGGATCGACGTCGAGGTGATTGCGCATGTTGCGCAGTCCCTTGGTCGCCTGGGCGATGCCGGCGTCAAAATGATAGACAACCTTGTCCTGGGCGCTGGCGGACAGCGCGACAAGGACAAGGGCGATGGCGGCGGCGAGTTTGAGCAGGGTTTTCATGTGACTCTCCTTTGCGTGGCGCGCGGCAAAAGCGGCAATGCTACGCCGTTTTACAGGGAATACTAACTATGGCCGGGCATTTGCTTATTACCGGACGCGTCCAGGGCGTGGGCTACCGCTTCAGCCTGCGCCAGCAGGCGTTGCGCCTCGGGCTCACCGGCTGGGTGCGCAACCGCCATGACGGCAGCGTCGAGGCGGTGGTGGCCGGCGCACCGGATGCGATTGCCGCACTGGCCGCATGGGCGCATCGCGGGCCACCGGCGGCAAAGGTTGATGCCGTGACAGAAAGCCCTGCTGAAGGCGACTTTGACGGCTTCGAACTGCTTCCGACGGCCTGACCGATGAAGAATAGCGACTGATGTCCAACCGCGCCGTGCTGCTGCTGTCCATCGCCGCCCTGGGCAGCGCCGCGAGCACGCGCGCCGCCGACCCCTTGCTGCCCCTGCTCGGCGCACAGTTCGGCGTCAGCGCCGGTGCCGCCTCCATCGTTATCACCGCCTTCGGCGTTTCATACGGCCTGCTGCAAGTGGTGTCGGCGCCGCTCAGCGACCGCTTTGGCAAGTATTTTGTCATTTGCATCGCGACACTGATCTCGGCCTTCGGCACCCTCGCCTGCGCCCTCTCGCCCAGCCTCGAATGGCTGGCGGTAACGCGTTTTGCATCGGGCGCCACCATCGGCGCCATCATTCCGCTGTCCATGGCATGGATAGGCGACACGGTGCGCTACGAGGAACGCCAGGCCGTGCTCGCGCGTTTTTTGCTGGGCCAGATCGCCGGCGTGGCGCTGGGGCAGATGTTCGCCGGCATCGTCGGCGAACATTTCGGCTGGCGCTGGGTGTTCGTGCTGATCGCCATCCTCTACGCGGCAATCGGCACGCTGCTCTTGGCCGAGTCGCGCCGCAACCCGGCGACGCGCGAGGTGCCGCCCGACGCGGCGCGCGGCGTGATCGAAGGCTTTGTGCGCATCGGCGGGCTGCTGTCGCGACCCAAGGTGCGCCGGGTGCTGCTGACCATCATCCCGGAGGGCATGCTGATGTATGGCGCGCTGTCCTTCGTGCCGGCTCACCTGCAATCGCACTTTGGCGTCAGCCCGTCGGTGGCCGGCACCATTGCCGCCGCCGTGGCGGTGGGCGGCGCGACTTATGCATTTTCAGCGCGGCATTTCATTGCCGCGCTGGGCGAACGCGGGCTCGCGCTGGGCGGAGGCGCGGGCCTGGGCACGGGTTTCATGCTGCTCGCCCTCGCTCCCGCCGCCTGGGTCGCCGCCATCGGCCTGATGTTCATCGGTTGCGGCTATTACATGCTGCACAACACGCTGCAAACCCATGCCACACAAATGGCGCCCGAGGCGCGCGGTTCGGCACTGGCACTGTTTGCGCTGACTTTTTTCAGCGCGCAGTCATTCGGCGTGTGGGTGGGCGCGAAGGTGGTGGACAACGCGGGTGCGGAACCATTGTTCGCCGTGTCTTCCATCGGCCTGACCCTGCTTGGCTGGACCTTCAGCCGGCAGATGAAAAAGCGCTAACCCGGCGGAGCCATCAGCTGACAACACGCCCGCAGGGCTTGTTGCGGCGAAGGCTAACGTGAGTGTAGCGAACGTTAAGCGCGTAGCGCGGCCGAAGTCAAAAGCCACGACTGGCGCGGATTTCCAGTCTATTCCGTCTTGATGTTGCCGGCCTTGACCAGGCTGACGAAGTTGCTCAGATCGCTCTTGAGCAGGGCTTCAAAGGATCGCGGGTCGCTTTTGCCGTCTATTTCGTTGGCCGAAGGCGCCAATTTTCCCAGCACATCCTTGTTGGCCAGCACCTGGTTAATGGCCGCGGCAAGCTTGTCGGTGATTTGCGCCGGCGTGCCCCTTGGCGCCAGCACCCCGTTCCAGTAGCGCGCTTCAAAATCCTTGAAGCCCAGTTCGTCCATGGTCGGAATCCCGGGCGCGACCGACAGCCGTGATTTACTGGTCACGGCAAGCGCGGTGACCTTGCCGGTGCGGATCATCGGCAAAGCGGTCGATGAAACCGCAAAGTGATAATCAACACGGCCGGCGATTTGCTCGGTCATGGCCTGCGGAGAGCCCTTGACGGGCACCGAGGTCGCCTGCAATCCGGTCCGCAACTTGAACAGTTCCGTGGTGAAATGGGATGGCGCGCCATTGCCGCTGATGGCGTAAAACAACTTGCCCTGCCTCGCCTTGCCCAGTTCAACCAGGTCCTGCGGCGATTTCAGCCCGAGCGGTGGGTAGGACACCAGGATCAACGGCGACCATGCGACATTGAGCACCGGCGCAAAGGCATCGGGCACTTTGTACGGCGCCGGGCTGCCCAGCGCCGTAACCATATTGAGCGAGGCCGAGGTAAAAAGCAGCGTGTATCCGTCGGGCGGCGCATTGGCGACGATTTCGCTGCCGATGACGCCGGTGGCACCGGCGCGGTTGTCGATGATGATCGGCTGCCCGAGGATTTCACGCAGCGGTTCGCTGATGATGCGTGCGATAACGTCGATCAGGCTGCCCGGCGGCCAGGCGACCACCATGCGGATGGGCTTGTTCGGGTAATCGCTTTGCGCGAATGCCGTCTGGGCAAGGCCGGCGACCAGCGCCAGTGCCAGAAAAAATGTACTGACTAGGTGTTTCATATTTCTTCCTCCAAAGCAAAGATAAGCGCGCACGTTTCAGTTCCAGGGGTGTTACCCCTGCCCCTTTATTGCCTTGTCCATGGCCTCGGCGGCCTGTGCGAGCGACTGCATAAGATACGCGGTGTCATTGCCGCCCATCACGATCCTGGCGCCCCTGGCAATCAGTTCGCCGATGTCGGGGCCGCCGGCGGCGCCGGCGACAAAATGCTTGCCATGGCGGCGCGCCGCATCGGCGGCGCTGAAGTAGGCGGCGCAGATTTGCGCGTGGCGCACCTGCCCGGCAACGCCAAGTTCCAGGCTGAGGTCGGCAGGGCCCATCATCAGCGCATCGATGCCGGGCACCGCCGCGATGGCATCGGCATTTTTCACGCCCTCTGCCGTTTCAATCATGGCGATGACCATCACGCTGTCGTTGCGCAAGCTGACAGACTCGGCTATCGGCACTTTCTTGTAGCCCGAAGCCGGCCCCAGTGCCGCCACCGAACGCCGTCCGAGCGGCGGGTATTTGGCCAGGGCGACCGCCTCTGCGGCATCCGCGGCGGTACTGACGTGCGGCACGATGATGCCGCAGGCGCCGGCATCGAGCATGGTGCCAATGGTGCCGACAGAGGCCGTGTGCACCCGCACCAGCGGCGTAATCCCGCAAGCGCTGGCCGCCATGCACAGGTCCGAGGCTTCGCGCAGCGAAAACACGCCGTGCTCGCAATCGATGTAAAAACCGTCGAAACCCGATTCCCTGACAATAAAGGCGGCGTCAGCGGTGCGCATCTGGCGCAGCGACATGAACTTGGCAATGCCCCCGGCGGCGAGTTTTTGCTTGAGGAAATTGTGCATCGTTATCCTGCCTTTCCGGAATGACGGCTATTTTGCCGGCCGCGGCGGCGCATAGCCGCGCGCCGAAAAACCGGCATCCACCGTAAAAATGGTGCCCGAGACCGCGCTCGATCGCGCAGAACAGGCAAAGGTCACCACGTCGGCTATCTCTTCGGGCTTGATCAGGCTGCCGCGCGGCATATCGACGGCCATTTCGCGCCAGAGTTCCTCGCTGCCGCGCTCCTGCAACGCGCGCCGTCGCAACGTACGTTTGGCCTTTTCAGTTTCAACCCAGCCCGGATTGACGCCCATCACCCTGACGCCGTAATCGAGGCTGACACCGCCGATGGCGCGGGTGAAGGCCACCAGGGCGGCGTTGCCGGCCGAACCCGCGGCATAGGCATACTCGAGCCGCTCTGCGCCGATGCCGATGACGTTGACGATAACCCCGGATTTGCGTGCCAGCATGCGGCCGTAAATCTCGCGCGTGAGGTTGATGTAGCCGTAGATCTTCAACTCCCATCCCTGGCGCCAGGCGTCCTCATCGACTTCAAGAATGCTGCCGCGCGGCGTATTGCCGGCGTTGTTGACGAGTATGTCCACATCCGGACATTCGGCGGCAAGCGCCGCCGCGGCCTTGCGCACCGTCAGGTCGACCGGATGAATTTCCACCTTTACGCCATATTCTGAGCCGAGGCCGGCCGCGCCCGCCCTGAGCGCCTCCGCGTTACGCGCCGCAAGGTGCAGGTTGCAACCCTCCTTTGCCAGCGATCTGGCAATGGCCTGGCCGATGCCTTGCGAAGCGCCGGTAATGAGGGCCCACTTGCCCTTGAGTCCGAGGTCCATGTCGCCCCTCGTCTAGCCGAGGGTCGGCCGCAGTTCGATCAGGTCCGGGCAGGAACCGGGCGAACTGGTCAGCGCGTAGACCAGCGCCTCGGCAACGTCCTGCGCGCTGATCGGATCGAACTTGCGCGCGGCAATCGACTTGAGCACGTCGGGGTGGGTGATGCCCTTGCGGATATCGGTGTCGACCATGCCCGGCGCAATTTCGGTGACCTTGAGGTTGTGCGCCTTCAACTCGACGCGAAAGCCCTTGGCAAACGCCGCCAACGCGTGCTTGGTGGCCGCGTACACCACGGCATTGGCGTTGACGTTGCGCGCCGACAGCGAAGTGATGAAAACCATGTGGCCGCGCTTGCGCGCGACCATGCACTTGGCCACCGCGAGGGCGATGTCGTAGGCGGCGACGACGTTGGTGGCGAACATGTCGGCGCATTCCTTCCTCGACACATCGAGCACCGGCGCGTAGGTCAGGATGCCGGCGTTGTTGACCAGGATGTCCGCCTCGGCGGCCTGGCCGGCAAGGTCGCGGACAAAATTCTCGTCATTGAGGTCGCCGGCGATGACCACGGCCTTGACGCCAAGCTGCACACATTGCGCGGCAACCGCCTTGAGCTCGGCAAGTTTGCGGCCGGTCAGGAACAGATCCGCCCCTTCGGCGGCCAGCGCGAGCGCGCAGGCCTTGCCGATACCCGCGCTCGCTCCGGTGATGAGGGCACTTCTTCCCTTCAGGCGGTTTGACAACGCCGGCGCGCTCACGCCTTGCCCACGGGATGGCCGCCCGGGGGTTCGTTGACCATGACCGTATCGTAATTGGCCGGAATGATGATCTCGAGCAACTCAAGGTCATTGGAAAAATCCATCACCGTGTGCTTGATGCGCGGCGGCTGCAGCCAGCAACTGCCTTTTTTCATGGTGATCTCGCCCTTGCCTTCGAACTCGCTGCGCATCCAGCCCTCGAGCACGTAAATCATCTGGTAGTGGATGTTATGGAAATGCCGGTGCTGGATTTCCTCGGCGCTGTACGGGCGCGCCCGCCGGTTGACGTGCGCATCCACCATGCCGCCGGTGGCTTCGATCATGCCCAGGTCGCGCGACAACGCCCATGGGCGGAAACCGTCGGTCTTGAACGACTCGCCGGTGAGGTGGCTGACATGAAATGCCTGCGCCGGCCAATCGGGGAAATCACTGGCCTTCTTGTCGGCGCTGTAATCACGCTCGTTATAGACCTTGAACTCGCGTTTTTTCTTCGCTTCCACGATCATCCTCCGTTACAGAAAATTGTTGCGCCGGGTTAGGCGTGTTTCTTATTTTTAGGCAGTCACTTTACACCGTCCACCGGCAAAACGTGACGGGAACGGATGCGATAAAGGTCACCGTCTTCCGCTTTCCCCCACTATTCGCCCAGCATTGCAAGATTGGCGCAAAACAACGCACTGCCCGCTTCGGCCCATTCGAGCACCGCGTCGAAGTGGTTACGCCCCTTGAGTTCGAACAGCTCCGCCACATTGCCCTGTGCCTTCCAGTATTCGGCCACTTCGCGGCATTGCCGCCGGTAGTCGTCGGTTTCTTTTTCACCCACAGCGACCAGCATGGGGCAGCGCGACTTGACGCGGTCGCCGCTGCGCAGCAGCGACACCTGGGCCACCATATCCGGCGTGAGATTGAGGATCTGGTTGCGAAACGACAGGCGCACCGGTTCGAGGTCGCCCAAGCCGCTCATGAAACAGGCGCTCTTGACGAGGTCGGCGGGCAGGCCAAAGTCGCGCGCCCAATCGGTCATCAGCGCCTGGCCTACCAGGTTAGCTCCCGAGGAATGGCCGGCGATATGGATGCGGGCGGGCTCGCCGCCGTGGGCTCCAATGTTGGCGTGCAGCCAGGCGAGTGCGCGGCGCACCTGCGCACCCATGGCGGGGATGGTCGTGTCCGGCACCAGGCTGAAGTCCGGCACCACCAGCGTCACGCCGGCCGCGACAAAGGCCGGCGCGGCAAAGCCGCTGTCTTCTTTTGACAGCGCACGCCAGTCGCCGCCGTGGAAAAATACCATGACCGGCGCATTGGCCCGCGCTGCGGGATAGACATCGAGCAATTCGTCGGCGCCGTTGCCGTAACGCAGGTTTTCAACACACTTGAGCGTGCGCTTGGCGGCCAGTGTCTGTTCGGCGTATTGCCGCGTGTACACCGAAAGATCGGGCACCGTGCCGCGGCTGTTGTACTGCACATCGAGCTCGGCCTGGCCGTAGCCGCGCCAGACCTTTGCGCCCGCCACCGCCTTACTCCGCCTTGGCGCCGGAGATTTTTACCGCACGCGCATTGCGCTGGCTGTCGATGACCAGAAAGGCGGCGAATTCCTCGGGCGTGCCGGCCACCAGATCGTAGCCCTTGGCCACCACCTCCTTCTGGTTGAACTCCGGCTCCCTGAGCATTTTGGTCACTTCAGCGTGCAGCTTCATCACCACCTCGCGCGGCGTGCCCGCCGGCGCGAACAAGCCAAACCAGGCGTTGGCCGGCACATCGGGAAAGCCCGACTCGGTGAACGTCGGCACCTCGGGCAGGAGGTACAGGCGGCTCTTGCCGCCGATGGCGATGGCCTTGAGACGGCCGCTCTTGATGTGGGCGATGGATGAGGCCGCGCCGGAGAAGGTCAGCTGCACCTCACCTGCGATGGCCGCCGGCACGGCCTGCGGGATGCCCTTGTACGGCACGTGCACGATGTCTATGCCGGCCTGGCTTTTGAGCATTTCCATCGCCAGGTGCGGCTGGCTGCCGCTGCCGTAGGAGGCGTAATTGAGCTTGCCCGGATTGGCCTTGGCGTAGGCGATGAGTTCCTTCAGGTCATTGGCTGGCACCGCGGCGTTGGCGAGCAGCAACTGGTTGAGCAGGACCATTTGCGTGATCGGCACAAAATCCTTTACCGGGTCGTAGGAAAGTTTGGCGTAAAGGTGCGGATTGACCGAGATCGTCGAGTCGGTGGTGACCATCAGGGTATAGCCGTCTGGAGCCGACTTGGCCACGCCCTCGGCGGCGACGATAGTGCCGGCACCGGGCTTGTTCTCAATCACCACCGGCTGGCCCCAGCGCTGCGACAACTGGTTGCCGATGGCGCGCGAAATAAGGTCGATGCCGCCGCCGGCCGGATAAGGCACGACGATGCGGATGGCCTTGTTCGGGTAACCCTGGGCCTGGGCGAGCGTGGTGCAGGCCAGCAGGCAGGCCGTGGCGATCAGTCGATTCAAAACCATATCCATGCTCCTGAAAGTAATTTTTCTCACCGGCACCGGCTGGAAACGCCCTACTGGTGCGGGTTTTCAGCTATCTAATTTAATACGTCATTGCGAGGAGCATAGCGACGAAGCAATCTCCTCGACCTATGCGACACCACCCCACAGGGCCGAAGCTGTCGCCGAGATTGCTTCGCTGCGCTCGCAATGACAGCGCGCAAGGGATTATGCCCGCTACTGGTAAACAACCTGCACGTTCTCCGGTCGCAGCCAGTCGTTGAGCGACTGCAGCAGGCTATCCTCGAGCTTGACGCGCCACTCCTCGCCCAGGCGCAGCTCGACCATGGCGCCGCCGTTGTTGTAGCAGACCGCGACCGCGCATGCGCCGTCGCCGCTTTTTCGATACGGTGCGAGCAGGGTCTTCAACTTGGCCGCGGCCGCCTTGCCGGCGCGCGAGGCCTCGCCGTTGAGCGAGAGCTTGACGCCGCGCGCATAGAAGGCCCGCGCCTCACCGAAATCGAGGATTTTCTCGGCGCTGACACGCAGCATCACCTCGCCCTCGCCGCGCGGGATGTTGCGCACCTTGACATTCGCAACCAGCACCGCGCCTTCCCTGATCTTGTCGCGGTACTGGTCGAACACCTCGTTGTAGACCACCACCTCCTGGCGCGCCGTGTCATCCGAGAGTTCCAGCACCATCATGCGACCGGACTGGGTCTTCATCGCCCGTATCGACTCGACAAACCCGGCGATCATGGTCTCGCCACCGCCGTAGCCGCCGGCCATGCCCGGCAGTTGCGACAGCTTGACGCGTACAAAGCACTCAATGTCGGCGCGAAAGGTGCTGAACGGATGGCCGGACAGGTACTGGCCGAGGCTGGTCTTTTCTTCCTGCAGTTTTTGCAGCTCGGTCCAGCGCGGCGCGGCAATCAGTTCCGGTTTGTGCTCCTCACCCTCGCCGCCCTCACCGCTACCGTCACCAAAAAGGCTGACCTGGTTGATATCACGCTCGCGCTGCTCGGCCGCCGATATGGCGATGCCCACCGAGGCGAGCATGCTGGCACGGTTGTCATCGATACCGTCAAAGGCGCCGGCGCGCACCAGCGCCTCAATGGCGCGGCGGTTTACCTGGCGCTTGTCGACGCGTTCGCAAAAGTCAAACAGACTGGTGAACGGCCCAGCCCGATTCCCGTCCTCACCGGTCCGTGCCTTGATAATGGCCACCACCGCCGATTCGCCGGTGCCCTTCACGGCACCGAGGCCGTAGCGGACGGTTTTTTCGTCCACCGGGGCGAAGCGGTATTCGCCGCTGTTGATGTCCGGGGGCAGCACCTTGATCTGGTTGGCGCGCGTATCGACGTAGAGCTCGTGCACCTTGTCGGTGTCGTCCATCGCCGCCGACATGTTGGCTGCCATGAAGGCCGCGCCGTGGTGGACCTTGAACCAGGCGGTCTGGTAGGCCACCAGCGCATAGGCCGCGGCGTGCGACTTGTTGAAGCCGTAGCCGGCGAATTTTTCCATCAGGTCGAAAATCTCGTCGGCCTTGTCGGCGGCGAGGCCGTTCTTCGCCGCCCCGTCGCGGAATATGCCGCGCTGCTCGGCCATTTCCTCGGCGTTCTTTTTACCCATGGCGCGACGCAGCAGGTCGGCGCCCCCGAGCGAGTAGCCGCCGATGATCTGCGCCATCTGCATCACCTGCTCCTGGTAGACCATGATGCCGTAGGTCTCGGACAGGATCGCCTCGACGCGCGGGTCCGGATACTTGAAACCGCGGCCGTGCTTGCGGTCGCAAAAATCCGGGATGAGCTCCATCGGGCCGGGACGGTACAGCGCCACCAGGGCGATGATGTCCTCGAAGCGGTCGGGCTTGGCGCGCTTGAGCAAATCACGCATGCCGCGCGACTCGAACTGGAACACCGCGCCGGTGTTGGCGGTGGCGAATATGCGGTAGGACGCCTTGTCATTGAGCGGCAGGGTCTCCAGAACGATGTTCGAGTCCGGATCCAGGCGCTTGATGTAGCGCAGCGTCCAGTCGAGGATGGTGAGGGTGGTGAGGCCGAGAAAGTCGAACTTCACCAGGCCTACCGCCTCGACATCCTTCATGTCGAATTGCGACACCACGCTCGACGAGCCCTGCGCCGCGTAGACCGGGCAAAAATCGGTAAGCTTGCCCGGGGCGATGAGCACGCCCCCGGCGTGCATGCCGACATTGCGCGTGAGGCCTTCGAGCTGCTCGGCCAGCGCGAGCAATTCGCGCGTGTCCTCCTCGTTGTCCTCGCGCTCGGCCAGGCGCGGCTCCATTTCACGCGCCATTTGCAGCGTGATCAGCTTGCCCGGCTGGAAGGGGATGAGTTTGGCCAGTTCGTCGGTCTTGCCGTAGCCCCACTCCATCACACGCCCGACGTCGCGCACCACCGCCTTGGCCGCCATGGTGCCAAAGGTGGCGATCTGCGACACCGACTCGCTGCCGTACTTGTTGCGCACGTACTCGATGACGCGGTCGCGCCCTTCCTGGCAAAAATCGATGTCGAAGTCGGGCATCGACACGCGTTCGGGATTGAGAAAGCGCTCGAACAGCAGCTTGTAGGCAAGCGGATCGAGGTCGGTGATGCCCAGCGAATAGGCCACCAGCGAACCGGCGCCCGAACCGCGCCCGGGGCCCACCGGCACGCCGTTGTTCTTGGCCCACTTGATAAAGTCGGCGACGATGAGAAAGTAGCCGGGGAAACCCATCTGGATGATGGTTTTTATTTCAAAAGCCAGCCGCTCCTGGTAGCGCAGCGCCTGCTTTTCCCGATCGGGCGCATCCGGATACAGGACGTCGAGGCGTTTGGCGAGGCCCGCTTGGGCCGTCTGCGCGAGGTAGTCTTCCAGCCCCACGCCTTCGGGCGTGGGAAATAGCGGCAGCCTGGGCTTGCCCAGCTCCAGTTGGAGATTGCAGCGGCGCGCGATCTCGACCGCGTTAGCGAGGGCCTCGGGAATGTCCTTGAACCATTCGGCCATCTCGGCCTGGCTGGCGAAATACGAAAGACGCGAAAAATTGCGCGCGCGGCGCTGGTCGGCAAGCAACTGGCCCTCGGCGATGCAAACACGCGCCTCATGCGCGGTGTAGTCATCGGGTTTTACAAACTGCACCGGGTGGGTGGCGACCACCGGCAGGCCGAGCTTTGCCGCCAGCGCGATGGCCGCGGCGATATAGTTTTCGGTGTGCGTCGCGCCGGCGCGCTGCAACTCAAGGTAATAACAACCGGGGAACCATGCCGCCCATTCGCCGGCGAGGCGCGCCGCGAGCGCCGTCTGGCCCTGCACCAGCGCCATGCCCACGTCGCCCTGCATCGCCGCCGACAACGCGATGAGCCCGCTGGCCCCGTCCCTGGCGAACTCCTCGGCAAACCATTCGCGGCGGATTTCGGCGCGGCCGCGGTGCTGGTTGGTGAGCGAAGCGCGCGACAACAGGCGCGACAACTGCAGGTAGCCCTGGCGCGACTTGCACAGCAGCAGCAGGCGCGAGGGCTGGTCGCGCTCCGCGTCATTGGTGATCCAGACATCGCAACCGACTATCGGCTTGACGCCGGTCTTGCGCGCCGCCTTGTAGAACTTGACCATGCCAAACAGGTTGGCAAGGTCGGTGATGGCCAGCGCCGGCATGCCGTCCACGGCGGCGCGCGAAACGGCATCGTCAATGCGCACGATGCCATCGGTGACCGAAAACTCGGTGTGCAGGCGGAGGTGGACGAACTGGGGGCTGGACATGATTCGAGGGTCGGTTTGGTTCCGATTCTAGCACCGTCTCCGCCACCTTCCGGACCGCGTTTCGGTCCTGGATGATCGGCTGGAAAGCCAATACTGACGGGCCTTCCCGGGCGGTTTCCCGGGGTGGAAATTTGCCGTTTCCGGCAACAAAAAAGAAAGGAATCGCGGCATTTTTCCCCGCCCGCGCCGCTGCGCCGCAGACTGCCGCCGGGAGTCGGCGGGTAGCGCGCGGGTATAATGCGCGCCGTCATGAACATTCTTAACATTGCCGCCTACAAGTTCACCACGCTGGATGAGCTGCCGGCGCTGCGCGAGGACTTGCGCGCACAATGCGCCGCAGCCGCGTTCAAGGGCACCATACTGATCGCCCCCGAGGGCATCAACCTGTTTCTTGCCGGCGATAGGGTAAAACTCGAGACCTTTGTCGAACGCCTGCTCGCCGACCCGTGTTTCGCCGGCATGCCGGTGAAAAAAAGCCTGTCGGCGGAGCAACCGTTCAACCGCATGCTGGTGAAAATAAAGCGCGAAATCATCACCATGAAGCGCCCCGACATCAACCCGGCGGCCAAGCCGGCGCCGCGGCTCGCACCGGCGGCGCTCAAGGCCTGGCTCGATGAAGGCCGCGAAGTGGTGATGCTCGATACGCGCAACGATTTCGAAGTCGGGCTGGGAAGCTTCGATGGCGCCGTCGACCTCAAGCTCGCCTCGTTTGGCGATTTCCCGGCGGCGGTAAAGAAACTCGAGCTTGAGGGCAAGACCGTGGTGACCTTTTGCACCGGCGGCATACGCTGCGAAAAAGCCGCGCCCCTGCTCATCGCCAACGGCCTCGACAAGGTCTACCAGCTTGATGGCGGCATCCTGAAATATTTCGAGGAATGCGGCGGTGCGCACTGGCACGGCGAGTGTTTTGTGTTCGACAAGCGCGTCGCGCTGGGCTCCGACCTCAAGGAGACCGGCACCACCCAGTGTTACGCCTGCCAGGCGGTGGTATTGCCCGAGGAACAAGGTTCGGGCGACTACGTGCTGGGCCAATCCTGCCCGCACTGCAAGACCAAGACCAGCCGGCTGGCGGCATGAGCGGCGCGGCCGCCGGCGCTGCGCAAAAAAACCTCGCCATCGCCGCCCTGCTCCTGGGCGCCGCGGCCATCGCCTTCGCGCCGATATTCGTGCGCCTGTCCGACGCCAGCCCCACCGCCAGCGCATTCTGGCGAGTCGCGCTGGCAACCCTGCCGCTATGGCTGTGGGTGCTTGCCGCCGAGCGCAAGCGTCGCGGCAGCGGTGCGGCAGCGGCGCCACTGCCGTGGAAGGCGCTGGTCCTCGCGGGCTTTTTCTTCGCTGGCGACCTTGCCGTGTGGCATGTGTCGATACGCTACACCTCGGTCGCCAACTCCACGCTGGAAGCCAATTTCGCGCCGCTGTTCGTCACCCTCGGCGCCTGGCTGCTGTTCCGGCAACGCGTGTCGCGCCTGTTCGTCGTGGCGCTGTGCGTGACCCTTGGCGGCGGGGCGCTGCTGATCGGGCATAATTTCGGCGGCAACGACAATGCCTTGCTCGGCGATGCGCTGGGCGTGCTCACCGCAGTGTTTTACGCCGGCTACTTCCTCGCGCTCAAATCGGCCACCAGCTCGGCCTCGACCGCGCGCATCATGGCCATCACCACGACCATCGCCGCGGCGCTGCTGCTGCCCTACGCGCTACTGACCGCCGATGTCTTCCTGCCGCAAAACATCAACGGCTGGCTGGTGCTCGCCGGCCTCGCCCTTATCCCGCATGTCGCCGGCCAAAGCCTGATCGCCTACGGCTTCACCCACCTGCCGGCGTCGTTCTCCTCGGTGAGCCTGCTGTTGCAGCCGGTGCTTGCTGCGGTCTACGCCTGGGTACTGCTCGGCGAGGGCATGGGGCCGGTGCAAATGGCCGGTGGTGTGGTCGTGCTGCTGGGGATTTACCTGGCCAAGCGCGGCAGCTGAGGCGCGCGAGTCAGTCGCACCATAGCGTCGCAGTGACGTCGCCTAGACTACGACCGTCTGGGCCTCGCCGCTGGCGCGCTTGCGAATCGTGCCGATGCGATACACCTGCTCACCCGCACCGGCGAGCAGCTCCATCGCCGCGGCCGCGTCGGACTCGGCCACCAACACGACCATGCCTATGCCGCAGTTGAACACGCGATGCATTTCGCCATCGGGCACGCCGCCCTCTTGCTGCAGCCAGTCGAACAGCGGCGGCCGCGGCCAGGCGGATTTTTTGAGTTCGGCGGTGACACCCTCGGGCAGCACGCGCGGCACGTTGTCGAGCAGGCCGCCGCCGGTGATATGCGCCATGCCCTTGACCGGCAGCGCCTTGATCAGCGCCAGCACCGGCTTGACGTAGATGCGCGTCGGCGCGAGCAGCACGTCGGCCAGTTTGCGCCCGTGGAACTGGGCGTCCAGGTCGGGTTTGGCGCGTTCGATGATCTTGCGCACCAGCGAATAACCGTTGGAATGCGCGCCGCTCGAGGCAAGTCCCAATACCGCGTCGCCCGGGGCAATCGACAGGCCGGTGATGATGGCCGATTTTTCCACCACGCCGACGGCAAAACCGGCGAGGTCGTATTCACCCTCCGGGTACATGCCGGGCATTTCCGCCGTCTCGCCGCCGATGAGCGCGCAGCCGGCCTGCTCGCAACCTTGCGCAATGCCCTTGATCACCGCGGTCGCCGCGGGCACGTCCAGCCTGCCGCAGGCAAAGTAGTCAAGAAAGAACAGCGGCTCGGCACCCTGCACCAGGATGTCGTTGACGCTCATTGCCACCAGGTCTATGCCGACGGTGTCGTGACGCTTGAGCTGGAAGGCCAGCTTGAGCTTGGTGCCGACGCCGTCGGTGCCGGTCACCAGCACCGGTTCGCGAAAGCGCTTGCCGATTTCAAACAACGCGCCAAAACCGCCGATGCCGGCCAGCACCTCGGGCCGCATGGTGCGCTTGGCGAAGGGCTTGATGGCCTCGACGAGGGCGTCACCGGCGTCAATGTCAACGCCGGCATCTCTATATGTGATTGGGATAGTCAAAGAAGGTAGAATCTGGGTCGGTTACGGAACAAGGGTGCGGGCCGGCTTGCCGGTACTGCACCCTCCTGACAGCCTGACATCCGCGCACATTCGGTATCGCGCCTGCGAGCCGGCTGAAATGCCACATTGCATATTTTCAAGGCAAAATTTTACTCGAAATGCAGCCCCCCCGCCTGACCGGTACCGCCATGTACTGTTGCCGCGCCTGATGCAGCAGCAACTCATACTGGAACTCGCGCCGCCGCCGGCCCCGACGCTCGACAATTTCGTACCCGGCCGCAATGCCGATGCGCTGAGCGCGGTGCGCGAATTGCTTGCCGGCAGCGAACCCTGCCTGTATTTGTGGGGCACCGCGGGCAGCGGCCGCAGCCACCTGTTGCGCGCCGCCACGGCGGCGGCAGTCGCCGCCGGGCATCGCGCCGTACTGGTATGCGCACCGCGCATCGCCGCCGGCGAATTGCTGCGGGCCGACTGGCTGGCGGCGGACGACGTGGCCCTGCTCGATGAGCTTGACCAGATCGAGCTGTTTGACGCCTTCAACCGCATTCGCGCCCGGCCCGGCGGGGCCTTCATCGCCTGCGGCGACCGGCCGGCGGCGCAACTGCCGCTGCGCGAGGATTTGCGCACCCGTCTCGCTTCGGGAGTGACCCGCCAGCTGCATCCCCTGTCGGATGAGGAAAAAGCCGCCGCCCTCGGTGCCGCCGCAAGGCAGCGCGGCCTGCGCGTGGGCGAGGATATCGTCGCCTACCTGCTCTCGCACGTGCGGCGCGACATGGGCACGCTCACCGCCGTGCTCGACGCCCTCGACCGCAGCTCGCTCGCACTGCAACGCCCCATCACCCTGCCGCTGGCGCGCGAGGCCATCAAGGAACTCAAGCTATGAGCACGGACCTCGCACTGTTCGACCTTGACAACACCCTGCTCGCCGGCGACAGCGACCACGGCTGGGCGCAGTTCCTGATCGATATCGGTGTTCTCGACGGGCCGAGCTACGAGGCGCGCAACGATGCCTTTTTCGCCCAGTACAAGACGGGGACCCTGGACATTTATGAATTCCTCGAATTCCAGCTCGCGCCCCTGGCGCGGCACCCGCGCGCGCAGCTGGACGCCTGGCACGCGCAGTTCATGCGCGAAAAAATTCTGCCCATGATCACCCGCGCAGCGCGCACCCTGGTGGCGCGCCACCTCGCCGAAGGAAGCCTGTGTGCGGTGGTGACCGCCACCAACGATTTTGTCACCGCGCCGATCGCGCGCGAATTCGGCATCCCGCACCTGGTTGCCACGCGCGCCGCCCTGAGCAGCAAGGGCGACGGCGCCTACACCGGCAAGCCCGACGGGCTGCCGTGTTTCCGCGAGGCCAAGCTCACCCGCGTCGACGAGTGGCTCGCCGGCCTGGGCAGACGCTGGCAGGACTTCGGGCAAAGTCATTTTTACAGTGATTCGCACAACGACCTGCCGCTGCTGGAGCGGGTCAGCCACCCGGTGGTGGTCGATGGCGACGCGGCGCTCCGGGCCATTGCCGCCGCGCGCGGCTGGCCGCAACTCAGTCTGCGATGAGGGGCGTGCCTTTGTCCCTGTCCGACCCGAGGGCGGGCCAAATGGCCCGATTGCGGTATGATCTCACCCGCTTCGCACGGCCTCGCCGGCAGCATTCCCTGACCGTACCGGAATCCTCTTGATCAAGCGCTTTATTCGCCGCGTGCTGCGGCTCGATTCGGCCAACCAGCCGGAAATCTTCCCGTTCAAACGCCACGGCATAAAAGCCGAGAGCCTCAGCCGCGGTGCCCGCCAGGTCTGCCAGACGCTGCAGGCCAAGGGCTACCAAGCCTATGTGGTCGGCGGCGCGGTGCGCGACCTGCTGCTCGGGGTCACACCCAAGGACTTTGATGTCGCCACCGACGCCAATCCGGAGGAGGTGCACCGTCTGTTCCGCCGCTCTCGCCTGATCGGCCGCCGCTTCAAGATCGTCCATGTCATGTTCGGCGAGGAAACGGTGGAGGTTTCGACCTTTCGCGCCGGCACCGGCGGTGAATCGGACGAGCACGGCCGCGTGCTGCGCGACAACGTCTTTGGCAACCGCGAGCAGGACGCCGCGCGGCGCGACTTCACCTGTAACGCGATGTACTTCAACCCTGCCGACCTGACCGTGCTCGATTACCACCGCGGCTTCAAGGACGTGTCGACAAAGACCGTGCGCATCATCGGCGATGCGAGCCTGCGCTATCGCGAGGACCCGGTGCGCATGCTGCGCGCGGTGCGCTTTGCCGCCAAACTGGGCTTTCACATCCACGCCCAGACCAGCGCACCCATACGCGAACTGGCGCCGCTCCTCGAAAACGTTCCCGCGGCGCGCATGTTCGACGAAATGCAAAAGCTGCTGCTCTCGGGGCATGCCGTGGCCTGCATCAAGCGCCTGCGCCACGAAGGCCTGCACCACGGCGTGCTGCCCATGCTCGATGTCATCCTCGAGCAGCCCATGGGCGAGCGCTTTGTCATGCTCGCCCTGGCTCAGACCGACGACCGCGTGCGCGAGGGCAAGCCGGTATCGCCGGCCTTCCTGTTCGCCTCGCTGCTCTGGCACGAGGTGCTGGCGGACTGGAACGCCGCGACCGCGCGCGGCGAGCGGCCGATACCGGCGCTGCACGACGCGATGCAAAACGTGCTCGACCAGCAGACCGACAAGCTCGCCATCCCGCGGCGCTTTACCGCGATGATGAAGGAAATCTGGGTGCTGCAGCCGCGCTTTGAACAGCGCTCGGGACGCCGCCCTTACGCCCTGCTCGAGCAGGAGCGTTTTCGCGCCGCCTACGACTTTCTCGAATTGCGCGCGCAAAGCGGCGAAATAGACAAGGAACTGGCCGACTGGTGGACCGAATTCCAGGAGGTGGCGCCTGAGCGGCGCGACCAGCTGCTGCAGCCGCAAACCGCTGGCGACGGGCCCAAACGCAAGCGCCGTCGGCGCAAGCCCGGTGGCGGCGCACCCGCCGCGGGAAATCTCGACGCGCAGTGAGCATGGCGCGCTGTTATGTCGGCCTCGGCGGCAACCTGGGCGACCCGGTTCGAACCCTGCACGAAGCCTCCGCCGCCCTGGGCGACATTGCCGGGACGCGGTTGCTGCGCGCGTCCTCTGTGTGGCGCACCGCCCCGCTCGGCCACACGCAACAACCGGATTTCATCAACGCTGCGGCCGAGCTCGAGAGCACGCTCACGCCGCGCGCGCTGCTCACGGCGCTGCTCGCGCTGGAGCAGCGCTTTGGCCGCGAGCGCAGTTTTGCCAACGCGCCGCGCACCCTCGACCTTGACCTGCTGCTGCACGGCGACGCCATTCTTGACGAGCCCGGGCTGGCGCTGCCCCACCCGCGCATGCACGAGCGCGCCTTCGTCCTCGCGCCGCTGCTCGAACTCGCGCCCGATTGCGTCATACCGGGCCGCGGGCGCGCGGCCGACTGCCTCGCACGACTCAGCGACCAGCCCGTTGAAAAGCTTGGGGCCTGATATCGCCCACGCCCGATTACCTGTGGCCTTGTGTCCCCGTACCTTGTGTATCATGGACGCCGTCTACTTAATCATTCGCTCCTGATCACCGCAGCCGGCGGCGCCGTTAAAGATGGCCGCTGCACCCGTTCCGGACAAAAGCCGTGCCCCTTTCAAAATACAAATACATCGTCGTTGAAGGTCCCATAGGCGTGGGCAAGACCACGCTGGCGCAGCGCCTCGCCGCGCGACTGGACAGCGGCCTGCTGCTCGAGCGGCCCGAGCAAAATCCCTTTCTCGCGCGTTTTTACCAGGACATGGCGCGCTACGCCCTTCCGACGCAGTTGTTTTTCCTGTTCCAGCGCATCAACCAGTTGCGCGACCTGAAGCAGCTGGACATGTTTGAAAAGTCCACGGTGTCCGACTTCCTCATCGACAAGGACCCGCTGTTTGCCCGGCTGACGCTGAGCAACGACGAGTTCGTGCTCTACCAGCAGATTTACGACACGCTCAAGCCGCAGGCGCCGGTTCCGGACCTGGTAATCTACCTGCAGGCCAACCCGGACACACTGCACGAGCGCGTCAAGCGCCGCTCGGCCGACTACGAGCGGCCGATAACGCCCGAGTACCTCGCGCTGCTGGCGGACAGTTACAGCAAGTTTTTTTACCATTACGACGGCTCGCCGGTGCTGATCGTCAATTCCGAGCGGCTTAATTTTGTCGATGACGCGGCCGATTTCGACCTGCTGGTCCAGCGCATCGGCGCGATGCGCGGACAGCGCGAGTTCTTCAACCTGGGGAGTTAGACCATGGGCCGCATCACGCTCGCCACGCTGCAAAAATTACGCGATGAGGGAACACCCATCGCGACGCTCACGGCCTACGACGCGAGCTTTGGCGCACTGCTCGATGAGGCGGGCATCGAGTGCATTCTTGTCGGCGACTCGCTCGGCATGGTCATCCAGGGCCACGATTCGACCCTGCCGGTGACGCTCGAACACATGGCCTATCACACCGCCTGCGTCGCACGCGGCGCCAAACATACCTTCATCGCCGCCGACCTGCCCTTTGGCAGCTACCAGGTCTCGCCGCAGCAGGCCTTCGAGAGCGCGGTAAAACTGATGAGCTCCGGCGCGCACATGGTCAAGCTCGAAGGCGGCCTGGAAATGGCCGAGACGGTGAATTTCCTCTCCAGCCGCGGCGTGCCGGTGTGGGCGCATATCGGCCTGCAACCGCAGTCGGTCAACCGGCTGGGCGGCTACCGCGTGCAGGGGCGTGACACCGATGCCGAAACGCGCATTCTCGCCGAGGCGGCGGCGCTGGAAGCGGCCGGCGCCGGCATGCTGCTTCTCGAAGCCATCCCGGCCAAGCTGGGCAAGGCGATCACCGCCGCCGCCGGCATTCCCACCATCGGCATAGGCGCCGGGCCCGATTGCTCGGGGCAGATTCTGGTGCTGCATGACATGCTCGAGGTCTTCCCCGGTAAAAAAGCGCGCTTTGTGAAAAACTACATGCAGGGCGCCCCGTCGATCGCCGATGCGGTGCGCAACTATGTAGGCGAGGTCAAGGCGCGCCGCTATCCCGCGGCCGAAAATTGCTTCTAGGCATTCCGGATTCGCATGAGAGTCATTGAAACCATCGCCGCGACGCGCAGCGCGCTGGCCGGCCGCCGCGTCGCGCTGGTGCCGACCATGGGCAACCTGCATGACGGTCATATTGGGCTGATGAATCTGGCGCGCGCCAGTGGCAATTGCGATTGCGTCGTCGCCAGTATCTTTGTCAACCCGCTGCAGTTCGCACCCGGCGATGATTTTGAAATATACCCGCGCACCTTTGCCGACGACTGCGCCAAACTCGAGGCGGCCGGCGTCGACGTGGTGTTCGCCCCGCCCGAGGGCGAGCTCTATCCCGAGCCGCAGGCCTTCCAGGTCGATCCGCCGCAATTGGCGAAGCTGCTCGAGGGTGAGTTTCGTCCGGGCTTTTTCCGCGGCGTGGCCACGGTCGTGCTGAAGTTGTTCAACATCGTGCAGCCACAGGCGGCGGTGTTCGGCAAGAAGGATTACCAGCAACTGCTGATTGTGCGCGGCATGGTGCGGCAGTTTGCCCTGCCCATCCGCATCGTCCCGGGCGACACCGTGCGCGCCGCCGACGGCCTTGCGCTGTCTTCGCGCAACACCTACCTGTCGGCGGTCGAGCGCGCCGAGGCGCCGCGGCTGTACCGCGCCCTTTGCGGCCTGCGCGAGAAAATGCTTTCCGGCGCACGCGACTACGCCGCCTTGGAATCGGCCGTGACGAAGGAGTTGCGGCAGACACACTGGCAGCCCGACTATGTCGCCATTCGCCGGCAGGCGGACCTGCTGGCGCCCTCCGCCGCCGATCGCGAACTGGTGATCCTGGGCGCGGCACGGCTGGGAACGACGCGTCTCATAGACAATCTCGAAGTGTCCTTGCCGGCCTGAGTGCCGGTCGGGACGAAAAAAAAGCAGCCCCAGGCTGCTTTTTTCATGTCCGCGATGCGGGCGTCAAGACGGGTAAGGCTCGAACATCAGTTGTTCCACCGGGCAACCAATCGCCTTGGCCATCGCGTCCATGCTGGCGTCATCGACCGCGACCGCCATGAAGTCGGCCTCGCCGCCCTTGGACTGGATAAAGCCCTTGGCCGAGCCCTCGTCCGACCAGGTCACCACCGGATCCGGCGTCACCCCCGTCACCTGTACCGAGATCGGAAAGCCGTCGGACTTGTAGACGATTGCAAACATACATACCCCCCACTCTTGCATCTGCGCGGCCGTCCCGTCGGACGGGCGTTTCGCGATACTTTAACCCATGTTTCGCAGCCGTTCCAGTCCGTTGAAGGCGGCCAATATTGCCTTTTTAGAACAACATCCTGGGCAGCCACAGGCCGATCTCCGGCAGGACGGTCAGATATGGCGCGCCCGCTCCTCGATCAGCGCCAGCACCGCGCCGGTCACCGGCGTCGCCACCCCGGCGCGGCGCGCCAGTTCAACCACGCTGCCTATGATGCCATCGGTTTCAAGCGGCCTGCCACGCTCTATATCCTGGTGCATGGAAATTTTCGCACGGCCGATCTTGCGCGCAATGCCTATGCGCTCCTCCACCGTCACCGGTATGGTCACGCCATAGGCGGCGGCCACGGCAATGGTCTCGGCGATCATCGGCCGGATGAGTTCCAGCAGCGACTCGTTGGCGTTGATTTCATCCATGCGCGCGAGGGTCAGCGCCGCGACCGGGTTGTAGGACAAGTTGCCCGCGAGCTTGGTCCAGATTTCCTCGCGAATGCGCGGCGTAACCGGTGCATCAAAGCCGGCGGCGCGCATCGCCGCGGCAAGGGCAAGCACACGCGGCGATTGACTGCCGTCGGGTTCACCGACGATAAAACGGTCGCCGCTGTTGTGGCGCACCACACCGGGGGCGACCACCTCGGCCGATCCGTGCACCACGCAGCCAATGAGATGGCGCGGGTCGAGGACGGTAAGCATGTCACCGTTGCGATCAAGGCAGGCGATGGTCGATGCATCGAAACGCCCGCCTTCCTTGTAAAAATACCACCAGGGCAGGCCGTTGATGGCCGGCATCACCATCGTATCGGCGCGAAGCAGCGGCACAAGGCGCGGCAGCATGCCGGCGATGGAGTAGCCCTTGAGGCCGATCAGCACGAGGTCGTGCTGCCCAAGCGCCGCCGGCTCGGCCGCCACGCGAATGGCAAAGGTTTCGCGCTTGTCGCCGTCCTCGAATTTCAGGCCACCCGCCTGCAAGGCGGCCAGGTGCGCGCCGCGCGCCAGCAGCGACACCTCGTGCCCGGCGCGCGCCATCCAGGCGCCAAACCAGCAGCCTATCGCACCCGCGCCGACAACACATATCTTCATCGTTCAATCCTTGTTGGCGCGGGGGCGATCGTAAAAGCCGGTTCGCCAGCGCCAACGACACATATTTTCATCGTTCAGGCCTCGTTGGCGATGGCGCGATCGTAAAAACCGACCCTCCCGCACCGACAACACATATCTTCATTGTTCGATCCTTGTCGGCGCGGGGGCGATCGTAAAAACCGGTTCACCCGCACCGACAACACATATCTTCATCGTTCGATCCTTGTTGGCACGGGCGCGATCGTAAAAGCCGGTTCACCCGCGCCAACGACACAGATTTTCATCGTTCAGACCTCGTTGGCGATGGCGCGATCGTAAAAACCGGCGCACCCGCGCCGACGACACTTATCTTCATCGCACGTGCCTCAAAGCTTTTCCGCCCACGCGGCAAGTTCATCGGCGACCTGCGCCACCAATTTGGGCTGTCCGGTGAGGTAGTGATCGCCGCCCTTGATGTCGATGTTGCGCACCCGTCCCTTTGCCGCCGCCAGCCACAAGTCGCGCGTGCTGGGAAAGGTCGAGGCATCGGCGGTATAGGTGAACAGCAGCACCGGAACACTGGTGCGCGCGAGGTTGTCCGGGCCGTCGGCGCGCGAGAGCGAGGACCACTGCGACAGGAAGGCACGCAGGCTGGTGTAGCGGCCAAAGGCGTTGGCGGCGTAGTTGATGGCGCGCGCATCGCCCCAGATCGAGCCGGGAACGCGGTCATTGGCATCCAGCGACAAGTCGAGGCAGCGTGGTTCGGCGTGGGTCCGGTAAATGACAAAGGCCTGGTCCTGCGGGCCGCTTGCGTCGGCTTCCAGCGCCTTGAGGCGGGCCAGTACCCAGTTCTCGATAGTGTCGCGCCGGGCTTTTTGTGCCGCATAAAACCGCCGCAGGAATTCAGGCGAAAAAGGCGGCCCGTTTTGCCGGTTGTACAGGTCAAGCTGCGGATCGGCGGTAAAAGCATCGTGCTCGTCGGTCACCGACGGGTCAATCCATTTGAGAAAAAGGCGCGAGCGCCCCTCGTGCGCACCGCACAGCGCGATGCCGTCAACGGGCGGAAAATCCGTCGCGTCAAAATGTGTAGTCCTGCCGTCTGGAAAATGGGTGGCGGTGAGTTTTTCCGCCTGCGCCTGGTAGAACGCCGATATCGCCGCACCGCCGGAATTGCCGATTAGAATTACTTTTTCATAACCTTGCGCGCGCAGGAACTTCACCCCCGCGCCCATGTCCTGTATCACCCGCTCCATCAGCAGCTGGCTGTCGTTGTTTGGGTAGCGCGAATTGAGGCCAAGACAAGAAACGCCGCGCTCGGCCAGCGGCGCAATGAGGTAATGGCCCATGAAATTGCTGGTCGGGTGCATGACGATGGCGGCAACCCGCTTTTTACCCGCGGGCTCCATGTAGGCACCGTAAATGCGCGGGCGCAGGTTGGCCAGGCCGGACTGGCTTTCCATCGCAGCGCCGGGCTTGACGTCGATAACGGCGAGTTTCAATTCAGGCATGGGACACGATCCGCGGCGCGCTCAATAATGGTGGCGGCAAGCTTACCACTTGGGTCGCGACCGGACACTTGCTACACTGCGCCGTCTGCATCATCCGGCCATGCCATGAAAATAAGCCAGATTACCTGCTCGTTGCTGCGCTTTAAACTCGACCGGCCCGCCGGCGGCACCGGCGTCACCAGCGTCGATGTGATTGTCGCGAACGCACAACTCGAAGGGGGCGCCGCGGGCCTCGGTTTTAGCTATGTGGTGGCCGGTTCAAGCGCCGCGCCCTTCGCCGCGGCGCAGGCGCTTGCCGGGCAACTGCAGGGCCGGGCGTTTGACCATCCGGAAGCGACCTGGCGGCAACTCGCCGCCACATTCAACCGCACCCGCCGCGGCCCCAATTATGTCGGCCTTGCCGCCATCGACACGGCCTTGTGGGACGCCTACGCAAAAACACTCGGTGTGCCACTTGGCATTGCGATGGGCGGCGCCGGCGGCGGCAGCGCGCGTGAAGTACCACTTTACGCCAGCGGCGGCTTCAACACGCTGCAGTCGCCCGAGGAGGCCGCGGAATCTGCGGCGCGCCAGAGCGCCCTGGGTTTCCGCGGCGTCAAGCCGCGCGCCTCGGGCAAGCCCTCCGACCAGGCCTTGCTGGAGGCGGTGCGCAAAGCCATTCCCGACGGCGTGGAATTGATGACCGACGCCAACGAAAAATGCACTGCGCTATCGGCGCGCCGCCTTCTCGCCTGTGCGACGGACTGTGGCGCGCTGTTTGTCGAGGAACCGCTCCCCGCCGATGACCTCGCCGGTTACCGCGCCCTCGCCACCGCCTACCCGCGGCTGATGGCCACGGGCGAGCACCTGCAAGGGATGGCCGAAGCGCTGCCGTATATCGAGGAGTGCCTGCTTGGCATGGTGCAGCCGGACCTTGCCGCGATGGGCGGCCTTACCGAATGCCTGCGCGTGATGCGCGTCGCCGAGGCCTTTGGCATGGAGGCCTCTGGCCATTTCCTGCCCGGCCTGTTCATCCATCTTGCCGCAGCCGCGCCCAATCTCACTTGGCTGGAGGATTTTCCCCTGCTCGAACCGCTGTTCACCGGCTGGCCGCAAATGAGCCTGCAAGGAACGCTCCGCCTGCCCGTTACGCCTGGGCACGGCCTGGCACTGGCCGAAGACGCGCTCAAACGTTACGCCATCCAGACAAAATGACGCCCCTTTCACACATTCACACCGCATGAGCACGCACCGTTACAGCGGGGTGGCGATCCTCTTGCACTGGCTGACCGCGCTGTTGCTGATCGGCAGTTTTTCAGCGGGTTTATACATGGTGGACATGAAATTCAGTCCGCAAAAACTCACGCTTTTCTCGTATCACAAGTGGATTGGCGTCAGCGTTTTCTGTCTCGCCATGGTACGGCTGCTTGGGCGCCTGGATCACCGGCCGCCTCCCCTGCCCGGATGGATGCCGGCGTGGCAGGTGGCCGCCTCGCATGCCAGCCATGCGCTGCTCTACCTGTTCCTTCTCGCCACCCCCGTCTCGGGCTGGTTGTATTCTTCCGCATCGGGTGTGCCAACGGTGCCCTTTGGCGTGGCGATGCTGCAACTGCCGGATGTTGTGGACAAGAACGGCGAGCTTGCCGTCACCCTGAAGTTTGTCCACATGGCCTTAAATTACTCGCTCGGTGCGCTGATCTGCCTGCATATAGCCGCCGCACTAAAACACCTTTTGATCAACCGCGATGGCATCATGTCGCGCATGCTCCCCGGGAAGAAAACATGAGACCCCCGCGTTTCCACCTGCCGCCGCTCATCGCCCTGTCGTTTGCGTTGGCCTTCGCGATGCCGGCCGCTGCACAAACTTTCGACCTGTCGCGCAGCGAAATCACGTTCGGGTTCAAGCAGGAAAACGTGCCCGGCAGCGGCAAGTTCCGCAAATTCACGGGCCAAGTGAGCTTCGATGCAACCAGGCCCGAGGCGACCAAGGCCAGCATCGAAGTGGACGTCACCAGCGTCGATATCGGCGACGCAACCTGGAACAGCGAAATTCAGGGCGCGTCATGGTTCAATACCAAACAGTTTCCAAAATCCGTGTTCACAGCGGCCGGCGCCAAGGCGCTGGGCGGCGACCGTTTCGAGTCGCCCGCAACCTTCACCCTCAAAGGGGTGACGCGCGAGGTTACCGCCACGTTTACGGCAAAGCCGCTGAACGGCGGGACCCTTCTCGAGGGCAGCGTGCCGCTCAAGCGCAATGAATTTAAGATCGGCGACGGCATCTGGACCGATACCAGTGTGGTCGCCAATGAAGTGGCAGTCCGGTTCAAGGTATTTTTGACCAAAAAATAATCCCACCCAACAGGAGGCAACATGAAACACGTTCCTGGCTTTGCCGCACTTGCGACACTGGCCGCATCCCTCGCCACTGCAACACAGGCCGCGCCGGTGTCCTACACCCTCGACCCGGACCACACGCTGCCGCGCCTCGAGATCAACCACAACGGTTTTTCCAATTACATCGCGACGTTCACCAAGTCGGCCGGCAAGGCGATGCTCGACAACGCGGCCAGGAACGGCAGCGTGGAAGTGACCATCCAAACCGCGTCGTTTCTCACCGGCCACGCCTTCATGGAAGGTTTCGTGAAAGGCAAGGAGTTCTTCAACGTCGAGCAGTTCCCGACGATGGTCTACAAGAGCAGCCGCTTCCTCTACCAGGGTGACGCGCCGTCCGTGGTCGAGGGCGAACTGACCCTGCTCGGCGTCACCAAGCCGGTCACGCTCACCTTCACCAATTTCGCCTGCGGCCAGCATCCGCGTTCCAAAAAGGACCAGTGCGGCGGCAATCTCACCGGCCAGCTCAAGCGATCGGACTTCGGCATGAAGGCCTTCCTGCCGGTGATCGGCGACGACGTCAAGTTGTTGATACAGGTCGAGGCGTTCAAGGACTGAAATCAGGGGCTGATTCGGCTGACAACACGCCCGCAGGGCTTGTTGTCAGCCGAATCGCGAAACCCAAGGCGGCTATTCCCGGCTTTTTTCCAGCGGTTTGCGCAACTGCAGCGGCGCGGAACGGCGTGCACGCATGCGGATGTTGAGCATTTCCACCGCCACCGAAAAGGCCATGGCGAAGTAGATGTAGCCCTTGGGCAGGTGCACACCCAGGCCCTCGCCGATAAGCGCCACGCCGACCAGGATCAGGAAGGACAAGGCCAGCATCTTGATGGTCGGATGGCGGTCGACAAATTCGCCGATGGCGCGCGCGGCGAACATCATCACCCCCACGGCAATGACAATCGCCGTGATCATGACCTCGACCTGGCTGACCATGCCGACCGCGGTAATGACCGAGTCGAGCGAAAAAACGATGTCGATCACGGCGATCTGCACCAGCACGCCGCCAAAGGTCGCGGCGCCCGCAGCAACGCCGCCTTGCTCCACTTCACCCTCAAGGCTGTTGTGGATTTCGTGGACGCTTTTCCACAGCAGGAACAGGCCGCCTCCGAGCAGGATGATGTCGCGGCCGGAAATGACCTGCGACAGCACGCTGAACAACGGCTCGGTCAGCGTCATGATCCAGGCGAGTGACAACAACAAGGCAATGCGCGAGCCCATCGCCAGCGCGAGGCCGATGCGCCGCGCGCGGTCGCGCTGCTCAGGCGGCAAGCGCCCCACGAGTATGGAGATGAAGATGATGTTGTCCACGCCGAGCACGATCTCGAGCAGCGTGAGGGTGGCGAGGGCGATCCAAGCCTGGGGATCAGCGAGCCATTCCATGGCGGTCTCCAGTACGGCGATTGGGAAGGGTGCCCCGCCAATGTGGGCAGGCAAGGTGAAACTTAGTCCTTAGATTCGCCTGTCTTGGTGCCGGGAGGGGGACTTGAACCCCCACACCGTTTAAGGTACCGGATTTTGAGTCCGGCGCGTCTACCAGTTCCACCATCCCGGCCGAGGAAAAGCGAGGACGCATTATACTTGCGCCCCCATGCTTTCGCACACGCCCCTGACATTAGACGATTTTGCCTACGAGCTGCCGCCGGAACTGATCGCGCAACACCCGGCAGCCGAGCGCGGCGGCAGCCGCCTGTTGTGCCTTGCCGGGGAGTCCCTGGCTGATCGCATGTTTGCCGATCTGCCGCAACTGTTCGCCCCGGGTGACCTGCTTGTGTTCAATGACACACGCGTCATCAAGGCGAGGCTCTACGGCCAGAAGGCCTCGGGCGGCAGGATCGAACTGCTGATTGAGCGCGTGCTCGGCGACCACGAGGCGCTGGCGCATATCCGCGCCAGCCATGCGCCGCGCACTGGCACACAACTGCTCATTGACGGTGGTGCCCGCGCCCAAGTGCTGGGGCGCGACGGCGAGCTCTATAAACTTCGTTTTGACGGCGATGAAAACCTGTTTACGCTGCTCGAGCGCAGCGGCAAGCTGCCGCTGCCGCCTTACATTACCCACCCGGCGGAGCGCGAGGATGAAGCGCGCTACCAGACCGTGTATGCGCGCGAACCCGGTGCAGTGGCCGCGCCCACGGCCGGCCTGCACTTTGAGGAGGCCATGCTCGCGCGCCTGCGCGACATGGGCGTCGAGCTCGCCTGGGTCACGCTGCACGTGGGCGCCGGCACCTTCCAGCCGGTGCGCGAAAACGATTTGTCCAAACACCACATGCACAGCGAGCACTACGACATCCCGGTGTTGACCGCCGAAGCGGTCGCGCGCGCGCGCGCCGCAGGCCGGCGCGTCACCGCCGTGGGCACCACTTCGCTGCGCGCGCTTGAGGCCGCCGCCGCCGGCGGCATGCTGCAAGTCGGACGGGCGCAGACCGATTTATTCATCACCCCGGGCTACCGGTTTCGCATCGTCGACCGCCTGCTCACCAACTTCCACCTGCCGCGCTCGACGCTGCTGATGCTGATCAGCGCGTTTGCCGGCGTCGCGGCGGTGCGCCGCGCCTACGCCCATGCGATCGCCGAGCGCTACCGTTTTTTCTCTTATGGCGACGCCATGCTCATCGACCGTGCCGCCCCCGCGGCAAGCACCATATGAAATTCACCCTGCACAACAGCGACGGCGCCGCCCGCCGCGGCACGCTGCAACTGGCGCACGGCACGGTGGAAACGCCGGTGTTCATGCCGGTGGGCACCTACGGCGCGGTCAAGGCGATGAGCCCGGAGGAACTCAAGACCCTGGGCGCGCAAGTCATCCTCGGCAACACCTTTCATTTGTGGCTGCGCCCCGGCCTTGATGTGATAGCCGCGCATGGCGGACTGCACGGCTTCATCGGCTGGAACGGCCCCATCCTCACCGACTCGGGCGGCTTCCAGGTGTTCAGCCTGGGTGAGTTGCGCAAAATTTCCGAAGAGGGCGTGAAATTCCAGTCACCGGTGAACGGCGACAAGCTGATGCTCACACCCGAGGAGTCGATGCGCATACAGCGCGTACTCAACTCCGACATCGTGATGATTTTCGACGAATGCACGCCCTACCCGGCCGACCACACGCAGGCGGCCGAGTCGATGCGCCTGTCATTGCGCTGGGCCGAACGCTCGAAGAAAACCCACGAAGGCAACCCCAACGCCTTGTTTGGCATCGTTCAAGGCGGCATGTTCGAGGACTTGCGCGACGAATCGCTTGCAGGCCTGGAGGACGTAGGCTTTGACGGATACGCCATAGGGGGCCTGTCGGTCGGCGAACCCAAGGAGGACATGCGCCGCATCCTCGCCCACACCGCACCGCAACTGCCCGCGGACAAGCCGCGCTACCTGATGGGCGTGGGCACGCCCGAGGACATCGTCGAGGCGGTCAGCGCCGGCATCGACATGTTCGACTGCGTCATGCCCACGCGCAATGCCCGCAATGGCTGGCTGTTCACGCGCAACGGCGACATCAAGCTGCGCAACGCCCGCTATCGCGCCGACACCGGACCGCTCGACCCGACCTGCGACTGCCATACCTGCCGCAATTTCAGCCGCGCCTACCTGCACCACCTGCAAAAGGTCAACGAAATCCTCGGTGCCAAGCTCAACACGCTGCACAACCTGTTCTATTACCAGACGCTGATGCGCGAACTGCGCGAAGCCATCGTGGCTGGCCGCCTGGCGGACTATGTCGCCAGATTTCACGAGGAACGCACTAAAAACAGTGAAGAAAAAGGTGAAAAGTGAAGGAGTGAAGGAGTGACAAGGTCAAAATCCAAAGCGACCCAATAACTTACCTGCGCCGCTTTGCAACGGTTTTGTCACTCCTTCACCTTGCTTTTCACGCCTTCACCGCCCCAGCGCAGCCGGGGATAGCTGGTATAATCGCCTGTTTATTTAGAAGCTTTTTGGAGAATTAACCGTGCTCATATCCTCTGCCCATGCTCAGGCTGCCGCTGCCGGCGGCGAATCAGGCTTTCTTGGCCTCCTGCCCATCGTATTGATGTTTGTGTTGCTCTACTTCATGCTGATCCGCCCGCAAATGAAGCGCGCCAAGGAGTTGAAGGCGATGACCGAGGCGCTGCAAAAGGGCGATGAAGTCATCACCGCCGGCGGCCTGCTGGGCAAGATCACCAAGACCGGCGACGCCTACATCACCCTCGAAATCGCCGCGGGCACCGAAATCAGCCTGCAAAAGTCCGCCGTACAGACCCTGCTGCCCAAGGGCACCATTAAATCCATCTAGTGAATGGTAAAAGGCAAATGGTGAATCGTCCGGCTGCGCCGGAACCGCTTTCACAATTTTCCATTCCCCATTCCCCATTCCCTGAGTTCCCATGAACCGATATCCCATCTGGGTCTATGTCACCGTTGCCACCGCGCTGGTGCTCGGACTGCTCTATACCCTGCCGAATTTTTTCGGCGAGTCTCCGGCGGTGCAGGTGTCATCGGCGCGCGCCACCATCAAGGTGGACAGCGCGGTTCTGGACCGCGTCGAAGAGACGCTGAAAAAATCCGCTATCCCCTATAGCGGCATTTTCCTCGACACCTCGGGCGTCAAGGTGCGGCTCGCCGACACCGACACCCAGTTGAAGGCCAAGGACGCGCTGGTACAGGCGATGAATCCGGATGCGAGCAACCCCTCGTATACGGTGGCGCTCAACCTGCTCTCTGCCTCGCCCGCCTGGCTGACCGGCATACACGCCCTGCCGATGTACCTCGGGCTGGACCTGCGCGGCGGCGTGCATTTCCTGTTGCAGGTGGACATGAAGGCGGCGCTGACAAAGCGCCTGGAAAGCCTCGCCGGCGACATCCGTACGCAGTTGCGCGACAAGACCATAAGGCACACCGGCATCAGCCGCGAGGGCCAAGTGGTCACGGTGCGTTTTCGCGACGTCGAAACGCGCGCCAAGGCGCGCAAGCTGATCGAAGACCAGTTGCCCGACCTGCTCATCAGCGAAACCCAGTCCGACAGCGAGTTCCGCCTCACCGCGGTGATCAGGCCAGAGGCGCAAAAACGCACCCAGGAACTGGCGATCAAGCAAAACATCACCACCCTGCACAACCGCATCAACGAGCTGGGCGTGGCCGAGCCGGTGATCCAGCAGCAGGGCGCCGACCGCGTCGTCGTGCAGCTGCCCGGCGTGCAGGACACCGCAAAGGCAAAGGAAATCCTCGGTCGCACCGCGACCCTTGAGATCCGCATGGTCGACGAGGACAACATGAACCCGACCGCCCTCGCCGCGGCGGCGCAGGGACAAATCCCGTTCGGCGATGAATACTATGTCGAACGCGGCGGCTCGCCGATATTGGTGAAAAAACAGGTGGTGCTCACCGGCGACCGGCTGACCGACGCGCAGCCTGGGTTCGACAACCAGACCCAGGAAGCGGCGGTGCACCTCACGCTCGATGCCACCGGCGCGCGCATATTCAAGGAAGTCACGCGCGAAAGTATCGGCAAGCGCATGGCCATCCTGCTCATCGAAAAAGGCCGCGGCGAGGTGGTCACGGCACCGGTCATCCGTTCCGAAATCGGCGGCGGGCGCGTGCAAATCACCGGCCGCATGAGCACGACCGAAGCCAACGACACCGCGCTGCTGCTGCGCGCCGGCTCGCTCGCCGCGCCGATGGAAATCATCGAGGAGCGCACTGTCGGCCCCAGCCTTGGCGCGGAGAACATCAAGAAGGGCTTTGACTCGACGCTCTACGGCTTTGCCGCACTGTCGCTTTTTATCGTCGTCTATTACGCCCTGTTCGGCCTTTTCTCGGCCCTGGCGCTGTGCGCCAACGTGCTGATGCTGATCGCCCTCTTGTCGCTGCTGCAGGCGACGCTGACCCTGCCGGGTATCGCCGCCATCGCGCTGACCCTGGGTATGGCCATTGACGCCAACGTGCTGATCAACGAGCGCATCCGCGAGGAGCTGAGGAACGGCGCGACGCCGCAGGCGGCCATCCATGCCGGATACGAACGCGCCTTTGGCACCATCCTGGATTCCAACGTGACGACCATGATCGCCGGCCTGGCGCTGCTGATATTCGGCTCCGGCCCGGTGCGCGGGTTTGCCGTGGTGCACTGCCTGGGCATTCTCACCTCGATCTTTTCGTCGGTGGTGATTTCGCGGGCGCTGGTCAACCTGGCTTACGGTTCGCGCCGCAAGATCGACACGCTGGCGATCGGCAATACGTCGTGGAAATAACCAAACACAAGTGAAGGAGTGAATGAGTGAAAAAGTGAAATAAGCAAAGGCGCCGGGGCTGGACCTCTTCACCTTTCACCTTTCACTTTTCACCATCTAAAAGCCATGGAATTCTTCAAGATCCGCAAAGACATCCCCTTCATGCGCCATGCGCTGGTGTTCAACGTTATTTCGTTGCTCACCTTTTTCGCCGCATGTGCCTTTCTTGCCACCAAGGGGCTGAACCTGTCGATCGAGTTCACCGGCGGCGTGGTGATCGAGGCGCGCTACGACGAGGCGCCCGACCTGGAAAAGATCCGCGGCGCATTGCTCAAATCGGGCGTCACCGAACCGCATGTACAAAAATTCGGCAGCTCGCGCGACGTGATGGTCCGCCTCGCGCTCAAGGACGCCGCCGCGCCTTCCATCAGCTCGGAGGGCAAGCTCGATTCGGCCAAGTTCGCAAAAGAGGTTCTCGCGGGCGCCGGCCCGAACGCGCAAATCGTCCGCGTCGAATTCGTCGGCCCGCAGGTCGGGCGCGAACTGGCGGAAAACGGCGCCCTCGCGCTGCTCATCACCTGCCTGGGCATCGTGCTCTACCTGGCGTTGCGCTTCGAGTGGAAGTTCGGTGTCGCGGCGATCATCGCCAACCTGCACGATGTGGTCATCATTCTCGGATTTTTTGCGCTGTTCCAGTGGGAGTTTTCCCTGCCGGTGCTCGCCGCCGTGCTCGCGGTGCTCGGCTACTCGGTCAACGAATCGGTGGTCATCGCCGACCGGATCCGTGAAAACTTCCGTAAAATGCGCAAGGCGTCGGTGGAGCATGTGATTGACAATGCCATCACCAGCACCATGTCGCGCACCATCATCACCCACGGCAGCACGCAAATGATGGTCACTTCGATGCTCATTTTCGGCGGTCCGGCACTGCATTATTTCGCCCTTGCCCTGACCATCGGCATCCTGTTCGGCATCTACTCCTCGGTGCTGGTCATGGCGCCGCTGGTACGCTGGTTCGGCGTGACACGCGAAGACCTGGTCAAGCCGATCCAGGCGAAGAAAGATGAAGCCGTAGTGTAAGTGTGGACGTCCTTCACAGGACATGGAATAGGAAGTGGAATAGGTCGTGGAATAAATCGGACATCATGGCTGTTATCGTAGTTGTGCGGGAAACGCGCCGCCGCAAGAGCAGCCTCAGTTAATCAACTTTTAGGAGAAGTTTATGAATAAAAAGATGTTTTTTGCAGGCCTCGCGTTCACGCTGGGCAGCGTGGTCACCGCCAACGCCTTCGCGCAAGCCAAACCAGACGTATTGGTGAAGCAGCGCCAGGCCGGCATGACGTTGATCGCCAAGTATTTTGGCCCCCTCGGTGGCATGGCCGCCGGCCGGGTGCCGTTCAACGCCGCCGTAGCCGCGCGCAACGCCGGTTACCTCGAAGTGTTGAGCAAGCTGCCATGGGACGGCTTCGACGCGAGCACTTCAGGAGAGAAAAGCGCCGCCCTGCCGGCCGTTTTCTCCGATGCGGGCAAGTTCAAGGAAGCCGGCGACAATTTCCAGGCTGCAGTCGACAAGTTGGCCGCTGCGGCAAAAGGCGGCAACGAGGCGGACATCAAGGCTGCTGCCGGCGCCGTCGGCAAGACCTGCGGTGGTTGCCACGAGAACTTCCGCGCCAAGTCCTAAAGCGTTCAAGCAGGTCAATGACAGCCCCGCTACGGCGGGGCTGTTCATTTGTGGGCGCCGAATTTATACGCGCCGAATTGCATCTTGCTAGAATTGCCGCTCACGCCACCAGGTGACCGAACCCATGCAGCCCATCCCCAAGCACACACGCATAGTTGAACTGACGCGCACGGCCGTACTGGCAGCCGCAATCGTCTTGATTTCCAGTCATGCGCTTGCCCAGGCCCAGGCGCCTTCCAAGCCCGCCGCAGCAACGGCGGCGGCAACGCCCGCCGTGGCGCCGGAAGTGGCCCGCGGCGAGTACCTGATCAAAGCCGGGGGATGCCTTGGCTGCCACACCGCCGAGAAAAAGGACGCCGCGCCCTTCGCCGGCGGACGCGCACTGAAAACCCCCTTTGGCACTTTTTACGGCCCCAACATCACCCCCCACCCGACCGCCGGGATCGGCGGCTGGACCGAGGCACAATTCGTCCGCGCCATGCGCCACGGCGAGCGCCCCGACGGCGCCAATTATTTCCCCGCTTTCCCCTATCCTTCGTTCACCAAAATCAAGGACGCCGACCTGCGCGACCTGTGGGCCTATTTGCGCTCGCTGCCGCCCAGCACCCAGGCCAGCCAGGCGCATGAACTGAAGTTCCCCTTCGGTTTTCGCTTTCCGGTGACCGTCTGGAAATGGCTGTTCTTCACTCCGGGCGTATTTGCCGACAATGCCCAGGCAAGCGCTGTGGTCAACCGCGGCGCCTACCTGGTGCAGGCGCTGGGCCATTGCGGCGAATGCCATACCCCGCGCAATTTCATGGGCGGCCCCAACAAGGATCGCTTTCTTGCCGGCGGCAAGGGGCCGGAGGGCAAGAACGTCGCCAACCTCACGCCGACAGGCCTGAAAAAGTGGAATAACAAGGACTTGCAGGAGTTCCTGCTCTCCGGTCTCGCGCCGGACGGCGATGTGACCGCCGAGGCCATGGGCGAGGTGGTTACCAACACCACCAGCAAACTGACGCCGCCCGACCTTGCCGCGCTGATCGCCTACCTGCGCACGCTGGCACCGCTGCCAAACGAAGCAAAATAAATCCATCGCCAGCCTAGGGGAAACACTGAACAAGTCCGTCATTCCCGCGAAAGCGGGAATCCACCTTGACGTAAATTCTGGATTCGATGAGTCAAAATGGGTTCCCGCTTTCGCGGGAACGACGAAATAAGGACTTGTTCAGTGTTTCCCTATATCCTGCGCGCCAGCTCGGCCGCTTTGCCGGTATAGCGCGCCGGCGTGAGTTTGAGCAGTTGCGCCTTCGACGCTGCGGGAATGGCAAGGCCGCTGACAAACACCTTCAGTGCTTCGCGCGTGATGCCCTTGCCGCGGGTCAGCTCCTTCAGTTGCTCGTAGGCGTCGGCGATGCCGTAGCGGCGCATCACCGTCTGTATCGGTTCGGCCAGGACCTCCCAGTTGGCGTCAAGGTCCTCGTTCATGCGCGCCGGGTTGGCTTCGAGCTTGTCCAGACCCTTCATGCACGATGCATAGGCAAGCAGGCTGTGGCCCAGCGCCACGCCGACGTTGCGCAACACCGTCGAGTCGGTCAGGTCGCGCTGCCAGCGCGATATCGGCAGCTTTTCGGAAAGGTGGCGCAGCAGCGCATTGGCGAGGCCCAGGTTGCCCTCGGAATTCTCGAAATCGATGGGATTGACCTTGTGCGGCATGGTCGACGATCCGATCTCGCCCTCCTTCGGGCTTTGCTTGAAATAGCCGAGGGAAATATAACCCCAGATGTCGCGGTCAAAATCGATGAGTATGGTATTGCTGCGGGCGATCGCGTCAAACAACTCGGCGAGGCTGTCGTGCGGCTCGATCTGGATGGTGTACGCGTTGAACTCCAGGCCGAGGGATTCGACAAAGCGTTGCGCAAAACGCTCCCAGTCGAAGTCCGGGTAGGCCGACAGGTGGGCGTTGTAATTTCCAACCGCGCCGTTGATCTTGCCCTGCAGGCGGATTTTGCCGATAACCGCGTGGGCGCGGCGCAGCCGGTGCACGACATTGGCGAGTTCCTTGCCCATGGTGGTCGGCGATGCCGGCTGGCCGTGGGTACGCGAGAGCATGGGCTGGCGCGCCAGGGCGCGCGCCAGGGCGCGCAGTTTTTCGATGATGCGGGCGAGCGCCGGCTGCATCACCTCGCGGCGCGCGCGATCGAGCATCAGTGCATAGGCGAGGTTGTTGATGTCTTCCGAGGTGCAGGCAAAGTGGATGAAGGCCGCCACCTTGGCCGCCTCGCCCGCGCCACACTTGCCCTCAAGCCGCTCGCGCAGCCAGTATTCGATGGCCTTGACGTCGTGGTTGGTGCGGCGCTCGATCTCCTTCACCCGCGCCGCATCTTTTTCGCTGAAGTCCGCGAGCACCGCGGCAAGCTGGCGCTGCGTCTTGAGCGAAAACGGGCCGATTTCAGCAAGGCGCCGCTCTTTGGCCAGCGCCAGCAACCAGCGGATCTCGACCTCGACGCGGCAGCGGATGAGCGCAAACTCGCTGCAATGCGGACGCAGCGCGTCGAGTTGGCCGTGGTAGCGTCCGTCAAGCGGGGACAGAGCGGTAAGCGGAGTTGGCATGCTGGGCAATGGCGCGGGAAAAGGCCATTTTACCCGCTTCCGCCTGCCCGAAGCAGTCGCGCAAGCAGCGGTCGCACCGACTGCGCCGGCGGCTGAATCCACACCGGCAGGCGGGTCATTTGGCGCAATGCCCGTGATACAATCCGCGCCGCGTTTGACACCGTCAACGCCCGGGCCGCACCCGTCCGGCCCCGACACCCAGCCGCCCCATTCCATGATGAAACTGATCGGTTCCAACGCCAGCCCGTTTGCGCGCAAAGTACGCATATTTGCCGCCGAAAAGCGCATCGACTATGAGATGGAACTCGCCAGCGTCTTCAGCCCCGACAGCAAGGTGCCCGCGTTCAATCCGCTGGGCAAGATTCCCGCGCTGGTGCTCGATGACGGCTCCACGCTGTTCGATTCGCGCGTCATCGTTGAATTTCTGGACACCGTGTCGCCCATCGGCAAACTGATACCCGCGGACAGCCGCGACCGCATCGACGTCAAGCGCTGGGAAGCCATCGCCGACGGTGTGCTCGACGCCGGCGTGCTCGCGCGGCTGGAAAATGCGCGCAAAGCCGGTGAAAAAAGCCAGGCCTGGATCGACCGCCAGATGGGCAAGTTGTCACGCGGCCTCGAGGCCATGGACGGGCAACTGGGTGACAAGCCCTGGTGCTCGGGCAGTGCGTTTTCACTCGCTGATATCGCAGTAGGCGCCTGCCTCGGCTGGCTGGACTTCCGCTATGCCGCCCTGGGCTGGAAAAACCAATACCCCAACCTGTCGCGCCATCTTGAAAAACTGAACGAACGGCCCTCATTTATAGACACCGCGCCGAGGGAATAGTCGGGCTGTTCCGGCTGTTTGCCATTGATCGACACCCGGCCCGACGCGCCGCCACGCCACCGAACCCATGAACGATCTGCTCAATCATCCCGCCGTACAAGCCGCCGCCGCACCTTTCATTGCCGGACTGCTTACGGCGGCCCTGCTCTATCGCGCCCGCCTTGGCGGACTTGCCGTGGTGGCCGGCTTCGCCACCGCCGTGGCCCTGATCAGCGGCTTTAATTTCACGCCGCTCACGGCGACGCGCAAGATCGTCCTGCTCGGCCTGCTCGCACCGCTGATTGGCATGATTGTCGACCTGGTCCTCAAGTCCAATCGCCGCAGTTACATCGTCCTGGCGGTGCTCGCGGCCCTTGCCGCGGTCTGGGTGTTCTGGTCGGTGCTGGTGCAAAAGGAACTTGCCGAGGCCATTCGCCTCGGCGCCATAGTCTCGGCCGCCACCGGCCTGATCGTCGCCCTCACCGTCAGCCTGGGCGGCAAGCCGGTGCGCGCGGCCTCTGCCGGCCTCGCCCTGGGACTTGGCTCGGGTATCTGCGCCGTGCTCGCCGCCTCCGCGCTTTACGGCCAGTACGGCGTCGCCGTCGGCGCGGCCTGCGGCGCGTTCCTGCTGCTGCAAATGATGCTCGGCCGCGGGCTTGCCGCCGGCGCGACCTTCACCCTCAGCGCGGCGCTGCTGACCGGGTTGTTCGGTGCGGCGGCCATGCTGCTCGCATCCATGCCCTGGTATGCGTTCGCGCTGCTGGTCCTCGTTCCGCTGGCCGCGCGCGTCCCGTTGCCTGAAAAAATGCCGGTGTGGCTGCAGTCCATCGTCATTTCAGTTTGTTCCATGCTGCCAGCGATGGCGGCGTTTTACCTGATCTGGACCGCCGCGCGCGGTAGTCCGGGTTGATGCCTTTTTTCCAACGACCCTGAGGAGTTTGCACGTCCAAGTTCACCGTTGCCCTTGTTGCCCTCGCTCTGCCGCTCACCGCGGTGGCCGCACCCGAGTCCTATACCCTTGATCCCTACCACACTTACCCGAATTTCGAAGTCGACCACCTTGGTTACTCGAAAATGCGCGGTCGTTTTGACAAGAACGCCGGAAAATTCACCATCGACACCGCCGCCAAAACCGGCTCGCTCGATCTGACGGTACAGACCACTTCGATCAGCACCGGTGACAACGAAAAGGGCAGCCGTCCGCGCGCGCGCGACGAGCACCTGCGCTCGGCCGACTTTTTCAACGTCGCCGAATTCCCGACCATGACCTACAAGGCCGGCACCGTGAAATTCAACGGCGACAACGTCACCAGCGTCGAAGGCAACTTGACCCTGCTGGGGGTAACCAAGCCGCTGACCCTGACGGTAGAGGGATGGAAGTGCGGCCCGCATCCAGTCAGCAAGCGCGCGATGTGCGGTGCCAATGCGCAAGGGGTTTTCAAACGCTCGGACTTCGGCATGAAATACGGCCTCCCCGCCGTGGGCGACGAGATCAAGCTGTGGATCGAGGTCGAAGGCTACAAGGACTGACCAGTCCGCAGCAAAATAAAAAGGGCCGCGCTTGCGGCCCTTTTTTTGCGCGGTCGCGCGGGCTAATGAATGATTCCCCCGCCGAGGCAAACCTCCCCCTGGTACAGCACCGCCGACTGCCCCGGCGTGACCGCCCATTGCGGCACGTCGAATTCCATATCGCATTGGCCGCCCGACACCGGTGCGATGCGGCAGGCGGCGTCGGCCTGGCGGTAGCGCGTCTTGGCGGCGTAGTCGGGCGCGCTGTTGGGAGCGCTATCGGGCGCCTCGCCCGCCACCCAGGACAAATCGGCCGCGGTCAGGCTGGACTTGAGCAGGAGCGGATGGTCGTGTCCCTGCACGACGACAAGCTCATTCCGCGCCATGTCCTTTGCCGCGACATACCACGGCTCGCCGCCGCCGTCCTTGTCACCGCCAAGGCCGATGCCCTTCCTCTGCCCGATGGTGTAAAAGGCCAGCCCGATGTGTTCGCCGACAACCCTGCCCTGCGGCGTCTTCATCGCCCCCGGCGCCTTGGGCAGGTAACGGTTGAGAAATTCGCGGAACGGCCGCTCGCCGATAAAACAGATGCCGGTCGAGTCCTTTTTGGCAAAGTTGTGCAGCCCCGCCGCCTCGGCCATGCGGCGCACCTCGGTCTTGCGTATTTCGCCCAGCGGAAACAGCGTACGGGCCAGTTGCGCCTGGTTAAGCCGGTGCAGGAAATAACTCTGGTCCTTGCTGCCGTCCGTGGCCTTGAGCAACTCAAAGCGGCCTACGCGCTCGCGCACGCGCGCGTAGTGGCCGGTGGCGATGCGGCTGCCACCCAGCTTCATGGCGTGATCGAGAAAGGCCTTGAACTTGATCTCGGCGTTGCACAACACGTCCGGGTTGGGCGTGCGCCCGGCGGCATACTCGCGCAGGAAGTCGGCAAACACCCGGTCCTTGTATTCGGCGGAAAAATTCACCACCTCCAGCTCGATGCCGATGACATCGGCTACCGAAGCAACGTCAATCAAGTCCTGCCGCGTCGAGCAGTATTCATCATCATCGTCGTCCTCCCAGTTCTTCATGAACAGGCCGACGACGTCGAAGCCCTGTTGCTTGAGCAGCAAGGCGGCGACGGAAGAGTCCACTCCTCCGGACATGCCGACGACGATGCGTTCCTTGGCAGCAGATGGACCGGGCGAGTTCATATTCCTATTCTTCTGGCATGGGGTGCGGTAAGCAAGGGGGCCGTGCTGAATGGCTCTTGCTTAAGATAACTCCTGTCATTCCGGGGCCGCGTAGCGGAACCCGGAATCCATGGGGTTCGTCGCTGCGGTACGAACCCAACCCCATGGATTCCCGCATTCGCGGGAATGACGGGGGGGACGAAGGCTATTCTGTCTCTCCCCAAGCAGGTGCCATGCAAGGCCGTGCCTCTTGTCGCGACAGGCCGCACCGCCGGACATGCCGACGACGATGCATTCAGTCAACATGGGTGATCACCTCGAGCGGCCAGCGCCGCCCGGCGAGGTAGTCATCGATGCTAAGCATCACCAGCGGACTGCGGTGTGATGGCGTGAGCGCGCGGATTTCATCGACGGTCAGCCATAGCGCACGCAGGATTTCCTTGTCCAGTTGACGTGAATGGTCCTGCCCTAATGCCTCACAGGCAAAGGTAAAACGTAAAAAGGTGTTGTCCGCCGGCGCATAGTGCCAGCGATATATGCCGACCAGGTGCCGCGGCGCGCAGCGCCAGGCGGTTTCCTCCAGCGCCTCGCGGGCGCAGGCCTCGACCAGTGTTTCGCCCGGCTCCCAGTGCCCGGCGGGCTGGTTGTACACGCGGCGGCCGTCCGGCTCCGCTTCCTCAACCAGTAAAAACCTGCCCTCGCGCTCGATGACCGCGGCGACGGTGACGCTGGGCTTCCACATTTGCGCCACCGCTCACCCAGCGGGTCTGGTGTTCTTGCGGATGAATTCCGCAATGCGCGCCACGCCGTTGCGAATCGCATCGGGCGAGGCGGCATAGGAAAAGCGGATGTGCTGGCCCTCGTCGGGCACACGCGCGCCAAAGTGGATATCGGCGAGCACCGCCACGCCGGCCTCGTTGAGCAGGCGCTTCCTGAATTCCTCCGAGTCCTTGGCGCCGACCATACGGCAGGCCTCGGTGACATTGGGCCAGGCGTAAAACGCCCCGCCCGGCGTGCGGCAGGCGATGCCGGGCACGCTGTTGAGCAGGCCGACGATGAGGTCGCGCCGGTCAAGAAAGGACTGGCGCATTTTTTCCGCCTCGACCTGCGGGCCGTTAAGGGCTTCGACCGCCGCCCACTGGCTGATTTGTGACGCGCAGGAATCGGTGTTGGTGACCCAGCGCACAAAATGCGGCGCGAGCACCGGGTTGGAGGCAAAGCCGATGCGCCACCCGGTCATCGCCCATGTCTTGGACGCGCCGTCGGAAATGATGGTGCGCTCGTACATGCCGGGCAGCGATGCGATCGAGGCGAATTTGCCCTGGTAGACCAGCCGCGAATAAATTTCGTCGGCATAGACCCAGACCTGTGGATGGCGCCGCAGGATGGCGGCAATGGCCTCGAAGTCGGCCGGCGTAAGGCTGCCGCCGGTGGGATTGTGCGGCGAGTTGAGAATCAGCAGTTTTGTCTTCGGCGTAATCTTCGCCTCGAGCTCGGCCGGGTCAAAGGCAAAGTCGCGCCCCTCGCGCAAATACAAGGGCACCGGCACCGCGCCGTGGGCGAGAATTTGCGACTCGTAGATGGGGAAGCCCGGGTTGGGGTAAATCACCTCGTCGCCGGCGCCGTAATCGGTGGTACACAGGATGGCATAGGCGATAAAGGGCTTGGCGCCGGC
>CAMAWC010000029.1 GCA_945861875.1 Bordetella parapertussis
ACACCAAAGCCGCTGCTGCGGCCAAGTCAACAAACCCCCTGACAGCGGCGGAACAGGAGCAGGCCTTCCGCAAGCGCAAACAGGACGAGGAAGATGGACAAAAAAAGACGCAGGAAAAACTCGCTCTGGAAACCCAAAAGCAGGAAAACTGTACCAACTCAAAAAACAACGTGATCACCCTGGAATCTGGCGGCCGCCAGGCCCGTCAAGACGCGAAAGGCGAGAGGTATTTTCTTGACGACAAGCAGGTGCAGGCTGAACTCGCCAAGGCGCGGCAACAAGTCAGCACCTTCTGCAATTAGGCAACTAGCGTTTTTTCGCGCGTGAACGCCTGATTTCCTTCGGGTCTGCCAGCAGGCGACGGTAGAGTTCGATGCGGTCACCGTTCATTAAGCGACGCCGCACGTCAACTACTTTTCCAAAGATACCAACACGATCGGCAAGTTGATCGGGTTCAGGAAGTTCTCCGCATGCACCGATCAAACCAATCGCATCTGCGACGGTGGCCCCCTCTTCCAGCATGATCCTGCGCAGCATTGTGCGTTCCGGCCAGGCACAGACTACTTCAACGCTGATCGTCATTTCCCGTACAAGGCTTCGGCGCGGGTCACGAATGCTTCAACAAAGGTATTGGCTATGTGGTTAAACACAGGGCCGACCAGCTTTTCCAGCAACGCGCTGGAAAACTGGTACTCCAGACTGAATTCTATTTTGCAGGCATCGTCAGTCAGCGACGTGAAACGCCATAAGCCGTCCAGGGCCCGAAACGGGCCACTCACCAACTTCATGGATATGGAAGCGGGCGGGAGTTGGCTGTTGCGCGTGGTGAACTGCTGCCGAACGCCGCGATAATTAAGGTGGATTGTCGCGGTAACTGTGCCCCCCTCGCGCGAATCGACTTGGGCCGATTCGCACCAGGGCAAAAATTCCGGATAGTGCTCAAAGTCCTCCACCAGCGCGTACATGCGCTGTGCGCTGAATCCAACCAGGACCGAACGTTCGACCTTGATCATCGCCTACCTGTAAAATCAACAATTCTATTCAAGTTGCCCCAATGTAGCGCTGTGCTGCCCCGGGGCGATTCAGGCCGGTCATTCGCCGCCAAGCGCGCCGGCCGCACATTTTTCGGAGACCGGTAAAACAATCGCCATGAGCATTGCGCAGAACAAAAAGGCTTTCCATGACTACTTCATTGAGGATCGCTATGAAGCCGGTCTGGTTCTCCAGGGCTGGGAAGCGAAAGCCATCCGCGCCGGCAGGGCGCAGCTCAAGGAAGCCTATGTCATTGTTCGAGATGGGGAAATTTTCCTGATTGGTGCGCATATCGGGGCGTTGCCGACCGCGTCCACGCACATCAGTCCCGAGGCGACGCGAACGCGCAAATTGCTGCTGCATGCCGAAGAGATCAAAAAACTCATCGGCAAAACTGCGCAGCAAGGATACACCATGGTCCCGCTTGACCTGCATTACGTGGGGGGGCGCATAAAGCTTTCGGTGGGCCTGGCCAAAGGCAAGAAGCAGCACGACCGGCGCGAGGATGAGAAAAAGCGCGATTGGGAACGCGAGAAGCAAAGACTCGTGCGCTCCAAGGCCAAAAACTGACGCCGGAAATATTGCGGCGGCCACATCGCCTTGCTTCAACTCGCCGGAACTGCACTGCCCTGCTTGGCCAGGTGCAACCATGTGTCGACAACCGTGTCCGGGTTAAGCGACAAGCTGCCTATCCCCTCGTCGGCCAGCCATTTGGCAAAATCCGGATGGTCCGACGGGCCCTGGCCGCAAATGCCGACATATTTTCCGGCCTTGCGGCAGGCCTGTATCGCCATGTGCAGCATGGCCAATACCGCAGGGTCACGCTCGTCAAAAGCGCCGGCGACAAGACCCGAGTCACGGTCCAGTCCGAGTGTCAGTTGGGTAAGGTCGTTGGAGCCGATGGAAAACCCGTCAAAGAACTCGAGGAAACGGTCGGCCAGAATTGCATTGGTCGGCAGTTCACACATCATGATCAGCCGCAAGCCGTCCTGGCCGCGTTTGAGGCCATTGGCGGCCAGGAGGTCTATCACCTGGCGGCATTCGCCCAGCGTCCGGACAAAAGGCACCATGATCTCGACGTTGGAAAATCCCAGCGTGTTTCTGACCTTCAACATGGCCAGGCACTCCATTTCGAAACACTCCCGGAATGAAGGGGCGATGTAGCGCGAGGCGCCGCGGAAACCCAGCATCGGGTTTTCCTCGTCCGGTTCATAGCGGCTGCCGCCGATGAGTTTCTTGTATTCGTTTGACTTGAAATCCGACAGGCGGACGATCACGGGTTTCGGCCAGAATGCTGCGGCGATCGTGGCGACACCCTCGGTGAGCTTTTCTACGTAAAAATCACGCGGACTGGCGTAACCGCGCGCAGCATGCTCAACCTGTGCCGAAAGTTCCGCCGGAAGTTTCGGGTATTCAAGTACCGCTTTCGGGTGAACGGCGATCATGTTGTTGATGACAAATTCCAGTCTCGCGAGTCCGACGCCGGCATTGGGCAGGCTCTGAAAATCAAAGGCAAGATTGGGGTTGCCGATATTCATGGTGATTTTCACCGGGCACTCGGGCATCTTCCCGCGAACCTGTGATGTCACTTCGACTTCCAGCAGGCCGCGATAGATGTTGCCCGTGTCGCCTTCGGCGCAGGATACGGTCACCTCGTTGCCGTCTTTTAGCGCCTCTGTCGCGTCGCCGCAGCCGACGACTGCCGGAATGCCCAGTTCGCGGGCAATAATCGCGGCATGGCATGTACGGCCGCCACGGTTGGTGACAATCGCGGCGGCGCGTTTCATGACCGGCTCCCAGTTCGGGTCGGTCATGTCGGTGACAAGAATGTCGCCGGCCTTCACGCGCGACATTTCTGACGAGTCCTTCACGATGCGCACCCTGCCCTTGCCGATTTTCTGTCCAATGGCACGCCCGGTGGCGAGCAACTCCGAGGTGCTAAGCAGGCGGTAGCGCTCCTGTCCCTCCTGGGATTTGTTTGATTTGACGGTTTCGGGGCGCGCCTGGAGGATGTAAAGCTTGCCGTCGCCCTCATCCTTGCCCCACTCGATATCCATCGGCCGGCCGTAATGTGCTTCTATTTTTGTCGCGAACCGGGCCAGTTCCAGCACATCCTCATCGCTCAAGCAAAAGCGATCCTGGTCGGCTTGTGTCACCTCTACCGTTTCGACGGATTTCCCCGCTTGTGCATCCGCGGAAAAAATCATCTTGCTCATCTTAGAGCCCAGGCTGCGGCGTATCAGTGCCGGTTTGCCCGCATTGAGCATGGGTTTGTGGACATAGAACTCATCCGGATTCACGGCCCCCTGCACGACCATCTCGCCAAGGCCCCAGGAAGCGGTGATAAAGACAACGTCCATGAAACCCGACTCGGTATCCATGGTGAACATGACGCCGCTTGCACTGCTCTTAACCATGCGCTGTACGCCGGCGGACAACGCCACATCGGCATGTGCGTAACCCTGGTGGACTCGATAGGAAATGGCACGATCGTTGTAAAGCGAGGCGAATACATGCTTCATCGCCACAAGGACGTTGGCAATGCCGCGAATATTCAGGAATGTTTCCTGCTGCCCGGCGAACGAGGCATCGGGCATGTCCTCGGCGGTCGCACTGGAGCGCACCGCAACCGCGACCTCCCCGCCCGCCTCCTTCATCATCTGCGCGTACGCAGTCGCGATGTGCGCCTCAAGATCCTTCGGGAACGGCGTTTCGATGATCCACTGGCGGATCTGCGCCCCGCATGCCGCCAGCGCCTCGACATCGTCGGGATTGAGCGCGCCAAGGCGTTCGGCAATACGCTTGTCCAGCCCACTCTGGGCCAGAAAGTCGCGAAAAGCCTGCGCTGTAGTGGCAAAACCACCGGGCACCCGGATACCAGCCTTTGCCAATTGGCTGATCATTTCCCCAAGGGAGGCATTCTTTCCGCCCACGCGTTCGACGTCTGTCATGCGAAGTTGGTCCAGGCGCGCTACACATGATGTCTGCGTCATCAGATTGACTCTCGGAAGGAATGGGTTGATGGACGGGTATAAACACTATATTTTACCAACTTGGCCATTGTTGCGCAGCACAAAACCGTCCTCAGGTAGCTCATGCCCGACAAATACCGCACCATATTTTTCATATCCGATGGCACCGGCATCACAGCCGAAATGCTCGGTCACAGCCTGCTTAGCCAGTTTGAAGACATCAAGTTCAGGCAGGAGACAATCCCATTTGTCGATACGGCCGAGAAAGCCGGCGCAGCCCTTGAGCGAATTGCACAGGCCGGCAAGGTCGGGAATGGCCGGCCCATTGTCTTTACCAGCCTTGTCAATACAACGGTCAGAGCAAGCCTGCGTTCAGCCGATGCCTTGGTCCTGGATTTTTTCGAGACGTTTATCGGGCCCCTTGAGCTTGAGTTGGGCCAAAAATCAACCCATACAATGGGTCGATCACATAGCGCGACCGATCAAAAGCAATACCAGCATCGCATAGAAGCCGTAAATTTCGCCTTGGCCCACGATGATGGCCAGTCAAATCGCGAACTGGCCAAGGCTGACGTGATTCTGGTCGGGGTTTCTCGGAGCGGGAAGACACCGACTAGTCTTTACCTAGCCTTGCAGTTTGGCGTCCTAGCAGCAAACTATCCGCTGATCCCGGACGATTTTGACCGGGACACACTGCCAAGCTCCCTGCTGCCCTTTCGCAACAAGCTGTTCGGTTTGACGATTGTCGCGGAGCGCCTTGCCGAGATCAGGAAGGAGCGGCGGCCAAACAGCCAATATGCCCTACTGGCAAACTGCCGGAGGGAGGTTGAGCAAGCCGAGTCCCTGATGCGGCGCGAAGGAATACGCTGGCTCAATTCAACGACTAAATCCATTGAGGAAATCTCCACGACGATTCTTCAGGAAGTCGGACTGGAGCGGCGCGTCTACTAGATCGAGGGACCCGCTTCATCTTTGGGGCCCCGCGTATCAGTGGAGCTTACTGCCCCCGCGACAAGCGCTGTCGAGCCTGCTCGAACAGGCAGACCGCCGCTGCAGCTGCAACATTGATCGATTCTGTCGTGCCGGCCATCGGAATACAGACGCAAGCATCGGCCGCATGCATCAAACCAGTTGATACACCCGCCCCCTCATTGCCAAAAATCCATGCGACCGGACCGGTCAGCGCGGCCTGGTAAATGTTCGTCGTGCTATCGACGACGGTCGCAAAAGCGAGTCCTTCTCGCCGATTTAGCAACTCGATAAGATCAACTTCCTCGTGAATGGAAAGGCTGAAATGCGCGCCCATTCCCGCGCGCAGCACCTTGGGCGACCAGGCGAATATGGATTTTTTTGACAGGAATACATCACAAATTCCCGCCGCCGCCGCGCTGCGCAGAATCGAACCGAGATTGCCTGGATCCTGAATTTCTTCGAGTAAAAGGGCGTTACCAACCGACCCGGGGAGGACGGCCGGCGGTGGGGTGTCAACCAGGGCCATTATGCCGACCGGACTTGCAACCTGCGCAACCGCGTCATAGAGGCCGTCGCTCAAGGAATAGACATGGCCGGCTGGACATTTTGCGACAAGACGGCCAATCTCTGCAGATTGCGCGACCGATTCGCGCACAATGATGGCTTGCGCCGCCAAGCCGCTGCTGGCATAGGCTTCCAACAGGTGGATGCCATCGAGTATTGTCGTGCGTGCTTCGCGCCTGGCACGCGAGGATGCGGCAAGCCTTAGCAGCGATTTGTAAAACGGATTGTCACGTGATCGCAGCGCTTTCAAGATTTCAGCCTTGTTCCATCACGCGCTTAACGGGGGCAAAAGATTTGCGATAAATTTCGCAAATGCCGTATTGCTGGATTGCCGCAAGGTGTGCCGCGGTTGGATAGCCTTTGTGGCGGTCGAGGCCGTAAGCGGGAAAGCGATCGTGCAGCTTCAGCATTTCCGCATCCCGGGAAGTTTTTGCCAGAATTGACGCGGCGGAAATGGCCGCGACTGTTCGATCACCCTTCACGACGGCCTTGGCGGGCATTTCGACATCAGGGCAGTAAAGTCCATCTACCAGGATTGCGGACGGGCGTACGTGCAATGCTTCCACCGCCCGCCGCATGGCCAGGAGGCTTGCGCGAAGAATATTAAGGCGGTCAATCTCCTCGACCGACGCGGATGCGATGGCCCAGGAAACAGCGTCCCTGCGAATCTCAATCGCCAGCTTTTCGCGCTTTGCCGCGCTCAGGGTTTTGGAGTCGGCCAGGCCGGTGATGCAATGTCGTGAATCGAGAATCACGGCTGCGGCAAACACGGGCCCGGCCAGAGGCCCCCTGCCCGCCTCATCGACCCCGCAGACAAGATCAAAAGAATTCATGCTGCCGCTTTTGATCCGATCAATTGGCGTATGGCCGCTACGGCGCGTTGCGCGGTGCCTTGCCGCAATGCCCCGTGCAAAAGCGCCAGTCGCTCGGGCAGGCGTCTTGTCACAACCGGGTCGCGTAACAGGTTTACCAGGGCCTGTGACAGGTTCTCCGGAGTGGCCTCATCCTGCAAAAACTCGGGCACTATGAACTCGCCGGACAGGACGTTGGGCAAGCCCACCCACGGCTGATAGTGTAGCTTCGACATCAACTTAAAGGTGAGTCGGTTCATATGGTAAGTGATGACCATCGGCTTGCGCAGCAATGCCGCTTCAAGGGTTGCGGTGCCGCTGGCGATAAGCGCAACGTCGCTGGCTGCCAGCGCGTCCCTGCCGTGGCCGAAAAGGACCGTGAGGGGCAGGTCGGTTGCCCGGGCATCGTACAAGGCCTGGTCGAATTGGGATCGCGTTTCACGACTCAGCAATGGCACAAGAAAGTGAACGTTAGGAAAGAGTTTCAGCACCGCCTTCGCCGTTTCGGCAAACAGTCTGCCCATGTGCGCAAGCTCGGTTTGTCGGCTTCCGGGCATGAGCGTGACAATCTTGCAGCCCGCTGGAACTTTCAGCAGCACACGCATTTCTTCAGTCTGGTCATGCTCGGGAATAATGTCGCCCAGCGGGTGGCCGACAAAGGTCACACCTATTCCCGCGTCCCTGTAGAGCTCGGCTTCAAAAGGGAAGAGTACGAGCATGTGGTCTGCGGATTTGGCAATTGTTTTGATTCGGTTGCCCCGCCATGCCCATATGGACGGGCTGACGTAATGCACCGTGAGGATGCCCGCTGATTTCAGGCCTCGCTCAAGTCCGAGATTAAAATCCGGAGCGTCAATGCCTATGAAGATATCGGGCTTTGAGCGTAGGAGACTGCGTGCAAGCTTCCGTCGGATAGCGGCAATTTCAAGGTAATGCCGCAGTACCTCTATATAGCCCCGGATAGCAAGCTTTTCCATGGGGAAGAGGCTTCGCAAGCCCTCTGCTTCCATTTTCGGGCCGCCTATTCCCGTGAACTCAGCTTGGGGAAACTGGGTCTTGAGTGCCTTGATGAGGTGGGATCCGAGCAAGTCGCCGGATGCCTCGCCTGCGACCATGGCAATCAATAAACGATCACCCATTGAGTCAGCGGATCAGGCCGCGACTGGACTGCGCGATAAAGTCAATGAACGGACGAAGCTCGGCATGCTGCTCCGCCTGCCTGGCCAATTCCTGTCTTGCCTCCTCCAAGGTCAGGCCGGATCGGTATAAGACCTTGTAAGCACGCCTTATGGCTGTAATGGCATCCGGCGTGAATCCGCGGCGTTTCAGTCCTTCGGCGTTGATACCGTGGGGCCTCGCCGTATTGCCTGCCGCCGTCACATAGGGCGGCAAATCCTTCAGGAGGACCGTACCTACGGCGGTGATGCTATGAGCGCCTATCCTGACGTATTGGTGCGCGCCGGTAAATCCGCCGAGAATGGCGTGATCCCCAACGTGCACATGTCCGGCCAGTTGGGCGTTATTGGCAAAAATTGTATGACTACCGATCTGGCAATCGTGGGCAAAATGGACATAGGCCATAATCCAGTTATCGTTGCCGACCCGCGTAACACCGGCGTCCTGTATGGTTCCCCTGTTCAATGTGCAGAACTCACGGATTACATTACGGTCACCGATTTCAAGTGCCGTCGGCTCATTCCGGTATTTTTTGTCCTGTGGGGCCGCTCCGATCGATGAAAACTGAAAAATTCTGTTTTCAGTTCCAATCCTGGTCGGTCCCTCGATGACGACATGGGGCCCGACAGTGCTTCCCCTGCCAATCTCTACGTTGTCGCCAATGACCGCGTAAGGACCAACGACGACATCAGACGCGAGTTTCGCTCCGGGATGAACAATGGCACTGGAATGGATGCTCATTTCGCCATGGCTCTGCGAGGCGAATATTCGGTTATCGTCGGGTCTTCGAGAAAATGCTTCACTGTGCAGATCACAAAGACCGGTTGGTGCACATCAGCTTGGCTTGTGCCGCGACGGCATCGCCTACGCGCGCCTCTGCAGTGTACTTCCAGATACCGCGAACAATGCGGTCAATGGAAACATGCAGCATCAACTGGTCACCCGGAACGACCGGCCGCTTGAATCGCGCCTCGTCTATGCCGACAAAATAGATGACTGACTTGGCATCAGGCTTGGTGTCCAGTGTCCGGAAGGACAGCAAGGCTGCCGCCTGAGCCAGTGCTTCGATGATGAGCACGCCGGGCATTACCGGGTGGTGGGGGAAATGGCCGGCAAAAAAAGGTTCGTTAATAGTCACATTTTTCAACGCAACGATGCTCTTCCCAGGTTCGCATTCAATCACCCGGTCGACAAGAAGCAGCGGGTAGCGGTGTGGCAGGTGCTCGAGAATTGCGCCGATTTCCATAGAATTCACTTGCTGCTCTCCTTTTTTTCGAGGGCAGAAATGCGATCTGCCATTTTGTGCAAGCCCCGCAGGTGCGCGGCATTGCGCAACCAGTTCTGGTGATCGTCGAGCGGGAAAGACCCCGTATACTTTCCCGGTTTATTTATGGATTTGATCACCATAGTTCCCGGCGAAATACTGACGTAATCGGCAATGCTAAGATGCCCCAGGATCATGGCCGCGCCGCCAATCGTGCAATACCTGCCGATGTTTGCGCTGCCCGCTATGCCGACGCACCCGGCTATTGCGCTGTGTGCGCCAATGCGCACGTTGTGACCGACCTGGATCTGGTTGTCCAACTTGACGCCATCTTCGATTACGGTGTCATCAAGGGCGCCGCGGTCTATGGTGGTATTGGCTCCGATTTCCACATCATCGCCGATGCGAACGGATCCGATTTGTGGAATTTTCAGCCACTTCCCTTCCGCACGTGCAAGTCCGAAGCCATCGGACCCTACGACGGCACCGGCGTGAAACAACCCTCTCTGGCCGATCTGGCAGCCATGGTAGACCGTAACGCGTGCGTACAGGCGGGTATCGGCGCCAATGTGCACCTTGTCGCCAATTATGCTGCCGACTCCAATCAACGTTCCTGCATCAATGCGTGCGTCGGCGCCGATATAACATCCCGCTGCCAATTGCGCGTCACCGGATATGATGGCCCCCGGGTGAACGACGGCAGTGGGATGGATGCCCGGCTGAACCTCCACCGGTGGATTGAACAGAAGCGATACCCTGGCAAAGTACAAGTATGGGTCGTCGCAAAGAATGCGGGGCTTCTTCACGGTGTCGCGCTCAGGATAAGGAAGTATGAACGCGCCGGCGCGGCTTGCGGCCAGAAGCCGACGGTACCTGGGCTGAGTGAGAAATGATATGTGGTTGGAGTCCGCACTCTCCAAGCTTGCAACCTGGTCTACGAATACGTCCGGGTTCCCGAGCAGTTCACCGCCGAATCGCTCGGCGATTTCAGCCAGGCGGTAGGCTCTGGTCATTACTTCCCGGCGGATTTACCGGCGCCGTCATCCAGCGCCCGAATCACCTTGTCAGTGATGTCTATGCGGGGACTGCTCCAAACGGCCTCCTGGAAAATAATGTCGTATTTTTCCTGCTCGGCAATTTGTTTGACCATTCTGTTTGCGCGCTCCAGCACCGTTTGCAGTTCCTCCTGGCGGCGGGCATTCAGGTCATCACGAAAGTCACGTTGTCGTTTTTGAAAGTCCTTGTTGAGATCGCTAAACTCGCGTTCCTTGTTGCGCCGGTCCGTCTCTGACATGGTGATGGCATTTTTTTCGAGTTGCTCTTGCAGGCGTTTGAGTTGCTCGGCCAGTTTTTGCATTTCCAGATCACGCTTGGAGAATTCTGCTTCGATTTTCTTCTGCGCACGTTGCGCCGGGGCGGCATCACGCAGAATGCGGTCTATGTTGACGTAGCCTATCTTGCCGTCTGCCTGGGCAAAACCGCTGGCAGAAAGCGAGAAAAGAATAATAGAAACAAGTAATTGGAAAAATCTCAACATCATCTCCTGATCTCTGCAGAACCCGGCCTCAGAATACCTGACCAAAGGTGAATTGGAAGGACTGTAGCTTATCACCCGGCTTGTCATTTAAGGCTTTTGAGTAATTGACCTTTAGCGGACCCATCGGGGAACTCCAGAAGACACCCACCCCGGCAGCATAGCGAACACTGCCCGTAGTGATTTTTGTGCCATCGCCGTAGACCTGTCCACCGTCAATGAAAGTACTCAAGCGCACCTGCCGGTCACGTCCGGATCCCGGTACGGGAAAAAGCAGTTCGGTGGTTCCAATAACCTTCCTGGTTCCACCAAGAAACGCGCCCGCAGCGTCCTGTGGCCCCAGTGACGACTGTTGATATCCGCGCACCGAACCAATGCCGCCGGCGTAAAAATTCTTGAAGAATGGATAGGCGATATTGTCATAGCCACCACCCACGCTAATTTCACCGGACAGCATCAGCGTGTAATCACGTGCGAAAGTGTGAAAGTATTGCTCCCCCAAGGTGACAGTATAGTAGCGCAAATTTCCCGGTGGCAGCGTCACCAAGCCACTCAGCCCGCGCCGTTCGCCCTTGGTTGGCCATAAAAGGCTGTCGCGTGTGTCCCGGCCCCATCCGGCTGTGGCGGCAATAGAATTTTGGACGGACCCATATTGGGCAACGTAGTTGACATAGTTTATTGGAACGCTATTTGGATTAGTAGTGCCGAGCGTTACCGTGGCTTTGTCGATAGCGAGGCCGAAGGACACCCGGTCATCTTGATTGAGCGGATAGCCAAATCTGACCCCACCACCGGTATTTTGCGTCTTATAGTCACCCTGACCCAATTGGGCGTTATCTGTGCTTCTCGTGTAGATGTCAAAGCCGCGCGCGACGCCATCGACGGTGTAATACGGGTCGGTCTGGGACAGTGAGTAGACCTTGTTGATCTTGCTGCTGCTGATCGCGGCGGAAACCGACTTGCCGCTGCCGAATATATTGTCCTGGGAAACCGACGTCGACACCGAAATTTTATCCGAGCTTGAAAAGCCTGCGCCAATCAAAAATTGCCCGGTTGATTTCTCTTTCACCTTTATGGTCGCATCCACCTGATCTGTAGTTCCCGGAACCGGCGGAGTTTCAACGTCAACCTCGGCAAAATAGCCAAGGCGGTCAAGTCGCTGCTTTGATTTCTGCAGTTTTTCCGAATCGTAATAAGAAGCTTCAAGCTGCCGTAGTTCGCGTCGGACAACCTCATCTCGTGTCCGGGTGTTGCCAACAACGTTGATGCGCCGCACATAAACCCTTCGACCGGGATCGATGAGAAAATTAAAAGTGACCTCGCGCTTGTCCTTGTCTGTTTCTGGCACGGGGTTGACGTTGGCGAAGGCGTAACCGTCAACACCGAGGCGATCGGTTATTTTTTTCACGCTGTCGTTCAGGGCTTCGCGCGAGAATGTGTCGCCCGGCTTAAGGGAAATCAGGGCCAGGACATCTGCTTCGGGCAAAAGCATTTGTCCGCTGACCTTGACGCCGGAAATGGTGTAACGGTCTCCCTCTGCTATGCCGACAGTGATGTAAATGCCCTTTTTGTCAGGCGAAATTGAAACCTGGGTCGATTCGATATTGAAGTCAAGGTAGCCCCGGTTCGAATAATAGGAGCGGATAACCTCCAAGTCGGCCGATAGCTTTTGTTTCGAATACTGGTCGCTTTTTGTGTACCAGGTAAGCCACCCCGGGGTGGTCAGCGAAAACTGCTGCAGCAACTCCTTTTCAGAAAAAGCCTGATTGCCGATGATGTTGATCGAAAGAATCTTGGCGATATCGCCTTCGTCGATGTTGAAGTTGACGCCGACGCGGTTGCGCTCCAGTGGCGTGACGGTTGTCGTCATGACGACACCATATTTCCCTTTGTTGAGGTACTGGCGTTTGAGCTCCTGCTCGGCACGTTCCAGGATGGAACGGTCGAATATGCGCGATTCGGCCAAGCCGACTTCCTTGAATCCCTTTAATACGGGTTCCTTTTCAAATTCCTTCATGCCGGTAAAGTCAATTGAGGAGATCGCTGGCCGCTCCTCCACCACGACGATGAGCACGTCACGGTCAACCTCTAGCCGCACATCCTTGAAAAATCCCGTGGCGAACAGTGCACGGACCGCCGCCGCTGCCTTTTCGTCGGTGACCGTTTCGCCGATTTTGATAGGCAGGTAACTGAATACTGTTCCGGCTTCGACGCGCTGGATTCCCTCGACACGGATGTCGCGGACGACAAACGCGTCGGATGCATGCGCCAGCACGGCAATGAAAAACAGCGCGGACGCGAGAAGGCGTTGCATAAGGGGAGTTCAGCCCGAAATTAAGCGATTGATGTCGTTATAAAAGGCAAATGCCGTGAGTGCAAGCAGCAGCGACATGCCCAGTCGCTGCCCGATATCCATGACCCGCTCGGATACCGGACTTCCCTTTAATATTTCAACGAGATAATACATCAAATGCCCCCCGTCCAATAAGGGTATGGGAAGCAAATTGAGCACGCCGAGACTGATGCTGATGAGCGCGAGAAAGCCCAGGTAGGCCATCATCCCGAGTTGGGCCGACTGCCCCGCATAGTCGGCAATCGTTACCGGGCCGCTGAGATTTTTCCAGGAAACCTCCCCCAACAGCATTTTTCCCAGCATTTTTAGGCTGAAAAGTGCTGTGTCCCAGGTTCGTGCGATGGCTTTTGGAATGGCTTCCAGCGGGCCGTAGCGGACAACCACAACCATGTCTTTCATGGCGGCAGGGTCATAACGGGCCGCTATGCCTATGCGTCCGAAACGCACATCTCCCTGCTGCACTATTTCAGGTTCCACAGTCACTGTTTTTTCCCCGGATGCTGTCGTGAGCCTCAGCATTAAGCGGGTATTGCCATGAGTCCTGATGACTGCAACCAGTTCCTCCCAGTTCATGATCGGCTTGCCGTCGGCGGCGAGTACCCGGTCGCCTGGCTTTAGCCCTGCACGTTCAGCCACACTACCCGCGACAACTGCGCCCACCACTGGCTCAATATCCGGGCGGAACAGGCGCAACCCGGACCGCGCCAGCACATCGCCCTCCAGTTCCTGTTCGGCAAACGAGGTGAAATCAAGCGTCCGCCAGTTCAATTCGTTGCGCTTGTTCAACACTTCCAGCTTGACTGTTGCGCGGTCGACCATGAGCTTGAGTAACTGCCAACGCAACTCGTGCCAGCTGTCAATCTTGACTTCGTTGACGCGCAATATGGTGTCGCCAGCCTGCAATCCTCCTGCCGCGGCGATGGTGTTGGCCTGCGGTGTCGCCACTACGGGCTTGGCTTCGGTAACCCCGGCAAGAAGCATGCACCAATAGATGAATACGGCCAGAAGCAGGTTCGCAACGGGTCCTGCCAAGACGATGGCACAGCGCTTCCACACGCTTTTCCGGTTGAAGGCGCGATGCAGTTCATCCGGCGCCACCGGACCTTCGCGCTCGTCCAGCATCTTGACGTAACCACCCAGCGGCCAAGCGGCGATCGCCCATTCCGTCCGGTCGCGGCCGGCCTTGACCGCCCATACGGGATTGCCAAATCCGACCGAGAAGCGCAGTACCTTGACACCGCAAAGCCGGGCAATCCAGAAGTGTCCGAGTTCGTGGATGACGATCAAAATCGCCAAAGCGGTTAAAAATGCAATTAATGTTGTAATAAAAGTCATGCGACCATTGCTCCGTTGATCTGCTCCTGCGCCAATGCCCTGCTTCTTTGATCCGCTTCCATGACCTCGCCGAGTTGCGTTACCGGAGTGAACGGAATCCGGTCGAGTACTGCGGAAATGACGTCAGTGATTCGGTTAAAGGCCAAGCAGCCATCAAGAAACGCAGAAACGGCAACCTCATTGGCTGCATTGAATATCGCCGGTGCCGAGCCACCCGCCCGCAAAACCTGGTAGGCGAGCGTGAGGGCCGGAAACCGGGCGAAACTCGGCGCCTCGAATGTCAGTGTCCCGGTGCGGAACAAGTCAAGGGGATCCACCCCCGCTTCAATCCGTTCGGGGTAAGCGAGTGCCTGGGCTATCGGAGTACGCATGTCCGGATTGCCAAGCTGCGCGAGTACTGAACCGTCAGAGTATTCGACCATGGAGTGGACAATGCTTTGCGGGTGAATCACCACTTCGATCTGATCCGGGCTTGCACCAAAAAGCCAGTGCGCTTCGATCACCTCAAGTCCCTTGTTCATCATGGTGGCAGAGTCGACCGATATCTTGCGACCCATGACCCAATTCGGATGGGCGCAAGCCTGGTCGGGTGTGACCAGCTTGAGGGAGTCGATCGGGTGAGTGCGAAACGGGCCACCTGAGCCGGTCAGCAGGATGCGCCTGACACCAAGTTGGGCAAGATCACCGCGCAGGTGGTTCGGCAGGCACTGGAAAATTGCGTTGTGCTCGCTGTCGATAGGAAGCAGGGTGGCGCCGGCATCACGTACTTTTTTCATGAAAACCGGGCCCGCCATGACCAGTGCCTCCTTGTTGGCAAGCAGGATTTTTTTACCCGCTTCGGCAGCGGCAAGACTGGGAGCGAGGCCCGCGGCGCCGACGATTGCAGCCATCACGGTATCCACCTCGGGTGCAACCACGCTGGCCACCAAGCCCTCCACTCCCTGAAGCACTTTCGTTTTCAAGCCTTGGCGCTTTAGCACATCGGCCAGCGCCGGTGCCCGTGCCGCGTCCGCCATTACCGCATATTCCGGACGATGAAGGCGGCAAAGCTCCGCCAGCTCGTCATGTTTTCGGTTGGCCGTCAGCGCATATATCTTGTAGCGCCCGGGGTGACGAGCGACCACGTCAAGTGTGCTCCGACCGATGGATCCTGTTGCACCTAGTATCGTGATGTTTTGCATGTCGATTAGAGAATGAGCAGCATGCCTGCCATCGGCAATACCGGAATAAGCGCATCTATGCGATCAAGCACGCCACCGTGGCCGGGGAGAATCTTGCCGCTATCCTTGACGCCGGCACGCCGTTTAAGCGCAGATTCAAACAAATCGCCACAAACGCTGAACAGTGACAGCAGCCATATCGTTATCAGCACCGCCACCCAGCCAAGAGGCGCCTCCCGCACTGACGTTGGAATACCCCAGCCAAAATAATGTATCCACAGTATCCCATATGCCGTTACCGCCGCCATAGCCCCTGCCACGCCCTCCCAGGTCTTGCCGGGGCTGATTGAGGGCGCGAGTTTGTGTTTTCCAAAAGCCTTTCCCGCGAAATAAGCGGCGCTGTCCGCGATCCAGACGATTGCCATGTAGCTGAGCAGTACGGTCGGGGCAATTGAATGGAGGTGGACCAGGGCAAAAAAGCAGGGCAAGAGCACAGCCGAACCTGAGGCGGCCACAATTGCTTTACCGCCTGTTCTAAGACCATTCCTGAGCCAGGGCGGCATGACCAGCGCCCAGAACGCGATCGCGATCAGATAGTAGGCTCCGATGTCCTCAAATCGCGGGATAGCGGGCCACCCCCAGGCGATCAAAACCCCAAAGCCGAAAAGCGCAGATGCAAACGCGGCGCGTCCGATCGTCAGCATTCCCGAGAGGGCCGCCCATTCCCATGCTGCGATGGCCAGTATCCCGCCGCAAAACAGTATCCAGCCCTTGTGTGGCAGGCCGAACATGGCCAACACAAACACGGTCACGAGCACAAGTGCGGTAAGAATCCGCGTCTTTAGCATCGCAGAGCCTGAACAGGCGGAAACGGTTTAGGCGGAGCGCAGCGGGAGGGTGAGTCCGTCTGCTGCCGAACCTTGCCCTTCCAACTGTTCACTGGTACGCCCGAAACGACGCTCCCTGTCGCCATACCAGTTCAGGGCCAGGTCCAAAGCCTCTTCCTCGAAATCAGGCCACAAGGTGTTGGTGAAATACAGTTCGGTGTAGGCTAATTGCCAGAGCAGGAAATTGCTGATTCGCTGCTCCCCGCCGGTCCTGATGAACAAGTCCGGCTCCGGCGCATAGCTAAGCGCCAGATGACGGGCCAGATCGGCCTCGCAATAGCCATTGGCAGGTTTTGGCGTCGCCGTTACCATTTTCTCGACGGCCTGGAGCAGGTCCTTACGTCCGCCATAGTTCGCGGCGATTGTCAGGGTCAGTCGATCGTTATGCTTTGTCAGGGCTTCGGCCGACGCGACCAGTTCGACGATGCGCGGATTGAAGGCGGAGAGTTCGCCTATGACTTTCAAGCGGATGCCGTTACGGTGAAGCCGTTCAACTTCCTGCTCAAGAGCCATGGCAAACAACTGCTGAAGGACGAACACTTCTTCCGCCGGTCTGCGCCAGTTTTCCGAACTGAATGCAAACACCGTCAGATGACTGATTCCGCGCTCGATGCAGGCGCTCGTCACGGCGCGTAAGCTCTCTAGTCCACGCCTATGACCGGCAATGCGGGGAAGGTGTCGCTTTTTCGCCCAGCGGCCGTTGCCGTCCATAATGATGGCGACATGGCGTGGCCGCCCCCCGGTGGGCGGAACATCCTGCGTGGAACTGATGAACTCTGGCATGGTGTGGTCAACCGGGTACAGACGGCTTAGCCGCCCATCAACTCGGTTTCCTTGGTCTGAACGAGCCTTTCGATTTCGGCGATGAATCGATCCGTCAGTTTTTGAACATCGTCCTGTGCCCGCCTCTCGTCATCCTCGGGAACGCTTTTGGCTTTTAACATGTCTTTCAGGACGGTATTGGCGTCACGACGAAGGTTGCGGACCGCCACGCGGGCGTCCTCGGCTTCGCTCTTTACGACCTTGATCAATTCGCGCCGCCGCTCTTCGGTCAGGGGCGGCATGGGGATCCTGATGATGTCCCCTTGCAGTGCCGGGTTGAGCCCGAGATCCGATTCGCGGATGCATTTTTCGATCGGTCCGGCCATTTTTTTCTCCCATGGCGAGACGCCAATCGTGCGCGCGTCAATCAAGGTGATATTCGCCACCTGGCTGAGGGGTACCATGGTGCCGTAATAATCAACCTTGACGTGATCCAGAATGCCCGGATGCGCACGGCCGGTTCGAACCTTGGACAAATCCGTTTTGAGCGCGTCCACGGATTTTTGCATTTTCTGCTCGGTATTTTTCTTTACTTCGCCGATATTGGCCAATTTGTCCTCCGTAGATGTTGCGGCGGTGGAATCTCCATTCCGCACCCGGACCGTGATGTCCCCTGCATTATGCGTGAACCAATGTTCCCTCGTCTTCACCGAGGATCACACGCTTGAGCGCACCAGCCTTGAAAATACTGAACACGATAAGCGGGAGCTTCTGGTCCCGGCACAGCGCAAGCGCCGTCGCATCCATCACTTTCAAGTTTCGCGTGAAAGCCTCGTCAAAAGTCAGGCTGGTATAGCGCGTGGCATCCGGATTGGTCTTCGGGTCGGCGGTGTAAACACCGTCGACTTTGGTCGCCTTAAGGACAATTTCCGCGCCAATCTCCGAGGCACGCAATGCCGCCGCCGTGTCCGTGGTGAAAAATGGATTGCCGGTACCCGCGGCAAAAATGACAATTTTTCCCTCCTCCAGGTAGCGGATCGCCTTGCCGCGGATATAGGGTTCGACGACTTGCTCGATATTCAGTGCCGATTGAACCCGGCCGTTAAGCCCGGCACGGCGCATGGCGTCCTGCAGGGCCAGCGCGTTCATGATCGTCGCCAGCATCCCCATGTAGTCTGCGGTCGCCCGGTCCATCCCGGCGGCGCCCGGAGCCACCCCGCGAAAAATATTGCCCCCCCCGATGACCACACCCATCTCCAGGTCGAGCTTTGCAATTTCGGCAATCTCGGCCACGATCCTGTCGATGGTCTCGCGGTTGATGCCAAAGGAGTCGTCCCCCATCAGCGCTTCGCCGGAGAGCTTTAGCAGGATGCGTTTGTATTTTGTGGGTGAGCTCATAGGCTTTCGTCTTAGCGAGAAAGGCCGGCCTGAGCCAAAACTTCTGCGGCAAAGTCAGTGGTCTTTTTCTCGATCCCCTCGCCGACGACATACAGTGTAAATCCGGCAACCGAGGCGTTTTTCGATTTCAGGAGTGCTTCCACGCTTAATTTGTCGTCTTTTACGAAGGGCTGGCCAAGCAGGGTTACTTCCTTGAGGAATTTCTGCACGCTGCCGTCGATCATTTTTTCGACAATGTTGGCCGGCTTGCCCGACTCGGCGGCTTTGGCGGCCGCGACACTGCGTTCCTTCTCGATCAGTTCAGCCGGAACTTGATCACGGGAAAGTGCGACCGGCTTTGACGCGGCAATTTGCATCGCCAGATCACGCGCAAGGGACTCGTCACCACCGCTCACATCGACCAGCACACCGATCTTGGCACCGCCATGCACGTACTGCGCAAGCTTGCCGCTTGCCTGGTAGCGGGCAAAGCGGCGAACGGAAATATTTTCACCAATTTTCCCGACAAGTGCCTGACGCGCGCTTTCAACGGTTCCCCCCTCGACAGCCAGCCCGGAGAGTGATTGAACATCTGCGGGATTTTTTGTCGCAGCCAGCTCTGCCAGCTTTGCGACAAATCCCAGGAAATCACTGTTTTTGGCGACAAAGTCGGTTTCGCAGTTCACTTCCACCATTGCGCCGAGTTTGGCGTCGCCAGAAATGTATATGCCGACTATGCCCTCCGCAGCGATCCGACCGGCGGCTTTGCTGGCCTTGCTGCCGAGTTTGACGCGCAGAATCTCCTCGGCCTTGTCCATGTCGCCATTGGCCTCGGTCAGTGCTTTCTTGCACTCCATCATCGGAGCGTCTGTCTTGTCCCGAAGGGTGCGTACCATTCCAGCGGTGATTTCCGCCATTTACTGCTCCTTAAGTCTGTTAGCCGGGGCAAACCCGGTCAAATGCTGAAAAAAAGGGGCCTTACGCCCCTTTTTGTACTTGGTTGATGGCGCGAATCAGCGCGCCTGCTCTTCACCTTCGACTTCGACAAATTCGTCTGCCTGCCCGCCGATGATCTCCTGCACCACCTGGCTGCGGCCCTCGAGAACGGCATCTGCAACACCGCGTGCATACAGGCGTATGGCCCGGCTCGAGTCGTCGTTGCCAGGGATGACGTGAGTAATGCCCTCGGGCGAATGGTTGGTGTCAACCACACCGATAACCGGGATACCAAGCTTGCGTGCCTCGGTAATGGCGCCTTTCTGGTAGCCCACGTCGATGACAAACAACGCGTCAGGCAGGCCGTTAAGGTCCTTGATCCCGCCCAGGCTGCGCTGCAGTTTGACAATCTCGCGCTGGTATCCAAGCGCTTCCTTCTTGGACATTTTATCGAGCGTACCGTCTTCGGCCATTGCCTCAAGCTCCCTCAGCCGCTTGATGGACACCTTGACGGTCTTGAAATTGGTGAGCATGCCGCCAAGCCAGCGGTAGTCGACGTAAGGGGAAGCGCAGCGCTGCGCCTCTTCCTGGACGATCTCACGCGCCTGCCGTTTGGTCCCCACGAACAGGATGGTTCCCTTGTTCGAGGCGAGCTGGCGCACGTGCTTCATGGCCGCCTGGTACAGGACCATGGTTTTTTCGAGGTTGATGATGTGGATCTTGTTGCGGTGGCCGAAAATGTACTGCGCCATTTTCGGGTTCCAAAACCGCGTCTGGTGGCCAAAGTGCACCCCGGCCTCCAGCATTTCACGCATTGTGGTTGACACGCTTGACACTCCTCTTAGGGTTAATATCGACCGCCTCTTCCCATGAACTTTTCCCAGCTCTGAACTGCCGGGAAAAGCACCCTAAGGGGGAGACGGGCAAAATTGCCATGGCGGTGCAAATTGCACTGCTTGGCGAAAACTAATAATTGAAATAAAGACCTATCCAGCTAACCGAACATTATACTGGAAGCCTGCGCTCTTGAGCAATACCGCCGTGGAAGAGTTCATGACCGGTTAGCCGTCCATCGGCAAGCCGGAAGGCGCACGAACTGGCCGAAAATTGCACTGCCAGGCGGCATCCCGTATCCTTCGCGCTTTTTTCCAACCCGGATCCCTTATGTCGATTGCACCAAAAACACCAGAAGAAATCGAAAAAATGCGGGTCGCCGGACGTCTCGCATCCGAGGTTATTGATTTTATTGAAAGTTATGTGAAGCCGGGCGTCACGACAGGTGAACTTGACCGCCTGTGCCATGACTATATGGTGAACGTCCAGAACACCATTCCCGCACCGTTAAATTACGCGCCGTCCGGCTACAAGCCCTACCCCAAATCGATCTGCGCCTCGGTCAATCACCAAGTCTGTCATGGGGTTCCAGGGGAAAAAGTGCTCAAGCATGGCGATGTCGTCAACCTGGATATCACCGTGATCAAGGATGGTTTTCACGGGGACACCAGCCGCATGTTCTGTGTCGGTGAGCCCAGCATCCAGGCCAAACGCCTCTGTGACATTACTTACGAGTGCATGTGGCGTGGTATTCGCCAAGTCAGGCCCGGCGCGCAGCTTGGCGATATTGGCGCCGCCATCCAGCAACACGCAGAGGCCGCGGGCTACAGCGTGGTGCGCGAATTTTGCGGGCACGGCATCGGCAGGAGATTTCATGAAGAACCCCAGGTTCTGCATTACGGCCGCCCCGGTACCGGCATGGTGCTCAAAGCCGGCATGACTTTCACAATTGAGCCGATGATCAACGCGGGCAAGCCGGCGATCCGGGAACTTGCCGACGGCTGGACAATCGTCACCAAGGACCACAGCCTGTCAGCCCAATGGGAGCACACGGTGCTGGTTAGCGAGACCGGTTTTGAAGTGCTGACAGTATCGAAAGGGACGCCCGCAATGCCGGCGGGCTAGACAGTCCAGGTGGCTCGCATAGTCAGTCCAGGCAAGCCGCTCCCCGCCCCGGCTTTTGGCCGCACCACGGCGGCGCTGCGCCAGCAGCTGCAGTCAGGTCGAGCACTACTGGAAGAGCGATTCCTTGCCAAACCCAATACCGAGCTGCTGCTGCGACAGTCGCGCCGGCTGGTAGACCGTACCCTGCGGGATGTCTGGAGGCGCCATCATATTCCCAAGACGCTGGCCCTGGTCGCGGTTGGCGGCTATGGGCGCGGGGAGTTGTTTCCACATTCTGACGTGGATATCCTGGTCCTCCTTCCCGAATCGCCTGGCGATGCACTGAAAAGCCAGCTCGAAGCCCTTATCGGCAATCTCTGGGACATCGGAATCGAGGTGGCGCATAGCGTGCGTACTGCTGACGAGTGCGTGGCCGAATCTGCCAAGGACGTCACCGTGCAGACCAGCCTGCTCGAATCGCGGTTACTCGTCGGCAGTCGCAAGTTGTTTGCATCATTCCAGGCTGCGACCAAGGCGGAATTCGATCCGCAGGCATTTTTCAAGGCCAAGCGGCTCGAGCAGGACCAGCGCCACGGCAAGTACCAGGACAGCGCGTACAGTCTTGAGCCCAATTTCAAGGAGGCGCCTGGCGGCCTGCGCGACCTGCAAATCGTGCTGTGGATCGCGCGCGCCGCCAACATCGGACAAAACTGGGGCGATCTTGCCGCGCGGGGCTTGATCACTGACGCCGAAGCGCGCCAATTAAAGCGCCACCAGTCGCTGCTTGAGGAGATACGCGCCCGTCTGCATTTTCTCGCCGGACGTCGCGAGGATCGCCTGCTGTTCGATTATCAGGACGCGCTGGCGCGTCAGTTCGGCTATGCACCGACAACGGCCAAGCGCGCGAGCGAGCAATTCATGCAGCGCTACTACCGGACTGCAAAGGCCATCACCCAGCTCAGTACCATTTTGTTGCAGAACCTGGGCGCATCGCTTTTCCCCGCCCCCGACAGCGTTCCTGTTCCCATCAACGAGCGCTTCCAGGCACTGCAAGAACTGCTCGATGCCCGCGATCCCGCGCTGTTCGAGCGCGAGCCTGACGCCATCCTTGAGAGTTTCCTGCTGCTGCAAAAACACCCGGAGCTCAAGGGGATGACAGCCATGACCCTCAGGGCGCTTTGGCGGGCACGCTCGAAGATTGACGCAAAATTCCGGCGCAGCGCAATAAACAGGGCGCGCTTCATCGAATTCTTCCAGCAACCCCGCGGCATAGTCCACGAGTTGCGGCGCATGAACCAGTACTCGATCCTCGGTTCCTATCTGCCGGCCTTTGGCAAAATTGTCGGGCAGATGCAGCATGACTTGTTTCACGTTTATACCGTCGACCAGCACATCCTTACCGTGGTCAGGAACATGCGACGGTTTACGATGCTCGAATTTGCCCACGAATACCCGCATTGCAGCCGTTTGATGGCGGGCTTTTCGCGCCACTGGCTGCTCTATATCGCCGCACTGTTCCACGACATCGCCAAAGGCCGCGGGGGAGACCACTCCAAGCTGGGCAAGACCGACGCACGCCAGTTTTGCCGCCGGCACGGGATAGCAACAGAAGATACGCAACTGATCGAGTTTCTGGTCGAGCACCACCTGACCATGTCCGCGGTGGCACAAAAGCAGGACCTTTCCGACCCGGACACCATCGAGACTTTTGCGAATTTGGTGAAAACAGAGCGTCGCCTGATCGCGCTCTACCTGCTGACCGTAGCCGATGTGCGTGGCACAAGCCCCAAGGTATGGAATGCCTGGAAGGGAAAACTGCTCGAAGATTTGTTCAATGCAACGCTGCGCGGCCTGCAGGGCGGGCCGATCACCAATGACCAGGGCCTCCAGGAAAAGCAGGAGGAAGCCCTGCGCCTGCTGCGTCTTTACGCCTTGTCGGATGGGGTGAAAGATGCCCTCTGGAAGCAACTCGACGTGGCTTATTTCCTGCGCCACGACGCGCAGGACATCGCCTGGCAGACCCGTACCCTTCACTATCGCGTCGATGCCGAGCGCCCGGTCGTAAAGGCGCGCCTGTCGCCGATTGGCGAGGGGCTTCAGGTCATGGTTTATGTGAAAGACCAAAAAGACCTGTTCGCCCGAATATGCGGATACTTCGGGGAAATAAATTACAACATCGCGGACGCCAAGGTTCACACCACACGCCACGGCTACGCGCTCGATACCTTCCTCGTGCTGGGGCCCGGAAAATCCCCCCATTACCGCGACATGATCAACCTGATCGAAGACGAGTTGTGCCGACGGATTGAGGGACAGACGGCGTTGCCTTCGCGCGGACGCTTCCGGCTATCGCGGCAACACAAGCATTTTCCGATCACCCCGGAAGTGCATATCCGCCCCGATGAAAAAGGCCAGTACCACCTGCTGTCCATCACGGCCGGCGACCGTCCCGGCCTGTTGTACGGAGTGGCCAGGATTTTAAGCAGATATGAAATCAACCTCAGGACCGCCCGCATAAACACCCTGGGTGAACGTGCCGAGGACGTCTTTGTCCTGAGCGGGGACGCACTGGCCAATCCGCGCGCCGTTTTGCTGCTCGAGCAGGACTTGCTGGAGCAGTTGCAGTCCTGACAAAAGTCGACGGACCGCCCGTCCGTCGCGCCTGCAGCCGGGGTCAGTCGTCGTGGATGTCTTCGCCCGGAAACAGTTCCTCAATGAAACCGAAGCTGCTGAAATCCCGGATGCGCATGGGGTAAAGAATTCCCAGCAAGTGGTCGGTTTCATGCTGCACAACCCGTGCATGAAAGCCACTCACGGTGCGGTCAATTGGGGAGCCACGCTCGTCAAAGCCGGTGTAGCGAAGCCGGCTGTGGCGCGGCACTACGCCGCGCAGTCCGGGCACCGAAAGGCAGCCTTCCCAGCCTTCTTCCATTTCATCGCCCACGGGGGTCAGCACCGGATTGATCAGCACCGTATAGGGCACCTCTTCCGCATCCGGATAGCGGGGATTCGATTTGATCCCGAAAACGACGACCTGCAACGCGACACCGATTTGCGGCGCGGCGAGTCCGGCGCCGTCCATGTGCACCATGGTCTCATGCATGTCGGCAAGCAAGGCACGCAACTCCGGGGTGTCAAAGGCTTTCACAGGGCCGGATTGCCGGAGCAGGCGGCGATCACCCATGCGCAATACCGGGCGAATCATGCGCACACACATTCAAGGATTCGGTGCACGCGCCCCATTGTCTTGTGCAGCATGCGCTCTATCTGGGAAAACTCGATGGCTTCCTTGCTCTCACCGCGCCCCGCCGCATGGTTCACGATCACCGCCAATGCGGCGTATTTGAGCCCAAGCTCGCGGGCAAGAACGGCTTCCGGCATTCCGGTCATCCCCACCACATCAGCGCCGTCACGCTCCAGGCGGGCAATTTCCGCCGCGGTCTCCAGCCGCGGCCCCTGTGTCGCGGCGTACACGGCGCCGTCAACGACAGGCTCGGCGCAGGCAGCCGCCGCGGCGAGCAGCAATTGCCGCGTGGGTTCGGAGTACGGGTGGGTAAAATCGACATGCGTCACCGGTTTGTCACCGCCGTCGAAATACGTCTGGCGCCTTCCTGATGTGTAATCGATAAGCTGGTGCGGCACTGCGATGACACCCGGGCCGAGGTCGGCACGAATCCCGCCGACCGAGGCGACAGAAATGATTTCTGTCGCGCCTTCGGATTTGAGCGCCCAGATATTGGCCCGGTAGTTGACCTCATGGGGCGGGATGGTGTGTCCGTAACCGTGCCGGGCGAGAAAAACCACGTCGCATCCCCCGATCTTTCCGAAAGTAAGCGGTCCGGAAGGTTCCCCGTACGGTGTCCTTATCGCCCTGCGATGGGAGGTTTGCAGGCTGGCGAGCTGGGTCAGGCCGCTGCCGCCGATGATTGCGCGCATCAGGAATCCTTCATTGCGTAGATGGCCGGCAGATTGCGCCACGCGCCGTGGGCGTCCATGCCGCAGCCGAAAACGAATCTGTCGGGGATGGATAGGCCGACAAAATCCGCGCGGATGGGTTTTTCTTTCCCGGTATTCTTGTCTGTCAGCACGGCTGTGTGGCAGGCGCTTGCCCCAAGGCCAAGAATGCGCTCACGGATCGCGAACAGCGTATCACCGCCGTCCAGAATGTCATCGAGCACAAGGACAACACGGCCCTTGACGTTGTCACGCGGCTCGGCGCGCCAGGTAATCCCTCCTCCGGCGATCGCCTCGCCGTACCTGGATGCATGGATGAAATCAAACTCAATCGGAAAACGCAGGCGCGGCAGGAGGTGGCCGGCGAAAAACACCGAACCGCCCATGACCGCCAGCACCAACGGATGGGTGTCGGCAAGCACCGCACTGATTTCCCCGGCAAGCCGCGCCACCGCGTCCTCCACGCTTTGGGCGCTGCAGACCAGGTCCGCTTCGTCCAGCATCTTCCAGGCTTGATCGGCGCTCAACACCGGTGTTCCAGCTGTTTCAGGTATTCGTTGAATGCCACCGAAATTTCCGGATGCTTGCGCGCATACGCGATGGTCGCCTGCACGTAACCGAGCTTGGAGCCGCAATCGTAGCGCACGCCATCGAAACGATAGGCCAGCACCCTCTCCTCCTTGAGCAGCACGGCAATCGCGTCCGTAAGCTGGATTTCGCCCCCGGCGCCGGGAACGCCTTTTTCAAGATGATGAAAAATACGCGGCGTAAGAATGTACCGTCCGACGACAGCCAGGTTAGACGGCGCGTGTTCCGGCGCCGGCTTTTCAACTATGGCCGTCATAACACCCAGTGTGTCGTCCAAGCGCTCGGCTTTGACCATGCCATATTGGCGGCTCTGCTCGAGGGGGATTTCCTGCACGCCCAGCACCGAGCAGTGTTCGCGCTCGAACACCGCGGCCATTTGACTGACAATCGGCGGCTCGCCATCAATCAGGTCATCGGCGAGTATCACGGCAAAGGGCTCGTCCTGGATAACCGGCCTGGCACAAAGAACGGCGTGTCCCAGCCCGAGCGCCTCTGATTGGCGGATATAAATGCAATTGACGTGGCTGGGCAGTATCCCGCGCACCAGGGCGAGCAAGTCGCTTTTACCGCGAACCTCGAGTTCGGCTTCGACTTCATAGGCTTTGTCAAAGTGGTCTTCTATCGCGCGCTTGTTGCGGCCGGTGATGAAAACCATGTCGGTGATTCCTGCAGCCACTGCTTCCTCGACCGCATACTGGATGAGCGGCTTGTCGACAATGGGCATCATTTCCTTCGGGCTTGCCTTGGTTGCGGGAAGAAACCGGCTGCCCATGCCGGCAACCGGAAACACCGCCTTGGTTATCTTGTGCAACTTGCCTCCCGCTATTTGTCCAGCAACGCGAGCAATGCGCTCTCGTCAATGATGTTCACGCCCAATTCACGGGCTTTTTCCAATTTACCGCCGGCCTCAAGTCCCGCCACCAGGAAATCCGTCGACTTGGACACCGCCGCGGCCACTTTACCCCCGGCCGATTCAATCAGGCGCTTTGCCTCTTCGCGTGCCAGCCCCGGCAGTGTACCCGTCAGGACGAGGGTTTTGCCAGCCAGCGGGCCCGGTCTCCCGAGTGTAGCGGCCTGCGCCTGGATTTCGATCTCCACCCCGTCGGGTGCGGTGAGTTGCTCCATCACTTCACGGTTGTGCGATTCGGCAAAAAACTTGGCCAGACTATCCATCAACTCCGGTCCGATCCCATCCAGGACCTGGGGCAGCGCCGGTTCGCCCTTGCGCTTGCGGCTGGCATTGTCTTTTTGCGTCGCCTTTTTCCGTGCTGCAATTTCCTCCCAATTCGCGTCCATCAGCGCATCGAGCGTGCCGAAATGTCGCGACAATATTTTCGCGACTTCCTCGCCTACGCCCGGAATACCAAGGGCATAAACAAACCTCGCAAGGGAGCGTTTTCTCGATTGGGCGATGGCAGTCAGCACGTTTTGCGCGGACTTTTCCGCCATGCGGTCAAGTCCCGACAGCGAAGTCAGGCCAAGCCTGTACAGGTCGGCCGGGGTGCGTACGATATTGCGCTCGACCATCTGTTCGGCAAGCTTTTCGCCAAAGCCCTCTATGTCCATGGCACGGCGGGAGGCGAAATGCAGCAACGCCTGTTTGCGCTGCGCCGGGCAGAACAGACCGCCGCTGCAGCGTGCGGCCGCCTCGCCCTCGATCCGGACGACCTGTGACTGGCATACCGGGCAGATGAGCGGCATCTCGAACCGGTCACCGGCAGCCCTGGGTCCGGGGGCGGCGACACGGGCGACTTCGGGAATGACATCGCCGGCGCGCCGCACCACCACGGTATCGCCGCGCCAGACATCCTTCCTGTGCACCTCGTCCTCATTGTGCAAGGTGGCATTGGTTACTGTCACGCCACCGACAAATACCGGTGCCAGTCGGGCGACCGGCGTCAATGCCCCGGTCCGGCCCACTTGCACTTGAATGTCGAGCACCTGGGTCTCGGCTTCCTCGGCCGGAAACTTGTGTGCGATGGCAAAACGCGGTGCGCGGGCCACAAACCCCAATTGCTGTTGCTGTGCCATTTGATCAACCTTGTAAACAACGCCGTCAATCTCGTAGGGCAAGGCGGCGCGACCTTCGCCCGTCTTGCGGTAAAAGGCCAGCAGGCCGTCGATGCCAAGGCTGACGCAACGGTCGCTGCACACCGGCAGGCCCAATGTGGCGAGCCAATCCAACTGTTCGGAATGGCATGGAGGGGTTTCGACGCCCTGTACCTCGCCCAGGCCATAGGCGAAAAACCGCAACGGCCGGCCGGCGGTGACGCGCGAATCGAGCTGGCGCAGACTGCCCGCGGCGGCGTTGCGCGGGTTGACAAACTCCTTGTCCCCCCGCTCGCGTTGCCGGGCATTCAGGGCGATGAAGTCTTGTTTGAAAATCAGCACCTCTCCGCGCACTTCAAGCACCGGAGGGGCATGGGCAGAATCGCGCAGGCGCAGCGGAATTGCCTGGATGGTGCGCAGGTTTGCGCTGACGTCCTCGCCTTGCGCACCATCGCCGCGTGTCGCGCCCCTCACCAGAATGCCGGCCTCATAACGCAGGTTGATTGCGAGCCCGTCAAACTTGGGCTCGGCCGCGTAGCGCACAAGCGCCACGTTGAGGCCTTCGCGCACGCGCCGGTCAAAGGCCGTGATCTCCTCGCTGGAAAATGCATTGCCCAGTGAAAGCATGGGGACGGCATGCGTTACCGTCGAAAAGTCAGAAAGCGGTGCGGCACCGACGCGCTGGGTGGGGGACGCGGGCGTCACCAGATCCGGATGGGCGGTTTCAAGCCCCTGCAGCTCGCGAAAAAGTGCGTCGTAAGCCGCGTCACTTACCTTCGGGGCATCAAGGACGTAATAAGCGTAGTTGTGCTGCTCGAGTTCGGCACGCAACTGGTCGGCGCGTCGCCTGACTTGCCCGGGTACAGCCATGGTCAGGAAAATAGACGCAGAGCCGTCGGGCTGCCGGCCGGGATGCCGCGATCCTCCATGCTGCCGTAGAGGGCGGTCAGCTGCGTGGCAATCGTCTCAAACGCGCGCTCGCCAAGCACATTGCCGTTATCGTCGATGATGGCGGCATCAAGGCCGTGCGCAAGCCGTTGCGCCAGCGCGACCATTGCGCGAAAACTGGCGGTGCCCCCCGGCGTGCGCGGCACGTCCAGCAGCAGCGACACGCCGCGAGTCGCCACTTCACGCATGTTTTCCGCCTGGAAAGCCTGCGCCTCCTTGTTGGCCAGGGAATACAGGATGAGGCCGTCTTCGTTGCGCAAATGAAATTGCGCGCCCGTCCCGAGCGACATGCCCGCCGCTTCGGCAAGGCCGCGCAACTTGGTCCCGGCGAAGGGCACGCCATCGCGGCTGACCAGGTGAATCGCTATCTGAATGTCGACATCGCCGCAGAAGGCGTCCAGTTCTCGCGCCCGGACAAGCGCCGCCGCCGGATCAGCCGCGGACACGGTGCCACCCAGACGTTGTGCAGTGTCGGCCACGGCAGAGCCAAATAGCGCAAGATCACGTTGCTGGATTGCGCCTTGCCGACTGACCATTTGCAAGGCTGCGCGTACGCGCCGGTGTGAACCCGCAGCTTCAATCACCTGCCAGCGCCCTGTGTCCGGCGTGAAGCCCTCCCAGCGCGCGCGCGGCAGCTGGGCCAGCTCGGAGGTGCTGGTGATAAGGTCCCCCGGAACGGCATCGGCAAACGCTATTTCAATTGCGTAGTCGAGGATTGCGTCCCCGGTCGGTTCGTCCGCCGCTTCCGTGGTACGCGGCGAGGCGTCCATGACCGGCTCAATGCGCATCCTGTCCCCCGGCGCGCGGTTGTCGCCGGTCGGTGCCGGTTGGCTGGCGGGGGCGCGTTTTGCCGTCAAATCCCTGCCGGCGGCCTCCGTCGACGCGTGCAACAGCACGTCTTCGTGGCGCGATCCAAAACTCTCCCGGGCAGCGCGCGCCAGCTTGCGTTCCTGCCACTTGTTGTAAGCAAAGACCACCAGTATCACCAGTATCCCGATGGCAAGCAGGCTGATCTGCAGTTCGCTCATGCATCAAGCCTCATGCCGCCGCCGGCTCCCGGCGGTCATCTGCAAGGCGCAGCGCCTGCTCCATGTCGACTGCGACCACGCGCGAGACCCCCGATTCCTGCATCGTGACCCCTATCAGTTGCGATGCGAGTTCCATGGTGATTTTGTTGTGGCTGATGAACACAAACTGGGTTCCGGTAGACATTTTGCGCACAAGATCGCAAAAGCGCTCGGTATTGGAATCGTCAAGCGGCGCATCCACCTCGTCAAGCAGGCAAAAAGGCGCCGGATTGAGCTGGAACATGGAAAAGACCAGGGCGATCGCGGTGAGCGCCTTTTCGCCGCCTGAAAGCAGGTGGATGGAGGCATTCTTTTTTCCCGGCGGCTGGGCCATGACCTGGATGCCGGCATCCAGAATTTCCTCCCCGGTCATGATCAGCCTTGCCTCGCCTCCACCGAACAACGTCGGGAACAGGACGCCAAAGTGCTGGTTGACCGTGTCAAAGGTCTGCTGCAGCAACTCGCGCGTTTCCCGGTCGATCTTGCGGATGGCGTTCTCAAGGGTTGCAAGCGCCTCGGAAAGATCAGCCGACTGCGAGTCAAGGAAGGCCTTGCGCTCGCGATTCTGCGTAAGTTCGTCCAGGGCGGCCATATTCACCGCGCCCAGTTCGGCAATTGCGTTGGTCAGGCGGGTGATTTCACCCTGCAGCGGCGCCCCCTTCTGTCCGGGCTCAATCTCCGCCTCAAGGGCTGCCTCATCCGCACCGGCTTCAAATAGCTGGTTGGCAAACTGCTCATAGGCGAGGCGGCCCGCCTGCTCCTTCAGTTTGAGCTCACCAATGCGTTCGCGCAGCGGATCAAGTTTTTGCTCGGACTCGAGACGTTCCGAGTCGGCAGTGCGCAATCCGGCTGCAACCGTTTCCTGATGGTCGCGCGCGGCCGCGAGGGCCTGTTCGCGGCCCTGCTTGAGTTCCAGCGCCGCCTGAAGCTGTTCGCGTTGCGCCGTATCGGACAGTGCGGCCACCTCGGACTGGAACTGTGAAATCTGCTTCAAGGCGTTTTCAATTTGTTCAACTAAATTCTTAGAAAGAACCTCTATCTCACTAATTTTAGAAGAACATTCTCTTTCATTGAACAGCGCCTGCTGATGCTCACGCTCCATTTGCTGAATGCTTGCGCGTTGCGCCTCAAGCAGCGACTCGGCGGCCTGGAAGGCGTTCTGCACCTGCTCCAGGGCTTCATGCAGAACGTCAATCTGGCCTTGCAGCTGCTCCAGTTTGGCCTCCGCCTGCGCCTGCTGGGCCTGTTCGGTGTGTTTTTCACTGGTTATGGCATCGAGTTCGATGCCGATTTGCCGGCCCCGCTCGGTGACGCGCTCGGCGTTTTGGGCGATGCGAACCTGCTCCAGTTGCAGCCCGTGCTGCTGCTGCCGCGCGTTGGCCAGTTGCTGGCGCAACTGCGTCTGTCCGGCCTGGCAAGCCGCCACGCTTTGCTCAGACTGCTCAAGCCTTGCCTTGGCCGCTTCCAATGCCGTCTGCAGAGAGGCGCACTGCCCTGCCAGGCCTTCTATTTCGCGTTGGCGGGCCAATATTCCGGTATCGGCGGGATCCGGCGCATGAAAAGTGAGCCCCTGTCGGCCAAACTGATGGCCATCCCGGTTCACCAGAACCGTGCCCAGAGGCAAGGCGAGGCGCGTCATCAGGCGCGGCACGCCTTCAACCGCGAGGTAGCCGTCCAGCCAGCCTTCAATCAACGGCGCTATGGCCGCATCGGTGTAGCGAACATAGCCCGCCAGCGGCGCAAATTCCCCGCCTTGCGCGCCGGTGAGCGCACCACCCGGGGCAAAAACGCTCAGCTTGGCCGGTGGTGGATTGTCCAGAAGGCGCTGGATATGGTCCGGATCGGATATTTCGATGGCATGCAGCTTTTCCCGCAGCACCGACTCGACAGCATTCTCCCAACCCGGTTCGACGGTGATTTTCTGCCAAAGACGGGGCAAGGAGGACAAGCCCTGATGCTCCAGCCAATCATGGATTTTGCCGTTTTCATCCACCCCGTTCTGGATCTGGCGCAGCGCAGCCAGGCGTCCCTCCATGCCGCCGGTTTCCTGCTGTGTTCGCTGCAGATGCGCCTGCGCTTCCTGGCGCGCGGACGCAAAGCCGGGCAGTTCGGCCTCCATTTGTGCCAGCGAGGCCTCCAAACCGGAGGACTGTGCCTGCAATGCGGCCAGATCTGCCGCGAGCTTTGCAACGATCTGCGGATCGGGAAGTGCGAGGGCGGCTTTTTCCGCCAGCAAGCGCTCTTCGCGCTGCTCCAGCCCTTGCAGTATCTTGCCCGCGTGGCTGATATGGGTCTGCTCGATCTGGAAGGCCTGGGTTGTCTGCGCCATCGTCGTGCGCGATGCCGTGACGCGGTCCCGCGCCTCACGAAAGGCCAGTTCAACCTGCGGCAACTTCTGCGCCTCAGCCGCGGAACGATCGCGGCTTCCGGCAACCAGTCCGACCGCCTCTTCGTGGCGCTGCTGCCACATCGACAGTGCGGATTCGAGCTCGGTGCTCTGGTTGCGCCACTGCTCCTGCCGCTCGCCCAACTCGAGGAGGCGTGCCTCAAGGCGCTGGCGGGTATCGGTCATGTGACGGATGTCGGCTTCCAGGCGCGACACCTCGGTGTTGGCGGCAAACAATTCCGCCTGCGCGCTGTTCAGTACGTCCCCGGCGCTGTAGTGCTCGGCCCGGATGGTTTCGAGGCGATTCTCGATTTCGCGCAGTCGCGCGGTTTCCGCTTCGAGCGCGTTGGTGGTCTTTTCCACCTCACGGGCATGCCGCTGGAAATCGGCTTCCGCCTCTTTTTTGCGCACCAGCCAGAGCAGGCTTTGCCGGTTTTTCAGCTTGCCCTGCAACTCCTGGTAGGTCTTGGCAACCTCGGCCTGCTTTTCCAGCTTTTCCACCTGTACGCCCAGCTCCTGCTGGATGTCGGCGACGCGCGACAGGTTTTCGCGTGTGTCGGAGAGGCGGTTCTCGGTTTCGCGACGCCGCTCCTTGTACTTCGAAATACCGGCGGCCTCTTCCAGGAATACGCGCAACTCCTCGGGCTTGGCTTCGATAATGCGCGAAATCATGCCCTGCTCGATGATGGCGTAGGCCCGCGGTCCAAGGCCGGTTCCCATGAAAATGTCCTGGATATCCCGCCTGCGGACGTGCACGTTGTTGATGAAGTAGGACGATTCCCCGTCGCGCTGCAGCACCCGCTTGACGCCGATTTCGGCGTACTGCGACCATTGCCCGCCGGCCTTGCCGAGGCTGTTGTCAAAATGCAATTCCACGCTGGCCCTGGCCACGGGTTTGCGCTGGCCCGAGCCGTTGAAGATAACGTCCTGCATCGATTCGCCGCGCAAAGCCGAGGCCTTGGATTCGCCCAGAACCCAGCGAACGGCATCTATGACGTTGGACTTGCCGCAACCGTTCGGGCCGACGACCCCGACCAGCTGGCCGGGCACATTAATGGAGGTTGGGTCAACAAAGGACTTGAACCCGGAAAGCTTTATTTGAGTGAGGCGCACAGGGATCGCTGGGAAAGGAAAGCCGGCTGGGGACCGGATTTATTGAGTGGGAAAGACGACCGTTATAATAACACTTTGACCAACCGGCTTCCCACAGAGAAATTCGCGAAATGCCAAGCAAACCGAGCCAGACCCTGTCCGCATTCCCCAATCCCAATCCTGCGCGCGACTTCCTGATTCACATGGAAATCCCGGAATTCACCTGCCTCTGCCCGATGACCGGACAACCGGATTTCGCCACACTGGTGCTCGATTACATCGCCGACAAGAAGTGTGTCGAGTTAAAAAGCCTGAAGCTGTATATCTGGTCGTATCGGGACATCGGCGCTTATCACGAGGCGGTTACCAATCGCATCCTTGACGATGTGGTGAAGGCGCTTTCCCCGCGCTATGCCAGGCTGCGGGCACAATTCTTTGTGCGCGGCGGGATTTTCACCACCGTGGTTGCGGAACACCGTAAAAAGGGCTGGAAACCGCTTCCGCGAATCGATCTCGATACCTTCGAAACCGCATCGCCCACCGCGGGTTGATGCCTGGAAGCCAATCCCGTTCGTCGGGCGCGCCCCTGTCCGGTGCTGCCGCCCGTTTGAATGCCAAGTAACATAAAGACATTGCGCCCAAAAACAATGCGCCAAAGGAATTTAACGTGAATCCCCTGCTGGACAAGCTCCAGCCCTACCCGTTTGAAAAGCTCAGGTCGCTGTTTGCCCAGGTATCCGCGCCCAAGGGCTTTTCTGCAATCAGCCTGGGCATTGGCGAGCCCAAGCATGCCACCCCCGAATTCATCAGGCGCGCCCTGGCGGACAACCTGGACGGCCTGGCGAGCTACCCGGCGACGGCAGGATTGCCCGCCTTGCGCGAAGCGATCGCCGCCTGGCTGATGCAGCGCTACGGCCTCACGGCCATTGACCCGGCCACCCAGGTGCTGCCGGTAAATGGTTCGCGTGAAGCGCTGTTTGCCATTGCCCAGACGGTGGTGGATCCCAGCCGTCCGGCCGTGGTGATATGCCCCAACCCGTTCTACCAGATCTATGAAGGCGCAGCCTTGCTGTCCGGGGCCGAGCCCTACTTTGTCAACGCCGACCCGGCGCTGGATTTTCGCGTCAACTACGCCGAGGTGCCGGAGGCGGTCTGGAAACGCACGCAACTCGTCTATGCCTGTTCGCCGGGCAACCCCACCGGCAACGTCATGTCGCTCGATGAGTGGCGCATCCTGTTCGAACTGTCAGACCGCCATGGATTTGTCATCGCATCGGACGAGTGCTACTCCGAGCTGTACTACGACGAAGCCAATCCGCCCCTGGGGGCGCTGCAGGCGGCGCAGTTGCTCGGGCGCAGCCGTTTCGAGCGGCTTATTGTTTTCTCAAGCCTGTCCAAGCGATCGAACGTGCCGGGCATGCGCTCCGGATTTGTCGCCGGCGATGCGGCACTGATGAAGCAGTTTTTGCTCTATCGCACCTACCAGGGCGGCGCGATGAACCCCGCGGTGCAGGTGGCCAGCACCGCGGCATGGAAGGATGAGGGGCACGTTCGCGAGAATCGCCGCCTGTATGCCGAGAAATTCAGCGCATTGTTGCCGCTGCTTTGCGCACTGGGCGCGAAAATGCCCGCCGGCGGTTTTTATCTCTGGCTGCGGACGCCGATCGCCGATGATCGTTTCGCCCGCGAGCTTTACCGCGACTATAATGTGACCGTGCTGCCGGGCAGTTACCTGGCGCGGGAGGCCGCCGGCGGCAATCCGGGGAAAGACCGTATTCGCATCGCCCTGGTGGCGCCGCTCGCCGAATGCCGCGAAGCGGTCGAGCGCCTGAGACAATTCACCCTATCCTTTTGAAAAGCCATGTCCACACAAAACATCATTGAACAAGCCTGGGAAGCGCGCAACGGAATCAACCCGGCCAATGCCACGGCGCAGTTGCGCGCAGCCGTTGAATCGGTCATTGCCGGACTCGACAAGGGCACCTTGCGGGTCGCCGAAAAAACGGGCGGCGCCTGGACGACCCATCAGTGGATCAAGAAAGCCGTGCTGCTTTCCTTTCGCCTGCAGGACAACGATGAAATGGGCGGCGGCGACCTGCGATTCTGGGACAAGGTGCCGTCCAAATTCGCGTCCTGGTCAAAGAGTGACTTTGCCGCCGCCGGCTTTCGCGTGGTTCCCCCGGCGGTTGCGCGGCGCGGCGCCTACATTGCAAAAAATGCCGTCCTCATGCCCTCCTACGTGAATATCGGCGCCTATGTCGACGAAGGAACGATGGTCGACACCTGGGCGACCGTGGGCTCATGCGCGCAAATCGGCAAGGGTGTCCATTTGTCCGGCGGCGTGGGCATCGGCGGCGTGCTCGAACCGCTGCAAGCCAACCCGACCATCATTGAAGACAACTGCTTCATCGGCGCGCGCTCCGAGGTGGTCGAGGGCGTGATCGTCGAGGAAAACGCCGTCCTGGGCATGGGCGTCTATCTTGGCCAGAGCACAAAAATCTACAATCGCGCAACCGGTGAAGTGAGCTACGGGCGCGTGCCGGCCGGATCGGTGGTGGTGGCGGGCAACCTGCCCTCGGCCGACGGCAAGTACGGCCTGTATTGCGCCGTCATCGTCAAGCAGGTGGATGCAAAAACCCGCGCCAAGACCGCTATCAACGAATTGTTGCGCGGGGACTGAGCGTTTTTCAGGCCGACGCCATGCGGCCTGCGCAGACGGGTGCTTAGCCGTACCATCGATTCAAGCTTAGATCGGGAGGGATCACCATGTCCATGATGAAACGGCTTTTCCAGTTGATGGCCGACAAAAAGGCCTCGGATATCTTCATGTCGGTCAGTTCGCCGATCAATATCAAGATCAACGGCACGGCCATCGCGGTGAACCAGCAGGTGATGGATGCCAAGACCATCAAGGAATTGCTCTACGAGGTGCTCACCGAAAAACAGATAAAGGAGTACGAGGACACCCTCGAACTCAACACCGCCTTTGCCATCGACGGCGTGGGTAATTTCCGCATCAGTGCGTTCCGCCAAAAGGGCACCCCGGCGGTGGTGGTTCGCTACATCCCCGGTTCGATACCGGCTTTCGACACGCTGGGACTGCCCGCGGTGCTCAAGGAAGTCATCATGGAGAAGCGCGGGCTGATCCTGATGGTCGGTGCGACCGGCTCGGGAAAATCCACGTCGCTGTCGGCGATGCTCGATTACCGCAACGAGCAGAAACCCGGGCACATCCTGACCCTTGAAGACCCGGTCGAGTTCATCTTCCAGAACAAGAAATCCATCGTCAACCAGCGTGAGGTCGGCACCGACACCCTTGATTTCAAGATCGCCTTGAAAAATGCATTGCGGCAGGCGCCCGATTGCATCCTGATCGGTGAAATTCGTGACAAGGACACCATGGCGGCGGCGATTGCTTACGCGCAATCAGGCCACCTGTGCCTTGCCACCTTGCACGCCAACAACGCCTATCACTCGATGAACCGGATCATCAGCTTTTATCCCCTGGAGAACAGGCCGGCACTGCTGCAGGACCTCGCGGCGACGCTAAGGAGCGTCATCTCCCAGCGCCTGGTCAAGACCGTCAAGGGCGGCCGTGCCGCGGCGGTGGAGGTGATGCTCAACAGCCGCCACCTTGCCGAACTGATCGACAAGGGCGAAATCAATGAAATGAAGGATGCGATGGAGAAGAGCATGTCGCCAGGGTCGCAGACTTTCGAGCAGGCGCTGTTCAACCTGCTGCGCGATGGCGTCATCAGCCAGGACGAGGCCCTCGCCAACGCCGATTCGGCGACCAACCTGCTCTGGCTCATCAACAACACCGAGGCCGGCGCCGCGCTCGCCGCAGGCAAGGACAAGGACAGCACGTCAACGCCTTCGGACAAGCTCGCGTCGACGCAACCGGTGGCGACCACGTCGTTCAGCGATTTCAAGCTCGACACCGGCGACAGTGAAAAAGCGGCCTGACAGCGTGATAACGGTTTTCGGCATTCGCAATTGCGACAAAATCAAGCGCACCCTGGCGTGGTTTGAGCAGCACAAGGTCGCGGTGCGGTTTCACGATTATCGCAAGGACGGAATCGATGAGGCGACCCTGCGCGCCTGGTTCAAGGCGCTAGACTGGAACAGCCTCGTCAATCGCGCCGGCACGACCTGGCGCGGCCTGCCCGAGGACACCCGGGCCGGCATCAGTTCGGCCGCGGCCGCGCAGCGGCTGATGGCAAGCCACCCTGCCCTGATAAAACGTCCGGTGATTGTCAGCACGAACGCAATCGACGTGGGCTATGACGAAGCCCGGTTTGCGCGTATCGCGGCGGAGGAACATGCGTAAGCCTGCCATTGCCGGCACCACCCCCGGCCCCGGACAATGGCTGGAAACGCCCGACTGGCGCGCCTTTCCAGCCATCGCCCCTGCGGCGTTTGCGCGTCTGTGCGGCGCCGCCACCGGTGCCGCAGTACCGGGTGCTGTCGCCGCGTTTGGCCGGGTATCGCGATGAGCGAAACGCTGGAACTTGCACACGCGCTGATCGCCCGCCGTTCGGTGACGCCGGAAGACGGTGGTTGCCAGGCAATACTGGGCGAACGGCTGGCCGCCGCCGGCTTCAAGATTGATCACATGCCAAGGGGCCATGTGCTCAACCTGTGGGCCCGCCATGGCAGCGCGGCCCCGCTGGTCTGCTTTGCCGGGCACACCGACGTCGTCCCACCGGGCCCGCTGACACACTGGATAAGCGATCCCTTCGCGCCGACCGAGCGCGACGGGCGGCTGTACGGCCGCGGCGCCGCCGACATGAAGACCTCCGTCGCGGCCTTCACCATCGCCGCCGAGCGCTTTGTCGCCGCCCACCCGGATCACAGCGGCTCCATCGCCATTCTTGTGACCTCGGACGAGGAAGGCGACGCCGTAGACGGCACGGTACGCGTGGTGGAGGCCCTGTCCGGCCGGGGCGAGGGCATCGACTATGCGATAGTCGGCGAACCGACCTGCGTCACGCGTTTTGGCGACACCATCAAGAATGGCCGTCGCGGGTCCTTGTCGGGGACCCTGCACGTCAAAGGCGTCCAAGGGCATATCGCCTATCCGCACCTGGCGAAAAACCCCATTCATGCCGCCATGCCGGCGCTGGCCGAACTCGGTGCCATCACCTGGGATGAGGGCAACGCGCACTTCCCGCCGACGGCCTGGCAGATCTCCAACATCCGCGCCGGAACGGGCGCCTCCAACGTCATTCCCGGCGACTTGACGGTGCTGTTCAATTTCCGTTTTTGTACCGCGAGTACCGAACAAGGCCTGAAGGAGCGCGTCCATGCGCTGCTCGACCGGCACGGCCTGGAGTACGAGCTCAAATGGACGCTGGGCGCCCGGCCATTCCTGACCGAGGCCGGTCCCCTGCTCAAGGCGGCCCTTGGCGCGGTGCGTGAGATCACCGGTGTCGAGCCTGAAATCAGCACCACCGGCGGAACCTCGGACGGCCGCTTCATAGCCGTGGTTGCCAAAGAGGTGATCGAATTCGGGCCGCTCAATGACTCCATCCACAAACTGAACGAGTACGTGGCGATTCAGGACATCGAGCCGCTGACGCGCATTTACGGGCGCATCCTCGAGCGCCTCCTGTTGCCGCGCTAAAACCAGCCTTGCCCAACAAACCGCAAAGCCTGCGCGCCTTGCTGCGCGAGACGATTTCGCAGTTCCGCAAATCGGGCCTGCATTACGGCCACGGAACGCACAACGCCACCGAGGAGGCCACCTGGCTTGTCGCGCATGTGCTGGGGCTGCCCTGGAGCCGCTTGCCCGGCGAACTTGACCGCGCGCCAAGTGCCGGCGAGCACCAGCGCATAACACGCCTCGCCGCGCGCCGGCTGGCCGAGCGCGTCCCTGTCGCCTACCTGATCCATGAGGCCTGGCTTGGCGAACACCGCTTCTATGTCGACCAACGGGTCATCGTGCCGCGATCCTTTATCGCCGAACTGCTGCACGAAGAACTTGCGCCCTGGGTGCCCGATCCGCGGCGCATCGCCAGCGTGCTCGATATGTGCACCGGCTCCGGTTGCCTGGCCATCCTCGCAGCGCTGACCTTTACGGAAGCACAGGTGGATGCGGTGGACATTTCCGCGACGGCGCTGGCGGTGGCGCGGCGCAACCTCAAGGACTACCGCTTGCAAAAGCGCGTCAGCTTGCTCAAGTCGGATTTGTTCGCCCATCCGGAACTAGTCAAGTACGACCTGATCATCGCCAATCCACCCTATGTCAATGCGGCCAGCATGCGGCGGCTGCCACAGGAATACCGGCACGAACCGGCGCTTGCGCTCGCCTCCGGCGCAGACGGGCTGGACGCCGTGCGCGGCATCCTCGGACAAGCGCGGCGGCATTTGAACGCCCGCGGGCTGTTGGTCGTGGAAATCGGCCATAACCGCGCCGCAGTGGAAAAGGCGTTTCCCCGCCTGCCCTTCACCTGGCTGGAAGTGAGTGCCGGTGAAGATTTTGTATTCCTGCTGGAGCGCGCACAATTGCCCTAGGGAAGCTCTGATTAAGTCCATAAATCGTCATTCCCGCGAAAGCGGGAATCCATGTTGACTCAATGAATCCACGCTTTAGGTCAAGGTGGATTCCCGCTTTCGCGGGAATGACGGACTTAATCAGAGCTTCCCTAGAAAGAAAAAGGGGCCAGGCTCAGAAAAAGGGGCCAGGCTCAATTTCAGGCTACGGAAAATTGAGCCTGGCCCCTTTTTTCAGAGCTGGTTTGTGGGTCACCGGAAATCGGTGAACTCAAGGTGGGTGATCTGGCGGGGATACGGGTTTACAAGTTCCGCTTCAACCGCCAGGAATATCTCGTGGCGTATCGGCCTCCGGGCAAGGATTTGCCTCTTGAGTTTTTGATCATCGATTTCTATCAGGTGGGGTCACACGAGAACTTTTACGAAGCGCTGAAGCATTACTTGCGTCAGGAGCGCAGCAAAGGAGAACCAAAATGAGCCACACCATTAACAAATCCCTCACAGCAGAAGACCTGTTTTCTGAAATGAAACGCATGCCCGAGGAGGAGCGCACCCGGTTTTTTTCACTGCTGACCGGCAATGCTTTTCGTGACGATGACTTCAGCCGCGAACAGGTGTTCGGCCATCTGCAGCAGCAGCCATTTTCCGCATGGGAGGCAGCAGAGTACCTTGAGGTCTCCGTACCCACCCTGCGTCGCTACGTTCAATCCGGCAAACTGGAGCCGAGTCACGTTGTAGGCCGCAACCAGATGTTCTCTGCCCAGACGTTGCGGGCATTAAAACGCACCAGGAGCTGAGTAGAGATTGTGGAAGGTGAAAAGGGGCCAGGCTCAATTTCAGACTCGTTGCACACCCTGTAGTCCGCCGACACCCATCTGCGAACTGCACGCCTACGTGCTCATGACCCTTCATGTGCACCTGCCGGCTGCCATTGACCACATCAGGCTCGCCCTGAACCAGGGGCAACCGACTGGAGATTCGCAGTTTCACGCAGCGATCGAGGCAACGCTGGGCCGGCGTTGTGAGGCCAGGCCGCGAGGGCGACCGAGGGCCACGGGAAATTGAGCCTGGCCCCTTTTTTCACTTTTTTCAAACAGATCGGCGTGTATTCAGCCAACCTGAATGATCTGGTTGAGACGTTCGCAGACCTGCACAAACAAAGTCCCAGCTAAAGTACCCAGAGGGTGTGTCTTGGCTTTGCGCAAGCGCCTGTCGAAAGACTTCGGTTGGTGACAAAGCACGTAGCTCGTTTGCCCAGTCTTGCGTCCTGACGCCTTGCCCAGAGGCACCGCAAAGGGATTGTCCGAATTGTATTCCGCAGTCGTCATGGGCAAGCCAATAACCAGCGACGTCCTCTCATTGAAGATGCGCGGCGAGAGAACCAAAAACGGGTGCACATCGCGCATTTCGCGCCCGATCTGCGGATTGCAAT
>CAMAWC010000030.1 GCA_945861875.1 Bordetella parapertussis
GCGTGTTTCCGGCTTCGCCGCGTTGGCACATGCTAGTCAAGATGGATGCCGGCGTCCTTGACCACCTTGGCCCAGCGTGTGGTGTCGGTCTTGATGGTGGCGGCAAATTCCCCGGGCGTGCCGCCGACCGGCTCGATGCCCAGCGCGGCAAAACGGTCCTGCAGGTCTTTTTGCGCCAGCGCCTGGCCGATTTCGCCGTTGAGCTTTTGCACCAGGTCGGGCGCGGTGCTGGCCGGCGCGAGTATGCCGTACCAGGAAGTGACATCAAAACCGGGATAGCCCGACTCGGCAAGGGTTGGCACAGCGGGCAGGCGCGCCACGCGTTTTGCCGAGCTGAAAGCGAGGGCGCGCAGCCTGCCGCCGGCAAGATAGGGCTCGGCGGTGGGCAGCGCGGTGATCAGCATCTGGATCTGTCCGGCCAGCACGTCCTGCATCGCCTGCCCGCCGCCCTTGTACGGCACGTGCGTCATGTCGATACCGGCGCGCGCCTTGAGCAGCTCGCCGGTGAGGTGGCCGGTGCTGCCATGCCCGGCCGAGGAATAGTTGATGCGGCCGGGCGAGGCCTTTGCCAGCGCGATGAATTCCTCGATGGTATTGGCCTTGAGCGAGGGATGGACGACGATCAGCAAGGGCACCTGTGCGATATTGACCACCGGCGCGAGGTCTTTTTGCGGATCAAAGGGCAGGCTCTTGTAGACGTTGGGGTTGATCGCCATGGTGCCGTCAAAACTCATCACCAGGGTGTAGCCGTCGCCGGGCGACTTGGCCACGGCGTCGGTGCCGATGTTGCCATTGGCGCCGGGCTTGTTCTCGACGATGACCTGCTGGCCGAGCGACGCCCCGAGTTTTTGCGCAACAATGCGCGCCAGCACATCGGTGGTGCCGCCGGGGGCAAAGGGCACGACCAGCCGGACCGGCTTGGACGGATAGGCTTGCGCCTGTGCAGCCGGCGGGGTGAGCAGCAATACCGCGGCGATTGCCGCGAGCATATTCGGGTACAGAATTTTCATGACACCCCTTTGGTGTTGGCGGCGCCGGGTTTGGTGCAACCCCAGTCTGATTAACCGGCCGCAAGCAGGCCCAGTGTAGCAAAGGCGCTGGCTGGCGGGCGACCGGGCACGCAGTCTCGCTGGCTTTGCCACGCGGGACGAACAACGCCGCAAAAAACCGCAGCGGCTTCTAAAGGGTATGCTGGAAACCCGCCAGCAGCGCGTTTCCAGCCGACGGACCGGATTAGTGGCTGCCGGGCGCCTGGTGTGGGTGTGGCGTGTGGTGCGCGGGGTGGACCACCGCATCCGGGTGCGTGGGTCCCTTGCCGACGAGCGAGCCGACCAGCATGCCGAGGATGGCGAAGGCGAGGCCGACCAGTTGCGGCGGCCAGATGGTTTCGTCGCCGAACTTCTCCATCGCGATCCAGGAAACCAGGCCCAGTACGATGGACATGATGGCGCCGGCGTTGTTGGCGCGGGGCCAGAATATGCCCGCCGCAAGCGGCACGAAGGCGCCCACCAGCGTCACCTTGTAGGCGTTTTGCACCATCTCGTACATGGTGCTCTTGGAGTTGAGCGCAAACAGCAGCGCGGCGAGGGTGAAGCTCACCAGCACCGAACGCAGCAGGATCATGAACTGGCGGTCGCTGATGTTTTTCATAAACGGGCGCAGCACGTTCTCGGTGCAGATGGCGGTGGGCGCGAGCAGCGCGCCGCTGGCCGTGGAAAGGATGGCCGAGAGCAGCGCGCCAAAAAACATCACCTGCGCCCACAGCGGCGTGCGCGCGAGGATCAGGTCGGGCAGGATGCGCTGCACCTCGCGCCCGTCCTCGGAGGCGAACAGTTTGACCATGCCCGGGTCTATCACCACCGCCGCGTAGGCGATGAACATCGGAATGAATGCGAAAGAGAAGTAGAACAAACCGCCAAGCAGCGCACCGCGCACCGCGGTCTTTTCATTCTTGGCGGAGGTGACGCGCTGGAACACGTCCTGCTGCGGAATCGAGCCGATGGCAAGGGTGAGGAAGGCGGCGATGAAGGCGAGCCACTCTTTTGTCCCGGCTTTGGGCCAGAACTCGAATTTTCCCGCCTCACTTGCCGCGGCGATCACCTTGGCAGGGCCGCCGGCCATGTCGCCCACCAGCCAGGCGATGAAGCACAGCCCGATGACGATCATTACCGACTGGAACAGGTCAGTGATGGCCACCGACCACATGCCGCCCCAGATGGTGTAGCCGAGCACGATCGCGGCGCCGAGCATGATGCCCTCGCTCAGTGTCAGCGCGCCCTGCGACAGCACCGAGAAGGCGAGGCCGAGCGCGGTGAGCTGGGCCGAGGTCCAGCCGAGGTAAGAGGCGGTGATGGCGAGGCTGGTGATGACTTCGACCGGTTTGTTGTAGCGCTTGCGGTAAAAGTCGCCGATGGTGAGCAAGTCCATGCGGTAGAACGCCTTGGCAAAGAACAGCGCCACCAGCACCAGGCACATCGACGAGCCGAAGGGGTCGGCGACGACGCCGCCAATGCCGTCCTTGGCAAAGGTCGCAGAAACCGACAGCACCGTTTCGGCGCCGAACCAGGTGGCGAACACCGTGGCGACGCTGATATACAGCGGCAGGCTGCGCCCGGCCACCAGAAAATCCTTGGAGTTGTGCACGCGCCGCGCCGCCCACAGGCCGATGGCGATGGTGACGGCAAGATAGAGGACGACGAACCCGATCAGCATGCACGCGGCCTTTCCAGCGTGGTGGGTGAAAGCGGAATTATAGCGGTGCGCTTTTCCGTTGCAATCGGTGCATCAAACTAGTGCAGCAGCAGGTACAGCGTCACGACGAGCTGGAGGGCGAGCAGCACGGCGATCCACGTCAGCGCGCGCGATTGGCGCGACTGTTCGAGCAGCAGGCGCACACCGGCCTGGCGCGCCGGTTCCAGCCTGTCCTCGGCCAGCAGTTGGTGGGCGAGGCGCGGCAATTGCGGCAGCATCGCCGCCCAGGTGGGCGCTTCCTGCTTGAGTGCGCGGGCGAGGGCGCGCCAGCCGATTTGTTCGTCCATCCAGCGTTGCAGGTAAGGCTTTGCGGTCTTCCACAGGTCGAGCTTGGGGTCGAGGTCGCGCCCGAGGCCCTCGATGTTGAGCAGGGTTTTTTGCAGCATCACCAGCTGCGGCTGTATTTCCACGCCAAAGCGGCGCGAGGTCTGGAACAGGCGCAGCAGTACCACGCCGAACTTGATCTCCGACAGCGGGCGGTCGAAGATTGGTTCGCATACGGCCCTGATCGCCGACTCGAGCTCATCCACGCGCGTGTCGGCCGGCACCCAGCCCGATTCGAGGTGCACCTCGGCCACGCGCTTGTAGTCGCGGTTGAAAAAGGCGAGGAAGTTGCGCGCAAGGTAATGCTTGTCGGTGTCGGTGAGCGTGCCCATGATGCCAAAATCGAGGGCGATGAACTGGCCGCGCTTCTCCCCTTCGGTGGCGACCTGGATATTGCCCGGGTGCATGTCGGCGTGGAAAAAACCGTCGCGAAACACCTGGGTGAAAAAAATCTCCACGCCGGCGCGGGCGAGGGCCGGGATGTCGACCCCCGCGGCGCGCAGCGTGTCGACCTGGCTGATCGGCGTGCCGTGCATGCGCTGCATGGTCATCACCGTCGGGTGGCACCAGTCCCAGTAGACTTCGGGCACTGTCATCAACGGCGAGCCGGCAAAGTTGCGCCGCAATTGCGAGGCATTGGCCGCTTCTCGCGTCAGGTCGAGTTCGTAGTGCAGGTGCTTGGCGAATTCGGCCACCACTTCGCGCGGCTTCAAGCGCTTGCCATCGGCCCACAGCGACTCGATCAGCCAGGCGGCGATGTCGAGCAGCGCGATGTCTTTTTTGATCAGCGGGGCGATGCCCGGGCGCAGGATTTTCAGCGCCACCTCGGTGCCGGCGTGGGGACCCTCGCGCAGCACGGCAAAATGCACCTGCGCCACCGAGGCGCTCGCAACCGGCTCGGCCTCAAAGTCGGAGAATGCCGTCTCGATGGGGCAACCGAACGCCTGTTCGATTTCGGCGCGCGCCTCGGCGGCCGGAAAGGGCGGCACCTGGTCCTGCAGTTTGGCCAGTTCGTCGGCGATGTCCTCGGGCAGCAGGTCGCGCCGTGTCGAGAGCATCTGCCCGAACTTGACGAAAATCGGCCCCAGCGCCTCAAGGGCCTGCCGCAGCCTTACGGCGCGCGGCTCGCTGAATTTGCGCCGTGGCAGCGCCGCCTCGATGAACACCGCAACACGGCTCGGCGTGGCGGCAAAGAGGAATTCCTCCAGGCCGAAGCGAAGGGCGACAGAAACGATGCGTAACAGGCGCAGGAGACGGAGCAAGCTGGGTGCGATCGGGACAAAGGCCTGAACCGGTCAGGCGGGGACTTCGAATTTACCAGATTTGGCTGTGCCGATGCCGCCGCGTCGACGAATTGTGCGCCGACCCCGGGCGGCTAGGGTTTCACCGCGGTAAGATCGATTTCGACCTTGCATCCGGGCACCAGCAGCTTGCTCACCTGCAAGGTGGTGCGCGGCGGCGGTGATGGGAAAAACTCCTTCCACACCTGGTCGAAATAGTAAAAATCCCCGAGGTCGGTGAGAAAGACCTGCGATTTCACCGTGTCCTTGAGCTCCAGCCCCGCCGCTTCGTAGACGCTTTTCAGGTTGTTCAGAATGTAGCGTGTCTGTTTCTGGATGTCCGAGCCGTAGTAGGGGAAGGCCGGATCCTGGCGCGCTTCGGGTGGCACGCCGGTTTTTTGGTCGGAGGCGAGCTGGCCCGCGGCATAAAGCGTGTCGCCGACCAGCAGGCCCTGGCAGTAATGGGCGCCCGGCGCGGGCGCGTTCCTGGCCGTGACCACCTGTTTTTTGGTTCCCGGCAGCACGCCCCACAAGTCGATCTCGATCTTGCAGCCGGGTACCAGCAACGCACCCACCTCCACCGTGGTGCGCGGCGGCGGCGAGGGGAAGAATTCCTTCCAGACCTCGTTGAACAGGTAAAAATCGTTGAGGTCGGTCAGAAACACCTGTGACTTCACCACGTCCTTGAAATCGCAGCCGGCGGCCTCGAACACGCTTTTGATGTTGTTGAGGACGTAGCGCGTCTGCTTCTGTATGGTCGAGCCGTAGTAGGGGAAGGCCGGGTCCTGGCGCGCCTCGGGTGGCACCCCGGTCTTGTAGTCCGAAGCGATCTGCCCGGCGGCGTACAACGTGTTGCCTATGAGCACGCCCTGCGAGTAATGCGCCATCGGCGTGGGCGTCTTTGCGCCGCTGATGGTCTTGCGCGGCACCGACGGTTTGACGCCCCACAGGTCGATTTCGACCTTGCATCCTGGCACCAGCAGGCCGCCGACCTGAACCGTGGTGCGCGGCGGCGGCGAGGGGAAGAACTCCTTCCACACCTGGTCGAAATAAAAGAAGTCGTTCAGGTCGGTGAGGAACACCTGTGACTTCACTACGTCGGTAAAGTCGGCGCCGGCGGCCTGGAACACGCTGCGTATGTTGTTAAGTACATAGCGCGCCTGTTTCTGGATGTCCGAACCGTAGTACGGAAAGGCCGCGTCCTGGCGCGCCTCCGGCGGCACGCCGGTCTTGTAGTCCGAGGCGATCTGGCCCGCAGCGTAGACGATATCGCCAGCCAGGACGCCCTGGCAGTAGTGCGCCATCGGCGTGGGTGTGCCGGCCCCGGTGAGTCGTTCGAGTTTCATGCTTGCGCTCCCTGTGGTTTGGTCGGATGCGACGTATCGATGGCTAGCCGCCCAGGTAAGCGCGATGCACTTCCGGGTTGGCCTGCAATTCCTTGGCCGGTCCCGACAGCATCACGCGACCGGTCTCGAGCACGTAGGCGCGGTCGGCAAGGCGCAGCGCCAGCGCGGCATTTTGCTCCACCAGCAGCACCGTGGTGCCCTGCTTGCGGATGGCGGCGATCATGCTGCCTATGGTCTCGACCATCATCGGTGCGAGGCCCATCGACGGTTCGTCGAACAGGCACAACGCCGGACGAGACATCAGTGCGCGGCCGATGGCGACCATTTGCTGCTGGCCGCCCGAGAGTGTGCCGGCGAGCTGGGCGTGACGTTCCTTGAGGATGGGAAAAGTCTCGTACACGCGCTCAATGTCCTCGCGTACGCCGGCCCCGTCCCTGCGTACGAAGGCCCCCAACTCAAGATGCTCATACACGGTCATTTCCGGCCATATCTTGCGCTCTTCGGGGCAGTGCGCGATGCCCATGCGTACGATGGCGTCCGAGTCCGCGCCCTGAATCGGTTTGCCACGGAAATGGATGCTGCCCGCACTGGGTGCGAGGAGGCCGGAAATCATGCGCAGCACCGTTGTTTTTCCGGCGCCGTTGGCGCCGATCAGTGCCACCAGTTCGCCTTCTGCGACCTCCAGGGTCACGTCGTCGAGCACGCGGGTGTTGCCGCGGTGCAGGGTGATGTTATTGAGTGACAGCATCGTCTGTCTTTTCATCCGGCTGTTGTACGCCGAGGTAGGCTTCGATGACGTTGCGGTCGGCGCGCACCGCCTGCGGGCTGCCCTCGGCGATTTTCTCGCCGTAGTTGAGCACGATGACGCGGTCGGAAATGCTCATCACCACATGCATGTTGTGCTCGACCAGCACGATGGCAAAGCCCAGGGTGCGCAACTCGCCGATGAGGCGCACGATTAGCGCGCTCTCCTGGTGGTTCATGCCCGAGGCCGGCTCATCGAGCAGCAGCACCGTCGGCTTGGCCGCCAGGGCCTGGGCGATTTCGAGCAGGCGCTGGTCGCCGTAGGACAACTGGTCGGCGCGCAGGTGCATTTTTGCGGTCAGGCCCACAGTCGCCAGCGCTTCGCGCGCGCGCGCTTCGGGGTCGGCGTCACCGCGCGCGAGCGCGCCGGCGAGCACGCCCTCGACCAGCGGCAGTACGCCGAAAACCTCGGTTTTCTGGAAGGTGCGCACCACGCCCATTTGCGCGATGCGAAACGCCGGGTGGCGGTGGATGGGCTCATTGCGAAAGCGCACCTCGCCGGCGGTCGGGCGCACGCGGCCGGTGATGACGTTAAAGAGTGTTGTTTTACCGGCGCCGTTGGGCCCGATGACACTCAGCACCTCCCCGGCCGATACGGCAAGGTTGATGTCCTTGAGCGCCATCAGCCCGCCGAAGCGGACCGAGACATCCCTGACTTCAAGCAGGGCGCTCATGACTGCCTGCTCTTCCAGCGCGCCGGCACCAGGTGCTCGACCAGCGGGAAGATGATGCCGCGCGGCATGAACATGGTGGCGACGATGAGGATGGTCGCGAACAACACCATGCGGTATTGCGAGGCGTCGCGCAGCAGTTCGGGCAGGAAGGTGAAAATTACCGCACCGAGAACCGGGCCGATGAGCGTGCCCTTGCCGCCGAGGATCACCATGATCAGCATGATGGTGACATAGGAAAAGTTGAACAGGTCGGGGCTGACAAAGCCGACATAGTGCCCGTACAGCGCGCCGGCGGCGCCGGCCATCGCCGCGCCGGCGACAAAGGCGATCATGCAGTAGCGAAAGGCCGAGATGCCCAGCGACTCGGCCAGCACTTCGTTTTCGCGCACCAGCGCGAAGGCGCGCCCCACCGATGAGCCGACCAGCTTGGCGCACAACCAGAAGGTCAGCAGCGCGGCGACCAGCGCGACGTAATAAAAGCGTTCTTTCGAACTGAGGTCGATGTCGCCAATGCCCGGCAGGTACAGCGCGGGGATCTGCAGCCCCGGCAGGCCCATGAAGCCGCGGGTGACGTCGATCCAGTTTGCGGCGACCAGTTTCATGATCTCGGCAAAGGCCACGGTGATGATGACAAAACGATGCCCGCGCACGCGCAGGATCACCCAGCCGAGGGCAAAGGCGGTGATGCCGGTGATAAGGGCAGCGGCCGGAAGGCCTATCCACATTGACCACTTCAATTTGAGAAACAGCAGTGCCGATACATAGGCGCCGAGCGCGAAAAACGCCGCGTGGGCGAGCGACAGCTGGCCGACGTAACCGACGATGAGGTTGAGCCCGAGCGCAACCATCACGAATATCGCCGACACGATGCAAAGGTGCAGGAAGTACTCGTTGTGCACCACCAGCGGCAGCGCGAACAGCGCCAGCAGGACCGCGGCGGTGGCCAGCGGAAAACGGCGGGCGTGGGTGTTGATGTCAGCCACGCTTGAACAATCCGTCGGGCCGGAACAGCAAGAGCAGGATCACCGCGACAAAGCCGATGGCGTCTTTCCAGCCGCTGGAAAAATAGCCCCCGCCCAGCCCTTCGGCAAGGCCGAGAAGCAGTCCGCCGACGATGGCGCCGACAAAACTGCCCATGCCGCCGAGGATGACGACGACAAAAGCCTTAAGCGTGGCAACGCCGCCCATGGTCGGCTCCACCGGGATGAAGCCGCCGAGAATGGCGCCGGCGGCCGCGGCCAGCGCGGCGCCAAAGCCGAAGGCGTAGAGATAAATGCTGTCGATGCGGATGCCCACCAGCGCGGCCGCCTCTTTATTCTGGAAGGTGGCCCGCATCGCCTTGCCCATGCGGGTGCGTTGTATCAGCACGTGGCCGACGATGATCAATGCGGCCGTCATCACCATCGAGAAAAGGTACAGCGGCGTGGTGTAAATGCCGAAAAAACTCATCGGGCTGGTGGGAAACGGATTGGGTACGTTTTGCGGCTGCGCGCCCCACAGCAGGTGCGCGAGGTTTTCGAGCAGGATGGACAGGCCGATGGTGACCAGTGTCGTGGTCATCACCGGCGCGTCGCGAAGGCGCTTGAAAATCACCTGCTGTATGACTATGGCCAGCAGCACCACCAGCGCCACCGCCATGGGCAGCGCGAGGAAGTAGTTGATTTTGGCCAGGCTGACAAGGTAGAACGCGAAAAACCCGCCGATCATGTAGAACTCGCCGTGCGCGAAGTTCGCGATGTTCATCACGCCGAAAATCATCGTGAGTCCGATCGCGATCAACGCGTACGCGCAACCGATCAGCAACCCGTTGAACAGGTGCTGGCCGAAAATCGCCAGGTCAAACACGTCCGAGGCCGGTGAGGTGGTTCAGACGGATCAGGGCTTGGAGATTTTCGCTGTTGCGACCACCTCGGGTACACCGCCCTTGATCAACGCGAGGTACACATTCTGGCCGTAAGCCTGGTTCTTCGCGTCAAAGCGGATGTTGCCGACAATCCCGTTGAAATCCGTTTGCGTCAATGCAGTCCGGATTTTTTCCGGGTCGGCTGAACCCGCGCGACGGATGGCGTCAACCATGATGCTGATGGCGTTATGCGCCGCACCGGCGAACTTGCTCGGATTTTCCTTCAGCTTGTCGCGCGACATCTTGACGAAGGCGTCGTTGACCGGGTTCTTGATGGTGTAGACATACTCCACCAGTCCATACACACCGTCGGACGCCGGCCCCGCCAGTTTGAGGTAGCTGTCGCTGGTCCAGGAACCCTCGCCCATCAGCGGCACCGTGATGCCCATTTCCCGGATCTGCTTGGACAGTGCCGCGGCGTGTTGTGTGTTGGCCGCGAGGATGATGCCGTCCGGGTTCATCGACTTGATCTTGGTGATTTGCGACAGGAACTGCAGTTCACTTGACTGGAAGAACTCGGTGCCGACGATGGTGCCGCCGGCTTTTTCGATCGATTTGGGGTAGGAGGCCACCATCGAGCGGCCCCAGTCATCGTTGATCACCAGGAAGGCGAAGCGCTTGGCCTTCACCGCCCCGGGCAGGGTGCCGCCGAATGCCTCGCCGAGCATTGGCGTGGTCGCCACGGCGCGGAAGAAATAGGGATTGTTCTGTTCGGTGAGTTGCGCCGCGGTCGAGATGCCGGTGATATGCGGCACCTTGTGCTTGCGTGCCACTTCCATCATTGCCGCCGTGGAGGTGCTGCAAAAGGCGCCGAGTAGGGCGACGACCTTGTCGCGCACCACAAGCTTCTCGGCGGCGTTCACCGATTGCGCCGGGTTGCATGCGCCGTCCTCGATCACCAGTTCAATTTTCTTGCCGAGTACGCCGCCCTTGGCGTTCATGTCCTCGACCAGCATCTTGACGGTATTGGCGTAGATGTTGCCGTCGTAGGCGACCGGACCTGTTAGGGGCTGGACCACGCCGATTTTTATGGTTTCTTGCGCGGCGGCTGCGCCCGACAGGGCCAAGGCGATTGCTGCGACGAATAATTTCATTTTCATGATGGATCTCCCGATGAACTACTGCGATTGATTGGGTGTGGTACGAGCAATTTGCTGCCAATGCCAGGAATCTTGATACGCAATGCACGAAGCAGAATCAAAAACGCCAAATCCGGAAAGCAAAATCGGAAACATGCAATTCGCTACGCAAAATACATAAGCAAAATCGGTGCCACAAGCCCGGTGGGCAGGTCCGACGCAGGGATCATGCCGCTTTTCTCGCCGTGGCGCGTTTCAGCGCCTTGGCCATCGACACGGCGTCATCACGCAGGGTGTCAAGGTGGCCGCGCATTCGGCTTGCGGCGGCGGCCTCATCCATGTCCAGTATGGACCGCAGGATTTTTTCGTGTTCCTTGATGGTGAGCGTCATCAGCCCGGCGTGAAAGGTCGAGGCGCGCCGGTAGGCTTCGAGGCGGTTCCGCAGGCGCAGCGTGTCGGCGCACAGGTAGTCGTTGTGGCTCGCCGCGTAGATGCGCTCGTGAAAGACGGCGTTGGCATCGTAAAACGCGTCCGGGTCATTGCGCTTTGCCGCGCGCTGGCAGGCCGCGTGGGCGGCGCCGAGCAACTCCCGGTCTTCATCGGTGTGACGGTGCGCGGCAAGTTCGGCGCAGGCCGCCTCAAGAAAGGCCATGGTCTCGAACATCTGGCCCAGTTCGCTGACGCCCAGCTGCGCGACAAAGGCGCCCATATGAGGTCGCAGTTCGATGTGCCCCTGCGAGGCGAGTTGCTGGAAGGCCTCGCGCACCGGCGTGCGTGAGGCGCCGTAGCGGGCGGCAAGCGCCTCTTCGTCGAGCTTTGTGCCGGGCGTCAGCTTGCCCGAGACGATGTCGTGTTCGATCGCCGCGCGGATGTGCAGTACACGTGTTTTGGGCGCGCGCGCCCGGTCGGGCAACGGGATTTTAGAGGCCGGCGGTTTCGGCGCGCCGGCTTTCTTTTGCGTTGACATGGAAACATTGTATGCGATACATTCAAGATCGTATACACGGTGCGGAGAAAATTTTGGACCTGCGGCTCAAGGGTCAGTCGGTACTCATTACCGGCGCGTCGAAGGGCATTGGTCTGGCGGCGGCACGCGCCTTTGCCGCAGAGGGCTGTAACCTTCACCTTGCCGCCCGCTCCGCCGAGGCGCTGGCCCAGGCCCGCGATGAGCTTGGCAAGCAACACGGCGTGTCGGTGGACATCTACCCTATGGATCTTGGCAAATCGGAGAACCTGGAGGAGCTCGGCCGCCGCTGCGCCGATGTGGACATCCTGCTCAACAATGCGGGTGAAATTCCATCCGGGCCGATCGAGGCGCTGGCCGAGGAAGACTGGCGCCGCGGCTACGACCTGAAACTGTTTGGTTACATCCTGCTGACCAAGGCGCTCTACAAGTCGATGAAGGCGCGCCGCTCCGGCGTGATCATCAACGACATCGGCAATTCGGGTGAAAACTGGGACGCCAACTATATCGCCGGGAGCACGGCCAACGCCGCGCTGATGGCCTTTACCAAGGCGCTGGGCGGGCAAAGCCTGGATTTCGGCGTGCGCGTTGTCGGCGTCAACCCCGGCCCGGTCGAGACCGACCGCATGGTCAAGATCAACAAGCGCCGCGCTATCGACTGGTACGGCGACGAGAGCCGCTGGACCGAGTTGCGCGACATGTACCCGGGCGGACGCCCGGCGAGCGCCGAAGAGGTCGCCGACCTGATGGTTTATCTGGCTTCGCCGCGCGCCGGATACATTACCGGCACTATCGTCACCATAGACGGGGGTATTGCCGCGCGCGGTTCGGTAATCAAGGAACGGAGTGAGCAGCGATGAGAGGCTTTGAGTTGCGCAACCAGCACTTCGACCGGCTGTTCAATACGCCGGGCCTCAAATGGTTCGGCCAGAACACCAACCACTTCAAGACCCATCCGGCGGTACGCCAGGCGATGATAGATTGCATCGACGCCGAGGAGTTTCACGCCTATGCGCCGCCGATCGGCATCGAGGAGCTGCGCGCCCTGATCCTGCAAGACCTTGGCCTGCCCGCGGCCGATGCCGCGGTGCTGGTCACAGATGGCGCGGTCGAGGCCTTGTACAACGTCTGCCGCACGCTGTCCGAGCCGGGCTCGGAGTTTGTCACCACCGACCCGGGCTGGAAGTGGCCGATGCTCTACGCCAAGGCGTCCGGTGCGACGATCATCGAGATACCGATTTACGGCCCGGAGAACAACTACCGCCTCACCGCGGCGCAACTGAAGGCCGTCGTGAACGAGAAGACGCGCATCATTTACCTGGTCGATCCCAACAACCCGCTTGGCGTTTGTTACACGCCCGAGGAGATCAAGGCATTTACCGACATCGCGCGCGATGTTGGTGCGTATTTCCTGCACGATGCCACATACCGGCACTTTGCCGACCAGCACACCCTCGCCGCACGCCATTACCCGGAACGCACGGTTACCATTTACAGTTTTTCCAAGTGGCTGGGCCTTGCCGGCTTGCGCGTCGGCGCGCTGGTTGCGCATCCGGAGCTGGTCGAGCGTCTCGCCGCATCGCCGCCGAACAACCTGGGCTCGAACGTGATTTCGCAGCGCGCCGCGATCGCCGGGTTGAAAGTCAAGGGCGAATGGATGCCCGATATCAACCGCCGCCAGCGTCGCAACCAGGCGCAGATCCACGCAGCGGTCAACGGCATCCCGGGCATGAAGGTCGCGGTCTATCCTTCGCAGGCGAACTTCCTGGTGGTCGAATGCATAGAGGCGGGCATCACACCCGAGGCTTTGTGCGAGGCCTTCCGCCCCGAGGGCATCATGATCAGGCAGGGCTCGTACCACACGCCCAGGTTTGGCCACCGTTTTGTCAAGATCGCCACCACCGTGCCCGAGGACTGGGCCGACGAACTTTGCGCATTGCTGCCGGCGATGGTTGAGCGCGCGCGCGGCATCAAGAAACCCGGCCCGCTGTTTTAGGCGTCCGGCAACCGGTTTCATCCAGGAGCGCAAACATGGCCTACGCGAAAACCGACGATGGCGTGAATCTTTATTACGAAGAGTCCGGCAGCGGCACGCCGGTGGTGTTCGTGCACGAGTTCGGCGGCGACCATCGCAGCTGGGAAATGCAGATGCGGTTTTTCTCGCGCAAGCACCGCTGCATCACCTTTGCCGCACGCGGCTACCCGCCGTCCGACGTGCCGACTTCCGCGGAATCTTACTCGCAGTTGCGCGCGGTCGAGGACATCATCGCGGTGATGGACGCCGCGGGCATCAAAAAGGCCCACATCGTCGGCCTTTCCATGGGTGGGTTTGCCACGCTGCACTTTGGACTCGAGCACCCGGACCGCGCGCTGTCGCTGGTCGTCGCCGGCGCCGGCTATGGCGCGGAAAAGCAGCATGAGGCTTATTTTCGCGAAGTCTCGCTCGATGTCGCGCGCCAGTTTGAGGCGCAGGGTAGCGAGACCTTCGCCAAGACCTATTCGCTCGGCGCATCGCGCGTGCAGTTCCAGAACAAGGATCCGCGCGGCTGGCAGGAATTCGCCATCCAGCTGGGGCAGCACTCCTCGATTGGGGCCGCCAATACCATGCGCGGCGTGCAGGCGCGCCGCCCTTCCATCTATGACCTTGAAGCGCGCATGAAAACAATGACGGTGCCGACGCTGGTGATGGTCGGTGACGAGGACGACCATTGCTTGCAGCCGGGAATCTTCATGAAAAAGACCCTGCCGGCCTGCGGTCTGCTGGTGCTGCCCAAGACCGGTCATACGCTGAATCTCGAAGAACCCGGCTACTTCAATGGCTTTGTCGCCGACTTCATCAGCCTGGCCGAAGCCGGGCGCTGGGTGCCGCGCGACCCGCGCGCCATGCCGCAACAGATCATGAAAACTTCGTGAGCAAATCCGTCGCCGACCACGTGGTCCGCGACCGCCTCTGGAAGAGGCACCTGAGCATGGCGTGCCACGGGGCGACGCCGGCCGACGGCGTCAACCGCCAGGCGCTTTCCGCCGCCGAGGTCGCCGCGCGGCGCGAACTGATCGCCTGGGGAGGCGCGCTGGGCCTTGCCGCATTCACCGACGCCGCCGGCAATTTTTTCTTACGCCTTGAGGGGCGCGACCCGGACGCCGCGCCGGTGCTGAGCGGCTCGCACCTGGACAGCCAGCCAACCGGTGGCAGGTTCGACGGGGTCTACGGCGTGCTGGCGGCGTTTGAGGCGGTGCAGGCTATTTGCGACAGCGGGCAAACGCCCGGCCGCGCCATCGAGATCGTCGCCTGGATGAATGAGGAGGGGTCACGCTTTGCCCCGGGCATGATGGGTTCGGCCGCCTTTGCCGGTGAGATGGCGCTTGCCGAGTTGCTGCCGGTGCGAGATGCCGACGGGCACACGGTCGAACAAGGCCTTGCCGACATGGCGCGGGCCTTTCCGGACGTGCCGCAGCGCGCGCTCGGGCGCAAGCTTGCCGCCTATGTGGAGGCGCACATCGAGCAGGGTCCGGTACTAGAGAAGCAGGGTTTCAGCGTCGGCGTGGTGACCGGCATACAGGGCAAGCGCACGTTTCGCGTCTCGGTCAGCGGCGAGGATGCCCATGCTGGCACGGCGCCGCTGCGCGAGCGCAAGGACGCCTTGCTGGCCGCCACGGCCATGATCCAGGCGCTGTCCCGGGCAATGCACGATGACGACGACATTGTGAAGTTCACCGTGGGTCGGCTCGAGGTCAAGCCCAACGCCCCCTCCGTAGTCGCCGGCCACGCGCAGTTTTCGATTGATTTGCGCCACCCGGTCGAGGCGCGCTTGCGCGAGCTGGGTGACCGCGTCGCCGCAGTGTGCCGCGAATGCGCCGGGCCGTGCACGGTCGGGGTCGAGGAGCTCGTGACGGCATGGCCTCTCGAATTCCCGGCACAGATGCAGGCTGAGGTGCGCAATGCGGCAAAGCGCCTCGGGCTGCGCAGCATGGACCTGCCCTCGGCGGCCGGACATGACGCGCGCTATCTTCACGGTGTTTGCCCTGCGGCGATGATTTTCGTGCCGTGCAAGGACGGCATCAGCCACAACGAAGCCGAATCGGCCACGCCCGACGATCTTTACGATGGCGCGCGGGTTCTGGCCGAAACGCTGATGGCGCTGGCCGGGCGCTGAACGCGGGACACTCCACCATGCCGCGCCTGCTCCTGCGTCACGCCGACGCCATCCACGTTTGCGATGATGCGCGCCGCGTCATTACCGACGGCTACCTGCTTATCGAGGATGGCCGTATCGCCGCGCTCGGGCCCGAGCCCGCTCCGGCGATGGCCGTGGACGAGGAAATATCCATGGCCGGCCATTTGGTAACGCCGGGCTTGGTGAATATCCACCACCACCTGTTCCAGACGCTGACGCGCGCCGTGCCGCTCGCCAATCGCGCCTCGGTACTTGACTGGCTGTACGCGCTCTATCCGGTGTGGGCTGAAATCGATCCCGATGCCTATTACTGGGCGGCCCTGGCCAATAGCTGCGAACTGCTGGCGTCCGGCTGCACCACCAACGCCGACTTTGCCTATCTCATGCCGGAGCGGGACGGCGAGATGGCGGCCGAGGAGATACGTGGCGTGCAGGAGGCGGGCATGCGTTTTGTGCTCACGCGCGGCGGCATGCCCACGGTTGAGGCCGATCTGGAGACGCGGCTGCGCCCGCTGATGGGCGCGCAGCTCGACCGCATCCTCGACCGGGAGGAAACACTGTTTCCTGCCCTCGAAAAAACCATCGCCCGCTACCACGACACTTCCGCCGGCTCAATGCTGCAGGTGGCGATAGGCCCGACCAGCGTCACCTACCTGCGGCCGCAATTCATGCGCCGCTTTGCCGACCTCGCGCGCGCCAACGACTGCGGCCTGCATGTGCATTTTGACCCGCGCCCGGACGAACACGAAATCATGCGCGCGCGCGGCGGCAAACCGATCGAGTTCCTGCGTCAATCCGGATGGTTGTCGGAGCGCACCTGGTTCGCGCACTCCACCCTGCTCGACAGTGAAGAAATGACGGCGATTGCCGCCGCCGGCGCAAGCCTCGCCCATTGCCCGCATTGCATCATCCGCCTGGGCAAGAAGGCCGCGCGCCTGGGGCATTGGCGCGCCCACGGCATCAATGTCGGCCTGGGCGTTGACGGCCCGGCCAGCAGCGATAGCAGCAACATGCTCAATGAAATGCGCCTTGCCATGATGCTGCATCGTGTCGGCGGATATGCCGACGGTGAGCCCGCCGATCAATGGCTTACCCCGGCTGATGTCTTGTGGATGGCCACGCGCGGCGGTGCGCGCGCGCTCGGGCGCGATGACATCGGCCAGCTCACCCCGGGCAAGGCCGCCGATGTCGCCGCCTTCCCGTTGCGCCGGCTGTCCCTGGCCGGCGCAGTACTCGATCCGCTGGGTGCGCTGCTGATGGCCGGTAGCGACCCTTATGCATCGCTCACCATTGTCAACGGCAGGATTCGCGTTCGTGACGGCCATATGGTGGATGTGGATGAAATGCGCGCCCTTGACGGCGCGAATACCGCTGCGCGCCGTTTACTACACGCGGCGCAAAAACGCACGGGCATTGATTTCAGCAGGCACGCCTAGGCCCGGTTTTGCCGCAGCGCATAGGCTTACAACACGCCCGCAGGGCTTGTTGCGGCGGAGGCTAACGTGAGCAAAGCGAACGTTAAGCGCGAAGCGCGGCCGGAGACAAAAGCCCCGTCTGGAGCGGGTTTCCAGCCGATTAGCGGTTTTTTGCCAGCCGCGCCAGGCGTGCTTCCAGGCGCGTCACATCGTCGCGCAGCGTCTCGACATCGCGGCTGAAGCGCGCCACTTCCTCGGGGCGGGCTAGCAGCGGTTGTTCCTCGGTCCAGTATTCGGCGAAGTTTTGCCCGGTGCGCAGCAGCGCGTCTTTTTGCCAGGCGAAAAAGTCACGACCGGCGGCGGCGATGCGACGCGCGGCGATGTCGCCGATGAGTTTGGACAAATCTTCCTCGGCGTCCCACTTGAGGTTGCGGAACAGGAATTGCACCGTGCTGGCGAGGTCGGCGTTGCCGCTGATGTCGACGTGTTGCAGCAGCGCGTCGCTGCCGCTTAGCAGGTGCGGCAGGGCGCCGGGCTTGATGGTGAGGGTAAGCTCCATGGCGTCCTCGCCCGTCGCTGCGGCAACCGTGCCCTCGGCGGTGACCACCAGTTTCAGGTCGGGCAGCGGTGGCGCGCGGAACACCACGCGCTTGCCGGCAAAGGGCTTGAGGCGGTCGCGCGCCCAGGCCTCGCCCTGCAGCAGGTGGTTGATAGCGTACAAGGCCGGAACTTTGGTAGGCATGGACTCAATTATCGTCCAGCTTGCCGCCGCGTGCATGTCGACCGGTATCCGGGTTTGCCCGTCTGGGGTAAGCTGATCGATACGAAAGGGATCGCGAAACAGCTCACGATACCTGTCGCGGCAGTAACAAAGAGATCGCCGGGCCCGTCGGGCAATGGCCATCCATGCCAAAAACAACCAAGGAGGACTCCATGAACTCATTGCCCGTTATGTCCACAGCCGCAGTTTTTGGTCGCGGGGTGAGGCTGCTCGCCGGCGCGGTGCTTGCGCTGACACTGACACTGACACTGGCCACCGGCTGCGCGCAGCAGGGCCAGCGCGTCGAGGGGCCGGCCAACGGCCCGCGCTACGCCGTCGATCCCTATTGGCCCAAGCCGCTGCCCAATAACTGGATACTGGGCCAGGTCGCCGGCATTGCCACCGACAGCAATGATCATATCTGGGTGTTGCACCGTCCCCGCACCGCCACCGAGGACGAGCGCGGCGCGACGCTGACGCCGCCGCGCTCCAAATGCTGTGTGCCGGCGCCGGCGGTGCTCGAGTTCGACTCGGCCGGCAACATGCTGCGCGCCTGGGGCGGGCCGGGTGCCGGTTACGAATGGCCGAAAAACGAGCACGGCATTTATGTCGATCCCAAGGGCAATGTCTGGATAGGTGGCAACGACAACACCGACCATCAGCTGTTGAAATTCACCGCCGAGGGCAAGTTCCAGCTGCAAATCGGCCATGCCGGCGCAAGCAAGGGCAGCAACGACACCACCCAGCTCGGCCGCCCGGCGCACATGGAGCTCGACGTTGCCACCAACGAATTGTTTGTCGCCGACGGCTACCAGAACAAGCGCGTCATCGTGTTCGACGCCAGCAGCGGCGCGTACAAGCGCCACTGGGGCGCCTACGGCAACAAACCCGACGACGGCAAGCTGCCCTTTTACAACACCGAATCGCCGCAGTTTGCCAACCCGGTGCACTGCGTGCGCCAGACGCGCGACGGCCTGTTGTATGTCTGCGACCGCGCCAACAACCGCATCCAGGTGTTCCAGAAAAACGGCACTTTTGTGCGTCAGTTCACGCTCGAGACCAAGACGCTGGGCTCGGGTTCGGCCTGGGACCTGATCCCGACTGAAGACCCGGCGCAAACCTATCTGCTGGTGGCCGACGGCAGCAACAACGAAGTGCACATCGTCGTGCGCGCCACCGGCGAGCGTATCGGCTCCTTCGGTCGTAACGGCCGCAATGCCGGTGATTTTCACTGGGTGCACAACATCGCCATCGACACCCAGGGCAGCGTGTACACCTCGGAAGTGGATACCGGCAAGCGAGCGCAGCGGTTCAGGCGGGTGCAGTAACCCGTGGCAGAAGGGCAGATAATGGGACGTGCCGCGCACGCCACGCGACTATGAAAAGGCTGTTCCCGGTATTTGAGCATCGCGCGCAAGCGGTCATTCCCGTCCGGCAGTTTGTCGTCCGGTTGGGCCACAGCGGCGCCATTGCGCTGGCGTTCATAGGCGTTTCGCTGCTCATCGGCATGGTCGGTTACCGCCTGCTCGAGCAGTTGGACTGGCTCGATGCCTTCCTCAACGCCGCCATGCTGCTGGGCGGCATGGGACCTGTGAACACGGCGGTCACACCCGGTGGCAAACTCTTTGCCGGACTCTACGCACTGTACTGCGGCCTCGCCGCCACCCTCGTCGCAGGCTTGATGCTCGCTCCCATGGCGCACCGCCTCCTGCACAACTTTCATGTGGAGGGACGGGAGCGATGAGCAGGACGGGGCAAATAGTTGTCCCCGCAGTGTGGCCGTTATGAAATAAACGAGCGGGAGGTTTTGGCAGGACAAATAAAAAGGCCGCCCGGAGGCGGCCTTTTTATTGCAACAGCCTGATCAGGCTGCAGCGACTTGCTGTATGCCGGCAAGCGCCCAGCCGGATCCGCCGGAAACCGGTTTTTGCAGGTTCCAGACTTCCTCGAAGGGTGCGGCAACCGTTTCGCCTTCTTCCTTGATCATGCCGGCGAAGCGCACGCTGGCAACGTGCATGGCGTTCTCGGTGACCACTTCGAGCAGGTCGGCGGCGAGGGTGACCACCTCGGTGCGCTGCTTGGCGCCAAAGCGCGAATCGATTTGCGACTTGAACAGCGTGAACATTTCGTCCGTGCTCATGTCGCGCAGCGTTTCGAGGTCGCCGGTGTCGTTGGCTTTTTGCAGGTTCATGAAGGACAGCTTGGCCTGCTTCACAAAGCCCGCGGCGTCAAAGCCAGCCGGGATGTTGGGCTGGAACTGGCTGCGGAAATCCGGGCCGCCCGTGCCGGTGTTGCCGGTCATTTGCGAGGGCGGCGGCGCGGCCACGGTTTCCTGGCCCATCATGTTATAGCTGTTGGGGCCGGCGGCCTGGACCTGGGCCCGCGGCTTCATGAAAAAGCGCATCGCCAGCATCACGCCGCCGAACACCAGCAGGCCCAGCAGGATGGTGCTGATGATGCTGCCCATGCCGCCAAAAGCGCCTTGCGAGAACAGGTAGCCAAGGCCGACACCGGCGGCGAGGCCGGCGAGAGGTCCGAGCCAGCGGTTGCCGGCGGGTGCGGCTGCAGGGGCGGCGGCGGGTGTCGCGGGCGCGGCGGCATTTTGTGCCGGGTTCGCTGGTTTTTGCGGGGCCACGCTCTGGCGCTGCATGCCGGCGCTGCTGCCGCCGCCGAGGCGTTTGGCCGCTTCGGCGTCAATGGGGGCGAGACCGATGCCCACCATCACGGTAAGCGCGATCATGATCCAGGTTTTCATTGCGTTTCCTCTTTTCTCGGTAAGTGCTTTTTATACTGGTTTGATGTTGCAGTTTGATGCCGTTGTTCCACAGTCCGGGTCAATACTTGAAGCCGCGGTGCAGCGCGACCACTCCCGCGCTCAAATCATTGTATATGACATCCTCCAGCCCGGCGCGTTCCATCATCTTTTTCAATGTTTCCTGGTCCGGGTGCATGCGTATCGACTCGGCAAGGTAGCGGTAGCTCGCCTCGTCCGCGGCGAGCTTGCCTCCCAGCCAGGGCAGGGCGTTGAAGGAGTACCAGTCGTAGGCCTTTTCCAGCGGTTTCCAGACCTTGGAGAATTCGAGCACCAGCACGCGGCCGCCGGGGCGCAGTACGCGCGTCATTTCGGCCAGCGCGGCCTCCTTGTGCGTCATGTTGCGCAGGCCGAAGGCGACGCTGACACAGTCAAAGTAATGGTCGGGGAAGGGCAGGCGCTCGGCGTCGCATTGCACCGCCGGGGCGATCACACCATCGTCGACCATGCGGTTGCGCCCGACTTCGAGCATGCTGCCGTTGATGTCGGTGAGCCAGACCTGGCCGCTCGGTCCGGCGCGCCGGGCAAAGGCGCGCGACAAATCGCCCGAGCCGCCCGCCACGTCGAGCACGCGGCTGCCTTCGCGCACGCCGCTGTGCGACATGGCATAGGCCTTCCACAAGCGGTGCAGGCCGCCGGACATCACGTCGTTCATCAGGTCGTACTTGCCGGCAACCGAATCAAAGACTGCGGCGACTTTTTTCGCCTTGTCGCGCTCGTCTACGGTCTGGAAGCCGAAATGGGTTTGTTCGCTCATCGAGGTTGCGTATTTCCGTTCAATGCCCGTGCAGCACCGGCTTCACGGTGGTGTCGATATCACGGCTTGCGCCTGCCGCCGCGAGGCGCTTGAGGTATTGCTGCCAGAGGCTGTCCTGGTTGGCGCCCAGTTCGTAGAGGTAGTCCCAGGAGTAAATGCCGGTGGCGTGGCCGTCGGAAAAAGTCGGTTGCACGGCATAGCTGCCGACCGGATCGAGGGTGCTGATGCCGACCTTGGATTTTCCGGTTTGCAGCACTTCCTGTCCCGGGCCGTGGCCGCGCACCTCGGCCGAGGGCGAGTACACGCGCAGGAACTCATAACCGAGGCGAAAGCTTTTGCCGTCGGAAAAGACGATTTCCATCACTTTTGAGGCCTGGTGGAGCTTGATTTCGGTGGGAATCGGCGAATCTTTGACCAAACCGGCCATTTGAGTCCTTAGTCTACGCGTTCAAGGCACTATCATAGCGTGAACTTGCCGGGGCCAATGCTTTGCGGCGGAAGTCCTGCCGGGTGAAAATCGGGCGTATGTAACATGCTTGTCATGTGGACTTCGTAGAATCGTCACAACCCCAACAACCGGAACCGGATCTCCCCATGTCGGCAAATATTCTCGTGGTTGAAGACGAGCCCGCAATCCAGGAACTGATTGCGCTCAACCTCGAGCATGCCGGTCATCGCGTGTTGCGCGCCAAGGACGCCGAGCAGGCGCAAAACCTGGTGCGCCACGCCCTGCCCGACCTGGTGCTGCTCGACTGGATGTTGCCCGGACAGTCCGGCGTGATGTTTGCCCGTTCGCTGCGCGATGACGAGCGCACCAGGGCGATACCGATCATCATGCTCACCGCGCGCGGCACCGAGCAGGACAAGGTGATGGGGCTGGAGTCCGGCGCTGACGATTACGTCACCAAGCCGTTCTCGCCGCGCGAGTTGATCGCGCGCATCAAGGCGGTGTTGCGCCGGCGCGCGCCGCAACTCACCGACGAGGCGGTCGAGATCGCCGGACTGCGGCTGGACCCGGGCACCCACCGTGTCAGCGGCGGCGGCACGCCGCTGGACCTGGGGCCGACCGAATTTCGCCTGCTGCACTTTCTCATGACCCATACCGAGCGCGTGCACAGCCGCGCGCAACTGCTCGACCATGTCTGGGGTGATCACGTGTTTGTCGAGGAGCGCACGGTGGATGTGCACATCCGCCGCCTGCGCAAATCGCTCGAGCCTTCGGGCCATGACCGGCTGGTCCAGACCGTCAGGGGTAGCGGCTACCGCCTTGCTGACGGGGAATAATCCGGGTATTGCGCGCTAAAATGGCCGCCATGGCCGGTCAAATTTCAAGTTTCATCTGGATGCGCACCGCCGGCGTGCTCGTCCTGACTTTTGTTGCGGCGCTGGTTGCATGGCTCTGGCTGGGGCGGGCGTGGTCGCTGGCGGTCATCGGTCTGGGCATGGCGCTGCTGCTGCTGCGCCACCTCGTCAATCTGCAGGCCCTGGTCAACTGGCTTAAGGATCCGCAGAACCTCGCTGTGCCGCAAGGCAGCGGTGTCTGGGAGCACGTGTTTACCGCGCTCTATCGTTTCATGCGCGCCAACAACCAGCAGCAGCAACGCCTGACCGCGACGCTGGAACGTTTTCGCAAGGCCGGGCAGGCCCTGCCCGACGGCGTGATCGTGCTCGACGCCGATGACCGCATCGAGTGGTGCAACGCCATTGCCGAGCGCGACCTCGCCCTGAACATGGCCAAGGACACCGGCCAGCCCATCGTCAACCTGGTGCGGCAGCCCGATTTTGTCGCCTACATGCAGGCGGGTGATTTTTCCGAACCGCTGGTGATGCGCCTGCATCGCGGCGAGGCCTTGGCCTTTTCGGTGCGCGTGGTGCCCTACGGCCAGGACCAGAAACTGCTGCTCTCGCGCGACATAACCCAGGCGGAAAAACTCGAGATCATGCGGCGCGATTTTGTCGCCAACGTATCGCACGAACTGAAAACGCCTATCACCGTGGTCGGCGGTTTTCTCGAGATGTTTGCCGACGGCAAGGTAAGTTCCGACCAGGCGCGCGGCCGGGAAGTGATTGCCATCATGCGCGAGCAAAGCGAGCGCATGCAGCGCCTGATCGAGGATTTGCTCACCCTGTCGGCGCTCGAGGCCAGCGCTGCGCCGGAGCGCGAGGCGAGCATAGACATGGTGTGCATGCTCGATTCGCTGGCGGGGGAGGCGCGTGTGCTTTCAGCCGGGCGGCACAAGATCGTCGTTGACGAGGCCATGCCCGGGGTACTTTTGGGCAATGAGCAGGAATTGCGCTCGGCCTTCGGCAATCTCATCAGCAATGCCGTTCGCTATACGCCGCAGGACGGCGAGATTCACCTGGCGTGGGGTGGGCGCGGCGGCGAAGGGGTGTTGACGGTGCGCGACAGCGGCATAGGCATAGATCCGCGCCACATTCCGCGGCTGACCGAGCGCTTTTACCGTGTTGATTCGAGCCGCTCGCGCGAAACCGGTGGTACCGGGCTGGGACTGGCGATTGTCAAGCACGTGCTGACGCGGCATCAGGCGGCACTGGAAATTCACAGTCAGCCCGGTGCGGGGTCGAGTTTTTGCGCGGTGTTCCCGGCGCGGCGCGTCAAGCCCGGGGTGGCGGCCGCGACTGCCTAGGCAAGCGTGATGTGGCGCCTAGCCGCGTGCGCTGAAGTTGGCGCGATCGTAGTCGGCACCGCGACCGAGCAGGCCGAACAGGCTGACCTGGAAGGTCTCATTGTCCAGGCAAAGTTCGAGCTCGCGGCCGTTCTGGTACCAGCCCGAGGGCAGTACCAGGCTGGGTGCCAGCCCCGGGGCAACCGGCAGCAAAAAAGCCTGCGCGTAGGGTTCCTTGTGCGCCGGGTCGTCGGACTTGAGCCTGACAGTGCAGGCGCGGGCGATGCCAGGCAAGGCCTTCGCGCCGATGGCAAGGCTGTTGTCGTGCCCCGAGTACAACCAGCGCACCTCTGCCAGTATCAGCTGCGTTGCGCCTTGCGGCCGCAGCGCCACCAGTTGCCGGTGCTGCAACCGGGTCCCGGGCCCTTTGCGGCGCATGCGAAAGCCGGTGGCGCTCTCATCCAGGGTTTCCCATTGTTCGAGCAGCGGCTCGGCCTGCAGCGTCGATTTTTTTTCTGCTAATCCCGGGATATGCCGGAAAATGTGCAGGTGCTCGGCATCGCGGCGTGAATAGTCCCACTGCTTGAGGCCGCTATCAAAAGGGCGTCCGCTGAGGGCAAAGTGTATTGCCGCGAAGCCGGCGGCCAGTTCTGTCGCGGCGGCCTGCTGGCGTCGCGGAAACTGCCGTGTTGCGGGCGGCTCCAGCCAGGCGTGCACCAGCTGCGACAACAACTCGCCGCATACCCCCGCCGAGCAATCGGCGCCCAGTCCGAGTTCGGCGGGCAGGGCGCCCTCGGCCAGCCGTTTTTGCCGGCCCCTCAGGCTGCGCGCGAGTTCGCCGGTGTCGATGCAAACGCGCCCTTCGCCGGCCGCAGCGGGCAAATCCCCGCTGGCGACCCATTGCGCGCCGCCACCGTCGGGAAGATCGAGGCAATTAGCGCCATTGCGCGCGATTGTTTTAACCAGCCGCGGCTTGTGCGACCAGCGGTACGCCCAGCGGCGCATCAGCTGGAAATCGCGACCGGACAGGCCGTAGGGGCGGGCCATGTGCAGCAGCACCGGCCGCAGATAGGTCGAGGTGCAGGTTTTGGGCATCGCTGCGGTGGCGAGGTTGTGCTCGGTAACGCCGTGGGCAAGGGCGGCGGCATACAACTCATGCAGGATAGGCCACAGGTCCGGATCGAGTTCGCGCCGCGCCAGCCAGAAGGTGGCGAGCAGTTCTCCGGTGGCTTCGAGCGCGCGCTGGCACAAAAGCGGCAGGTGTCTGGCCAGCTCCGGATGCGTATTCTTGAGCGCCGCACGGAACAGCCGGCGGTAGCCGCGCATCACCGCACGCCACAAGTCGTAGCTTTGCTCGAACGCCGCGGTCTCCTGGTGCCCGAGCGGCAGCGGCTTGGCGAGGAATTTTTTCGCCAATTCCTCCTGTGCCACGGCGAGGGGTTTGCGCAGACGCTCGAGAATATCCAGATAGGCCAGATGCCGTGGCGGCGCTTCTTCGAGTTGTTCGATCAGCAGTGTGAGTTCATGGCAGGCTTGTCGCGGGTCGGACAAATACGCCTTGGCCAGCCAGTCCTCGCAACTTTTCAGGTCGGCCAGCAGCGGGCGGCTGGCCGGAAGGAAATCGCTTTGGTTCATAGTCGCCCCTCGGCCCGGTATCGGGCTGGAAATTACGGCAATACTACATAGGTATATGACAGAGTCATATTGTGGCCGGGGTTGTGGGGCGACGAGGAATTAGTTGGCAAAACTGCTCTGATACGGCCGGAAAGGGTCCGGCGAATGCGGACAAATGCACACCGGCCGGCAATTTGCGGCGGGCCCGGGTGTGGGGTCAGGCCGCTTCGAAGGAAACGCGCTCGAAGTCGGCGCCGCGGTCGACGATGGCGGTGAGCAGCACTTGCTGCGGGGCGTCGCGCCAGACTTCGATCACCCGCTTCGGGCGAAACCAGCCGGTGGGCAATACAAGCGAGGCGGGCGAGCGCAAGGCCACCACCTCGGGCAGGGCGAGGGCGGGAATGTATTTCTCGGCCATGGCGTTAAGGCCAGTGGGTTTGACGGCGACCGCCTGCGGTACCCCGGGGATGATGCGCACGCCGGCGTCGAGGTCTAGCCCGTGCGTTGAGAGCAGCCAGCGCACCGTGCCGAGCATGAAATGCCGGCTGTTGGCGGGACGCACGCCGATCAGCTGCTGGTGCGCAAGGCGCGCGCCCGCTGTGTCGGCGCCGCGGTGCATGCGCAGCCCGGTCAGGCTCTCGTCGAGCAGTGTCCACAACTCCACGCCGTAGCCGTGTATCTGGCCATAGTCGCTTTCGGCGCGCGTGGCGATGCGGCCGAAGGTGGCGATTTCCTGGCGTTGCTTGGACGACAATTCCGTGGCGCTGCCCGGCTGCTTGAACGGCAACCCGGTGATGTGGTGGTGGATGGCGGCGATGCCGCTGGCGACCTGCGTCGGGTTGGATACGGCTTTGCGTAGCTGGTCGCGTGCATTGCTCGCTTCGCACAGATGCCGGTAGAGCGCCCGCAGGTTCTGTTCGCAATACGGCTGCACGCAATCTTCGCCGAGTTTGAGCGACTGCGGGCTGTCGCCCTTCCTGAGCAAGGCGATGCGCTTTTTCAGGCTCGCACCCAGTCCGTCCATGACCAGGTAGCGCGCGCCGGCACCGGACACTGTCGCGCGCGACGCGCCGTCGGTGCCGGCGAGGTCGACGGTGAGCAGCGGCATGGCGGCGGCCGCCGCTTCCTTGTGTATTGCGACTTTGACCGCCCAGCGTTCAAGCCAGCGCGCGACCATCGCCAACTGGCGAGGCGACTGCTCGTTGGGGTTGGCGAGGTTGAGCAGCAGCAGCTTGAGCCAGGTCTGCCCGGCGGTGGTGAGCGTGGATGTCTTGCCCAGGGGATCGGCGACATCAATCGCCTCAAGGCCGCGCTCCTCGGCAAAGCCAAAAAGCGTGTGCGCCAGCTGCCAGTCATCGGCCTCGATGGCCTGGTAGGCCTTGTGGTACTCATTTAATTTTTGTCCGACGCAATCGAGGGCACGCTGACAGAGCAGCGCGTCCTGGCCGATCAGCTCGCCGGCGGCGACCGCCTCGAGGCAGTGTTGGTAGCCCCGTCCAAGCGCGTCCCAGAGCGCGGTGACGTTGAGGAAAATCTCGCGTTCGGTTGCGGACAGGGGCAGGGCGCGACCGGAGAACTTTTTCGCCAGCTCGGCCTGCACGAAATGGACCGGTTCGCGCAACACCTCGAGGATTTTCAGGCGCTCGGTCGGCGGCAGAGCGAAGGCGTTGAACTCCTCGATATGCGCGAGCAGGGTGCCTTGGGCCGGTGACACATTGATGAGGGGCAGGGTTTGCAGCCACGCCGAGCAGCCGGCGGCGTCGGTGAACCCCGGGTCGCTGTCGGTGCTGGTGGCGGGCAGTTTGAACACAGGCATGTCAGCGCAGGGGAGGCGCCGTACGCGGGTCGCGGAAAGTGCGGGACGGGAAAGGGTCAGACTTCAAATCGTTCACCCCCCTGAACTGTCTGTTTGTCATGTTGCTTTTCCGTTCGGGCATTTTTATTACCCGGGCAGATTCACACGCCTTGTTACGGATCACCGATGGCGGGAAAGCATAGCAGAAAGCCCGTCAGAGCAGCACCCGCTCGATGCCGCCGTTATTGGCCATTTGCACGTAGTCGCGCATCCAGTCCGGTCCGAGCAGATTTTTTGCCATCTCGACGACGATGTAATCGGCGCTGGTGCCGGCATCGTCGGCATAACGGGCGAGCCCTTGCAGGCAGGACGGGCAGGAGGTGAGGATTTTCACCTCGCCCGGGAAAACATCGCCGCCGTCCGCGGCCTGGCGCAGCGCGGCGGCGCCCTTGCGCATTTCCTCTTCCTTGCGATAGCGAACTTGCGTCGAAATATCCGGCCGTGTCGTCGCCAGCGTGCCCGATTCGCCGCAACAGCGCTCGTTCTGTGTTACCCCGCCGCCCATCAGTTGGTTGACGACTTTCATCGGCTGGTGTGTCTTCATCGGCGTATGGCAGGGGTCATGGTACATGTAGCGAACGCCCTTGGCGCCTTCGAGCTTGACGCCTTTTTCCATCAGGTATTCATGGATGTCGAGCAGGCGGCAGCCGGGGAAGATCTGGTCGAACTGGTATTTCTGCAACTGGTCCATGCAGGTGCCGCAGGAGACGATCACCGTCTTGATGTCGAGGTAATTGAGCGTGTTGGCCACACGATGGAACAGCACGCGGTTGTCGGTGGAGATGGCCTGGCCCTTGTCGTGGTCGCCGGTGGCCGTCTGCGGATAGCCGCAGCACAGGTAACCCGGCGGCAGCACGCACTGCGCGCCAACGTGATAGAGCATCGCCTGGGTGGCGAGGCCGACCTGGCCGAACAGGCGCTCGGAGCCGCAGCCGGGGAAGTAGAACACCGCCTCGGCATCCTCGGCCGCCAGCCGCGGGTTGCGAATGATCGGCACGACCTTGTTGTCCTCGATGTCGAGCAGGGCGCGCGAGGTGCGTTTGGGCAGGCCGCCGGGCATCGGCTTGTTGATGAAGTGTATGACCTGCGACTTGACCGTGCTCTTGCCCACGGTGGCCGGCGGGCGGCGCGTCTGCCGGCGCGCCAGGCCGAACAGTTTGGCCATGCCGTAGGCGGCGCGCTGTGCCTTGAACCCCCATTCGATCAGCAGTGTGCGGGTGAGCTTGATGGTGTTCGGGTCGGTGGCGTTGAGGAAAAACATCGTCGCGGCGGCGCCCGGATTGAAGCGTTTTTTGCCCTGCTGCTGCAACAGCTTGCGCATGGCGATGGAGACGTCGCCAAAGTCGATGTCCACGGGGCAGGGGTTGGCGCATTTGTGACAGACGGTGCAGTGGTCGGCGACGTCGCTGAATTCGTCGAAATGGCGTATCGACACGCCGCGCCGCGTCTGTTCCTCGTAGAGGAAGGCCTCGATCAGCAGCGAGGTGGCGAGGATCTTGTTGCGCGGGGAATAAAGCAGGTTGGCGCGCGGCACATGGGTGGCGCAAACGGGTTTGCATTTGCCACAGCGCAGGCAATCCTTGATTGAAGCGGAGATGTTGCCGATTTCGGACTGCTCAAGGATCAGCGACTCGGCGCCCAGCAGGTTGAACGAGGGGGTGTAGGCGTTGCGCATGTCCCCGCCGGGCAGCAGCTTGCCGGCGTTGAAGCGACCCTCCGGATCGACTTGTTCCTTGTAGGCGCGGAAGGTCTCGATTTCCCCTGGCTCGAGAAATTCCATCTTGGTGATGCCGATGCCGTGTTCACCTGAAATCACCCCGCCGAGGGCCTTGGCCAGGGCCATGATGCGGGCGACGGCGCGATTGGCCGCCTGCAGCATCTCGTAGTCGTCGGAGTTGACCGGGATGTTGGTGTGCACGTTGCCGTCGCCGGCGTGCATGTGCAGGGCGACGAAGACGCGCCCCTTGAGCACGTCCTTGTGCAGGCCGTCCACGCCTTCGATGATTTTGCGGAAGAGCACGCCGTCGAAAATGCGTTCCAGTTCGGCACGCACCTCCTCTTTCCAGGACACCCGCACGGTGTGGTTTTGCACCAGCGAAAACACCGTGGTACCCGGTTGCGAGATGGTGGCGAGGGCCGGGACGGCGTTGCGCGACGCCTGTGCGAGCGGCGTGTCGAGGTTGGCAAGCAGGTATTCCCAGCGTTCCCGTGCCCCGGCGAGGACCAGGCGCGCGGCTTCCTGCCGGTCGCCGAGCAGCTCGGCCGCCGGCAGGCCCTCATCGTGCTGGTATAGCGGCAGTTCGCCGGCAAAATACGCGTCCAGGGCGTCAAGCAGCCTCAACTTGTTGGCGATCGACAGTTCGATGTTGATGCGTTCGATCCCGTCGGAGTAATCGCCGAGCCGGTCGAGCGGGATGACCACGTCCTCGTTGATCTTGAAGGCGTTGGTGTGTTTGGCAATGGCGGCGGTGCGCGCCCGGTCGAGCCAGAAAGTCTTGCGCGATTCGGCGCTGACGGCGATAAAGCCCTCGCCGCCGCGGGCATTGGCGATGCGCACCACGTGCGAAGCGGCGAGCGCCACCGCGTCATCGCTTTCACCGACAATGTCGCCGATCAAGACCATTTTTGGCCGTCCCGAGCGCCGCGCCTTGGTGGCATAGCCAACGGCCTTCAGGTAGCGTTCGTCAAGGTGTTCCAGGCCGGCGAGAATGGCGCCGCCCGGCCGGGTGTCGAGGTAATCCTTGATCTCGACGATGGCGGGCACCGAGTCGCGCACCTGGCCGAAAAACTCGAGGCAGACGGTGCGCACCGCGCGCGGCATGCGGTGCAGGATGAAACGCGCCGAGGTGATGAGTCCGTCGCAGCCCTCTTTCTGGATGCCCGGCAGGCCGGACAGGAATTTGTCGGTGACATCCTTGCCCAGGCCGGTTTTGCGGAATTTCGCGCCGGCTATTTCCAGCACGCGCTCGTCGACCAGGGTCCTGCCGTCCCTTTTGTAGCGGCAGATGCGAAAGCGCGCCGTGGCGATATCGTGGATTTTGCCCAGGTTGTGGTCGAGCCGCGTCACCTCCAGCCAGTCGGCCTGCGGCGTCACCATGCGCCATGAGGCGAGATTGTCGAGTGCGGTTCCCCAGAGCACGGCTTTTTTGCCGCCGGCATTCATGGCGACATTGCCGCCTATGCACGAGGCGTCCGCGGAAGTCGGGTCGACGGCGAACACCAGGCCTTTTGCCTCGGCCGCTTCCATCACCCGCTTGGTGACGACGCCGGCACCGCAGCGTATGGTTGCGACCGGCTGGCCGACCCCGGGCAACTCTTGCAGCGCCGGCTCGGACAGCGCGTCGAGTTTTTCGGTATTGATTACCGCCGAATGGCGGCTCAGCGGTATCGCGCCGCCGGTATAGCCGGTACCGCCGCCGCGCGGCACGATGGTCAGGCCGAGTTCTATGCAGTCACGCACCAGGTCGGCGACCTCGTCCTCGCTGTCCGGGTTGATGACGACAAAGGGATACTCCACGCGCCAGTCGGTGGCGTCGGTGACGTGTGAAACGCGGGCGAGGCCGTCGAACTGGATGTTGTCGCGGTGCGTGCTGCGCGAGAGCAGGCGCAGCGCCTTTTTGCGCAATTGGCCGGTTTCCTCGAACTCGCGCTCGAAGGCCTCAACGGCGTCATGGCCCTTTTCCAGCAACAAGGCCACCTTGAGGTTGCGCGCGGCGTGCTGCGCAACCAGTTCCGGGGTCACCGGCTCTTCTGCGAGGTAATGACCGCGCCGTTTTTCGATTTCGGCGAGACGGTGGCGCATCGCCTGTACCAGCTGGGCGCGCCTTCTCGGATTGTCGAGCAGGTCGTCCTGCAAATAGGGGTTGCGGTTGACCACCCAGATATCGCCCAGCACCTCGTAGAGCATGCGCGCCGACCGGCCGGTGCGCCTTTCCTGGCGCAGGTCGAGTAGCGATTGCCACGCCGCTTCGCCAAGCAGGCGGATCACCACCTCACGGTCGGAAAACGACGTGTAGTTGTAGGGGATTTCGCGAAGACGTGCGGACATGGGGTGGGCGGCGGGGCGATCCAGCACGGAATCTTACCCTACCGCGGTGCAGCATCGGCTAATAACCCTATTCGGGCAAAGGCTTGTCGACGTTTTGCGCATCCTCGCGGTCGGCAAAAATATCCACGTAACTGGCGTAAAAACTGGCAAACAACGTGGGTACCAGCATCAGTACGGCGGGCACCACGCTGTAGATGAGGATGCTCGAAAATAGTGCGCTTGAGGGGCGCACCGCCATGGCAATGATCAGCACAATCGCCGGGGCAACACCGCCTATCAGCCCGAAAGCGAGGCCGTAGATGAGAAAAGCGCGCCAGTTGCGCAGGCCGGCGAAAAAACTGTAGAACAAGGATTGTGCCGCACCCATGCCCCGCCAGGCGGCAAGGGCGGGGGCAAACCACCAGGCCATCAGCACCGGCGTATAGACCAGGCTGGCCAGCGCCAGCGCCAGGACGAGGTCGCTTTGCGCCAGGGCTTCGGGTGAGGGCTTCTGGCCAAACAGCATCCAGCGCGCGAGCACGCCGCCGTCGGCCAGCGCTGAAGCGCCGAGCACCAGCAGTGTGGCTAGCAGGTAAAGACCGCCCAGGGTGATAAGTGCGGGAAGATTCTCGCGAAAGCCGGAAAACAACAGCGGCATGCCGACCGGACGGCCTAGGGCGAGTTCCCGTGAGAACACCATGAAACTGACCGAAAAAGCCGGAATGAGGACCGAGGTTACGGCGAGACCGAGCCACGGACCGATCAGCGGCACCGTCGACACCAGCACATTGGCCACGGCCATCAGCAACCAGTAAGCAAAAACCAGCGCCAGCCACAGCGCCGGGTTCTTGCGAAACAGGGCAAAACCGCCGCGTACCCAGTGCCAGCCGTTGATTGCAGGGACGATATTCATTGGGGCGTGGTCAGTCCGGCAGCGCGGTGGCGCCGGTGACGCGCAACTCGAGAATGCGGCGGAAATGCTCCGGGTCGTGTGCGTGCGTCAGCTCGCCCGGGCGCGGCAGGTAAAAATCGAACAAGCGTGACAGCCAGAAGCGCAGCGCGGCGGCGCGCAACATCACCGGCCAGGCGGCGCGTTCGATGACGCTGAAGTCGCGGCGGGCGCGGTAGGCGGCAAGCAGCGCACCGGCGCGCGTCGCATCAATTGCCCCGCTACCGTCAATGCACCAGTCGTTGACGGTTACCGCCACGTCGTACAGCCAGGCGTCGACGCCGGCAAAGTAAAAGTCAATGACGCCACCGACGCGCGACCCGTCGAAGAGCACGTTGTCGCGGAACAGGTCGGCGTGAATCGGTCCCCGCGGCAGGGCATCGTGGCGGTGGCCGGCCTGGAAGGCGAGCTCATTTTCCAGCAGGGCCGCCTTGTGCGCATCAAGGAAAGGCATCACCTGCGGTGCCGCCCAGTGCCACCAGTGCGGCCCGCGCGGATTCTCCTGTACTGTTTTGTAGGAGCTCCCGGCAAGGTGCATGTCGGCCAATACCTCGCCAATCCTCGCGCAATGCGCCGCCTCCGGTGCCATCACCGGTTCGCCGCTGAGCCGGGTGACCAGCGTCGCCGGTTTGCCGTTGAGTTCGCCAAGCAGGCGGTTGTCCTGGTTGGCGATGGGCAGCGGGCAGGCAATGCCGTGGTGTGCCAGGTGTGACATCAGGTCGAGATAAAACGGCAGTTCGGCGGGCGACAGACGCTCAAACAGCGTAAGGACATAGCGACCCTGGGTGGTGGTGACAAAATAATTGGTGTTCTCTATGCCCGAGGCGATGCCGCGCAACTCGACCAGGGTGCCTATGGCATAGCCCCTGAGCCAGTGCGCAAGCTGTTCCGGCGTTACGGTGGTGAAAACGGACACGACGCGGCCGGATAAAGCGGTTCTGGCCTGGCGGGGCGGTCAGGAAAGAATCAGGAAAAAATCAGAACGAGAAAATCTGCCATGTTGGCACGCGCAAGCCGGTGTCATTTCCCGAGCGCGTCGGCGCGCCATCGCCCAGGTCCTCGTTCATGTGATAGGTGGTGCCGATGGGGGAGGTGACGGTAACGGATTTCTTGCCGTCAAGCGGCGAGGTCGCCTCCTCGACTTCCTGAATGTCACGACGCCTGATGACGATCGAGGGCGCGTCAAGGGCTGCATCAAAATTAAAGCCCGGGTCAGGCGGGGGCGCGGGCACGGGTTCAAGCGCCGGGCGCTGCTGGGCGTACAGCGGCAAGGCGGCGGCGAGTAGCACGATGGCGAGTAAATGGCGCATGTTTTGGTTCCCGATCAATAGTGCGATTCTAGCAGAACTGCAGTCTTTACCCCCTGAAACGCTACAGCTTGAGGAAGGTTTCCCGCTCCATATTGGAGGGGGCGAACCTGCGGTTTTCGTAGTGCTTGAAAATGGTATCGACAATGGCGTTCGGATCGTCTATCACCTGGATCAGGTCGAGGTCCTCCGGGCTGATCATTTTTTCGCTGACCAGGCGGTCCTTGATCCAGTCGAGCAGGCCGCGCCAGAACGGTTCGCCGACAAGGATGATGGGCATCTTTCGCGTTTTTCCGGTCTGCACCAGCGTCAGCGCCTCGGTCAGCTCATCGAGGGTGCCGAAGCCGCCGGGCAGCACGACATAGGCCACGGCGAATTTGACAAAGCAGACCTTGCGCGCGAAAAAATGCCGGAAGGACAGGCTGATGTCCTGGTAGGTGTTGGCAAACTGCTCGCGCGGCAATTCGATGTTCAGCCCGACCGAGGGCGATCGGCCGAAATGCGCGCCCTTGTTGCACGCTTCCATGATGCCCGGACCGCCGCCGGAGATGACGGAAAAGCCCGCATCGGACAGCTGGTGCGAGATTTTTGCCGCCAGCTCGTAGTACGGATGCGCCGGATCGATGCGCGCGCTGCCGAAAATGCTGACCGCCGGACGGATCTGGTTGAGGCGCTCAGTGGCCTCGACAAACTCTGACATAATGCCGAACAGGTGCCATGCCTCGCGTGCGATGGAGCCTTGGGCGTCGGCGCCGTCAGAGGCGGTTTTGGGGATTTTTTCAGTCATTCGTGTGGCCCTGGAAAAAGGTCGTGCGGGACAAGTCATCCCGGGTGTTGCGGTAAAAGATCTTCGGACAAGCTTCAGTCGTGTTGTGTTTGCCGCGCGACCCGCACGTGGTGGCCGTGTTTCTTGAAGCCGCTGTGCCGCAATTCAATAAATCAGCATTACCCAGAGTTTCAACCTTGGATAAAACACTGCTTCTGGTCGACGGGTCGTCCTATCTGTACCGGGCTTTTCATGCCATGCCCGACCTGCGCAACGCGCTGGGCGAACCGACGGGCGCGATCTACGGCGTAATTAACATGCTACGCCGGCTCAGAAACGACTACAAGGCGGATTATCTCGCCTGCGTCTTTGACGCCAAGGGTAAAACCTTTCGCGACGACCTTTACGCCGACTACAAGGCCAACCGCGCGCCGATGCCCGATGACCTGGTCGCGCAGATAGCGCCGTTGCACGACGCCGTGCGCGCCCTCGGCTGGCCGCTGCTGATGATAGACGGCGTGGAAGCAGACGACGTGATCGGCACGCTGGCGCACATGGCGACGCGCGAAGGCGTGAAAACCGTCGTGTCCACCGGTGACAAGGACCTCACCCAGCTGGTGAATCCCGGCGTGACCCTGGTCAACACCATGAGCAACGAAGTGCTCGATGAAGCCGGCGTGACACAGAAGTTCGGCGTGCCGCCGGCCCTGATCGTTGACTATCTTTCGCTGATCGGCGATGCCGTGGACAACGTGCCCGGCGTGCACAAGGTCGGGCCCAAGACGGCGGTGAAGTGGCTGACGCAATACGGCAGCCTCGACGCGGTGATGGCGCACGCCGGTGAAATCGGCGGCGCGGTGGGCGAGAACCTGCGCCAGGCGCTCGAATGGCTGCCCAAGGGCCGTCATCTGCTCACGGTCAAGTGCGATGTTCCGCTGCCCGCGGCCTTGCACGACCTTGCGGCCAAGGAGCAGGATGCAAAGACCCTCGCCGCATTGTTCGAGCGCTACGGCTTCAAGACCTGGTTGAAGGAAGTGCAGGGCGGAGCCGGCCCGGCCGTCGGCGCGGCGGCGCCCGGGGCGACGACGACCGGGGCCCCGGCGGGAAAAGTGTTTGTCGAGGACATCCCGCGGCATTACGACACGCTGCTCAACGAGGTTGAGTTGCTCGACTGGATGGAAATCCTTGCGCGCGCGGACATCGTCTCGCTCGACACCGAGACCACCGGGCTTGACCCGCTGCAGGCGCAGCTGGTGGGAATGTCATTTTCAATCGAACCGGGCCGCGCCGCCTACCTGCCGCTTGCGCACAGCGGCCCCGGCGTGGCCGAGCAGCTCGGCGTCGCGCGCGCCCTCGAGCTGCTGCGCCCCTGGCTGGAGGATGCCGGGGCGAGAAAGCTCGGGCAGAACCTCAAGTATGACCAGCATGTGTTCGCCAACCACGGCGTGGCCCTGCGCGGCGTCACGCACGACACCCTGCTCGAATCCTATGTGCTGGAGAGCCACATGCGCCACGACATGGACTCGCTCGCCGCGCGCCACCTTGGCGTTAAAACCATCAGCTACGACGAGGTCACCGGCAAGGGCGCGCAACGCATCGGTTTTGACCAGGTCGACCTTGAGCGCGCCACCGCCTACGCCGCCGAGGACGCCGACATTACGCTGCGCCTGCACCTGGCCCTGTCGCCGCAGCTGGCGGCCGATGAAAGGCTGCAGCATGTCTATGCCGGCATCGAGATGCCGGCGCGCGAGGTGCTGTTCCGGATGGAGCGCAACGGCGTGCTGATCGACTCGGCGCTGCTGGAAAAGCAAAGCGCCGAGCTGGGTGCCAAGATGATGGCGCTGGAAAAAAAGGCGTTCCTCGAGGCCGGCCAGCCGTTCAACCTGAATTCGCCCAAGCAGATCGGCGAGATTTTTTTCGAGCAGCTCAAGCTGCCGGTGGTGAAAAAGACGCCCTCGGGCGCGCCCTCGACCGACGAAGAGGTGCTGGAAAAGCTGGCGCTCGACTATCCGCTGCCGAAGACGCTGCTCGAGTACCGCGGCCTGACCAAGTTGAAGTCCACCTATACCGACAAGCTGCCGCGCATGGTCAATGCGCGCACCGGGCGCGTGCATACCAACTACGGCCAGGCGACGGCGGTGACCGGACGCCTTGCCTCCAACGACCCCAACCTGCAGAACATTCCGGTGCGCACCGGCGAGGGCCGGCGCATCCGCGAGGCCTTCATCGCCCCGCCCGGCCACGTGCTGGTATCGGCCGATTATTCGCAGATTGAACTGCGCATCATGGCCCACTTGTCGCGCGACCCGGGCCTGTTGAAGGCTTTTGCCGCCGGCGAGGACGTGCACCGCGCCACCGCTGCGGAGATATTCAACCGCAACATCGTCGAGGTGAGCGCGGATGAGCGCCGCGCCGCCAAGACCATCAATTTCGGCCTGATCTACGGCATGTCGGCGTTTGGCCTGGCCATACAGCTCAACCTCGACCGCACCACCGCCCAGGCCTATATCGACAATTACTTTGCGCGCTATCCCGGGGTGAAGCGCTACATGGACGAGACGCGGGCCAAGGCGCGTGAACTGGGCTACGTTGAAACCGTCCTCGGCCGCAGGTTGTGGCTGCAGGAAATACGCTCATCCAATCCGGCCCGGCGCCAGGGCGCCGAGCGCGCCGCCATCAACGCGCCGATGCAAGGCACCGCGGCCGACCTGATCAAGCTGGCGATGATTGCCGTGCAGGGCTGGCTGGACCGCGATAAGCTGCGGTCGCGGCTGATCATGCAGGTGCATGACGAACTGGTCCTGGAAGTGCCCGACGAAGAGCTCGCGCGGGTGCAAACGGAACTGCCGCAACTGATGGCCGGTGTTGCCAGGCTGGAGGTGCCGCTGCTGGTTGATCTTGGCAGCGGATTGAACTGGGAGGCGGCGCATTGATGCCAAGCCGGGTGTCCCGCAGGGGTGGCTGGTCATGAACGAGTTCCCGGCGATCGAGGAATACCGGCTGCCGCATGTCGTGTTGCTGGGCGATTCGCTGCTGCCGGTGCGCGCGGACCTCCCCGGCGGCAGCCTTGAGTCGGCGGTCATGCCCGGCGCGCGTTTCCCCTGGAAGCTGTCGGTCATATCTGCGGCGCAGGTCTCCACGCCGGGCGCGACGCCCATTCCCGAAGACGCCAGCCACATCGTCATCAACATCGAGGGCAACGACGCCATTGCCGCGAGCGGTTTGCTCGACGGTCCGGCGATCGCGTGGCGGGCCGGTCTCTCCCAGCTCAACAGCGCCGCCGATGATTTTGAGCGTCATGTCGAAATTCTCTCCCGCGCCGCCTTGTCGACGCGCCTGCCCACACTGGTCTGCACCATGTATCCGCCGCGCTATCCTGATTGGGAGCACCAGCAGGCGGCGTGTGCCGCGCTGGCGGTGTTCAACGACCGCATCCTCAAGAGCGCCGTGGCCGCCGGATTTTCCATCGCCGACCTGCGCCAGCTTGGCGGCGTTGCGGATCTATACGCCACCCCGACACAGCTTTCACTCGCCGGACTGCAGCGTGTCGCCGAAATCATCCGCCGCGCGCTTGATGTGATTTCGCGCGACACGGCGCGCAGCCAGGTGTTTTTCTAGGGGGGCGCACCCGGTTAAAGTGACAAGCAAGGTCAAAAGACCGAGAATGGCGCGCATGAAATCCCCCGCAAAGAAGTTGATCAGCCTGAAGCAACTCGCCTTCATCGGCGCGCTTGCCGCCATCGGCACGCTGATGTTTGTTCTGACCATGCTCAAACCGGGCACGGTGCCCGAAGTGCAGTTCAACACCATCAAGGGCGAGCGCATCCATACCAGTGACTTGCGCGGCAAGGTGGTGCTGGTGAATTTCTGGGCGACGGACTGCGAAATCTGCGTGCGGGAAATGCCGAAAATTGTCGCGACCCACGTCAAGTTTGCGTCGCAGGGGTTTGAGACCATTGCCGTCGCCATGCGTTATGACCCGCCCAACTATGTCGTCAATTACGCCGAGAAGAACGCGCTGCCGTTCAAGGTTGCCCTCGATGTCAACGGCGACCTGGCGCAACGCTTTGGCAACGTCAGCCTGACGCCGACCACCTTCATCATCAGCCGGGACGGGCGCATCGTCAGGCAGTATGTCGGCGAACCGGACTTTGAGGCCCTGCACTTATTGCTGGAAAAGGAATTAAAGGCCGGCTGATGCGCGGCAAAAATCCTCAAGATTGAATTTCTGAAATCCGCGCCAGGCAAGGGTTTGCGGCGGAATTGGGTGACAAAAAAGTCACCTTCTAGAGCAGGCTTGCGACCAGTTGCGCAATCGTCCCCGGTTCGGGCGAGCCGTTGATGCGCTGGCGCACGACGCCCTCGCGGTCGATGATGAAGTAAGTGGGCGTGGTGCCGATGCGGCCGTAATGCTCGAAAATCGCGTCGCTGCGCATGGCCGAGGGAAAGCTGTAGTTCTTGCCCTTCCAGAACTCGCGTGCCGTCTTGTCGCTTTCGTCTATAGAAAGCGCCACGACCTCCAGGCCTCTTGCCTGCTGTTGCTGGTAGATGCGCTGCATTTCGGCCAGGTCGGCGCGGCAATACGGGCACCAGGTCGCCCAATACATCTGCACCACCACCTTGCCCTGCAACTGCGTTGCCGTGAGTATCTTGCCGTTGAGCAGTTTGATGTCAAGGGCGGGCGCGCGTTTGCCGGTTTCGATACCGGACGCGATGGCGCGGCCGAAACCGCCGAGCCCGGCACCGGCCGCGGCGAGGCCCTTGATGGCGAGGCGCCTGCCCTTGAATGAATTCATCCGGCGGGGGTGGCGGTCAGTGCGTCCGTAACGCCGGCGGCATGCGCCTGCTGGTCGGCGTGGTAGCTCGAGCGCACCATCGGGCCGACCGCGGCGTGCATGAAGCCCATGGCGCGGGCTTCTCGCTCAAAGCGGGCAAACACATCCGGGTGGACGTAGCGCTCCACTGACAGGTGGTGCGCCGAGGGCTGCAGGTACTGGCCTATGGTCAGCATGTCGACGCCGTGCTCGCGCAGGTCGCGCATTACGGCGATGATTTCCTCGTCGGTTTCGCCCAGCCCGACCATCAGCCCCGATTTGGTCGGCACGTCCGGGTGGCGCGACTTGAATTGGCCGAGCAGCATGAGCGAATGGGTGTAGTCCGAACCCGGGCGCGCCTGCTTGTACAGGCGCGGCACGGTTTCGAGGTTGTGGTTCATCACGTCTGGCGGGCCACCATCGAGGATTTCGAGGGCGCGGTCCAAGCGGCCGCGAAAATCGGGCACGAGCACCTCGATGCGCGTCTGCGGCGAGTGTGCGCGAACGGCGCGAATGCAGTCGACAAAGTGCTTTGCCCCGCCGTCGCGCAGGTCGTCGCGGTCGACGCTGGTGATGACCACGTACGAGAGTCGGAGCGCCGCGATGGTCCGCGCCAGGTGCAGGGGCTCCTCGGCATCGAGCGGGTCGGGCCGGCCATGGCCGACGTCGCAAAACGGGCAGCGCCGCGTGCACTTGTCGCCCATGATCATGAAGGTCGCCGTGCCCTTGCCAAAGCACTCGCCGATATTCGGGCAGGACGCCTCTTCGCACACGGTGTGCAGGCGGTTTTCCCGCAGGATCTGTTTTATTTCGGTGAAACGGGAGTTGTCCGAGGCCGCGCGCACGCGTATCCAGTCCGGCTTTTTCAGCTTTTCCGCCGCGACGATCTTGATCGGGATGCGCGCAGTCTTGGACTGGCCTTTTTGCTTGGTGTCTGCGGGAGTCATCTGAGCAATTCGACCACTTTGGCGGCGAGTCGTTCCCCCAGTACATCGGTATTGGCGCTGATACCCAGGTCACGCGTCTGTGTCACGCGCAGGCCGGGAAAGCCGCACGGGTCGATGGCGTCAAACGGTGTGAGGTCCATGTCAACGTTGAGGGCGATGCCATGATAACAACAGCCCTTGCGCACACGCAGGCCCAAGGCGGCGACCTTGGCGCCGCCGACATACACGCCGGGCGCTCCGGTCACCCGCGCGGCGGCAATCTGGTGGTCTGCGAGGAGGTCGATCACCGCCTGTTCGGCCAGTTGCACCAGCTGGCGCACCTTGATTTCGCGCCGTGCGAGGTCAAGCAACAAATAGACGATGGCCTGGCCGGGGCCGTGGTAAGTGATCTGCCCGCCGCGATCGGTCGCCTCCAGCGCAATCGCGCCCGAGCGCGGGAAATGCTCCGCCCTGCCCGCCAGCCCGTTGGTATAGACCGGCCGGTGTTGCAGCGTCCAGATTTCGTCTGCGCTGGCCGTGGTGCGCTCTGCGGTGAAGCGGCGCATTGCCTCGTAGGTGGGCAGGTAATCGACCAGGCCCAGCTGTTTCACGACCGGTGAATCGACGGGGGAATGGGAAATGGGAAATGGTGAATGGTCGGCGCGACCGGCCATCGGCGCGGCTTGCGATGCACGATTTACCATTTCCGATTCACCATTCACCATTCACCTTTTACCTAGGGAAGCTCTGATTAAGTCCGTCATTCCCGCGAAGCTTGTCCTCGAATGCTTTAATCGGGGAGCGGGAATCCACCTTGACCTAAAGCGTGGATTCATTGAGTCAAAATGGATTCCCGCTTTCGCGGGAATGACGATTTATGGACT
>CAMAWC010000031.1 GCA_945861875.1 Bordetella parapertussis
ATAGGTGAAGTGTTGAAGCGGCCAGAGAGCGGGGATTTGCCCCCGACACCGCGTCGGGCTGGAACGGTTGAAGTCTGGAGCCACCTTGTGGTCGCCGATGGTGTGGAGCTCACCCTTGAGCCAGGGCGTGCGGGGTTGACCCCTGAGCAGGTGAGGGCGTTTTTCCGGGGAGTGACGAAGTTGTACGAACAATTACACGAGAGCGAGGAAAAAAAATGAACAAGCTGGCATGTGCGTTGACGGGTGTGGCGGGCGAGCGGGTTGCCCTGTGTGACGTTGCCGTATCGGCCGTCCTGCAGGACCTGCTCTCAGAGGTGACCGTTGCCCAGACCTACCGCAACGATGAAAAGGTCAACATCGAGGCCGTCTATACCTTCCCCCTGCCCCTTGATGCAGTACTGCTTGAACTTGAGGTGGAAATCGGCGGGCGCATGCTCAAAGGCGTGGTGGTCGAGAAAAAAGCCGCCGAGGAGCAGTACGAGGACGCGGTCGCATCAGGCGATGCGGCGGTGATGCTCGAATTGATCGAGCCGGGTCTTTACACCCTGAATGTCGGCAATCTTCTGCCCGCAGAGACGGCAAAGATCACATTTCGTTACGCGATGCTTTACCGTTGGTCGGGAGACAGGTTGCGGTTCTTTTTGCCGACAACGATTGCCCCACGCTTTGGCGATTCTCCCCATGCGCCACATCGGGCGCCCGAGTCCTCACTTACCGTGGAAAACGAGTTCTCGCTCCGGGTCGAGGTGTCGGGAAGTTTGTCCGACGCCCAGTTTGTCTGCCCGTCCCACACGGTGACGCTGACGCGATCCGAGGACAAGGCCCTGATCAGTTTCGCGCAGGCGAAGGTGGTCATGGACCGTGATTTTGTTCTGAACGTGAAGGCGCCGCAGACAAAGCGCAGTTTCGCGCTTTGCGGTGCGGATGGCGAGGGCACGTCGGCAGTGGCGAGTTTTCAGCCGTTTTTCCCCGGACTCAGGCAGCCTCGTCCCCTTAACCTGGCTGTCGTGATCGATTGTTCAGGATCGATGGCGGGGGATTCCATGGAGCAGGCCAAGCGGGCGATCGAAGGCATTCTTGGTGCGCTACAACCGAACGATTGCGTGACGCTGGTCGCGTTTGGCAACACGACGAAAGCGTTTTCGCAAGAACCGCTCCCTTGTACCAAGGCCAACCTCGTGAAGGCCACGCGGTTCGCGAAGGCGCTCGAAGCGAACATGGGCGGTACCGAAATTGGCGGGGCACTGCAATGCGCCTACGCAACCGTGGGTGGCGCTGAGGCTGCAGACATTTTTCTGATCACCGATGGGGAAGTGTCGGACTGGGCACCCGTGGTCAAAGCGGCATCACAGTCAGGGCATCGCATATTTACAGTCGGGGTGGGTAGTGCCGTGTCGGAGGCATTCGTGCGCGGACTGGCGGCCGGCACCGGAGGCGAGTGCGAACTCGTTTCACCACAAGAAGGTATGGCAGACCAGGTCGTCCGGCACTTTGAGCGTATGCGCGCTCCGCGCGCAAAGCGGGTCTCGGTGCACTGGCCCGAGGGCGCCACTGATCTGGCACCAACCAACATTGGCGCGGTTTTCGAAGGGGACACGGTGATCGCCTCGGCACGATTTGCCCAGCCATCGATCACCGGGCTTGTTGCGCTTGAAGTCGAAACAGAAACGGGCGAAGTGGTCCGCCATGAATTACCGATCGCGACGGCGTTGCTGGGTGAAACGCAAGGCAGTATGTCGACGGTGGCGAGGCTCGCCGCGTCTTTCAGGCTCAAGGCATTGGGGGCGAAGGCGGGCCTTGAGGCGGCGCTTCTATATCGTCTGGTGAGCCCTTGGACCAATTGGCTCGTTATTGCCGAGAGACCCGAGGGCGAACAAGCACAGGATATTCCCGCCCTGCGCAAGGTGCCGCAGACGCTGTCGGCAGGTTGGGGTGGGGTAGGAAAGGTGCTAGCCGCTAGCAGTGTTAGCTATTGTGAGTTGGACGCCATGCCGGCAGTGATGCGCAAGAGCCGTGCATCGGCCATTGAGGCGTTGCACCAAAGCGGGATGCCGATATTCGGCGCCCCGTCTTTCCTGCGCAAACAGGTTGACGAAAAACCATTGCACCCGCTACTCACCTTAATCGAAAATGATCCCTCACGGTTGGAACCGAGGCGCGTGCTTGAATTGTTGAAAGAGGCGGGTCTTGAGGCTGAATTCCGCGACCTTTTCCGTCATGCCGCCGATCTGGAGCTCAACGTAGACGTGATTGCTGCGATTGTCCTCGCTAGAATCGTCAGCGGACTATTTGGTATGCACCCGCCCGCCGAAACACAGAACGCCCTCGCTGCGTTGCAGGACTACGCGAAGCAGGCGACGGAGGTTCTTCGGGCGATGGGACACCACGGAAATGCTCTGGCAAAAGCGACCAAAGGTGACATCGTGCGCGAAATTCTTGCGCCAAAGCAAGCACGGGCCGTGGAGGAGACACTTGAGCAGCTTGACAAGTTTCGCGATCTGCTCGTGCACTTGCATGATTCCGTAGGGAAAATGAGTGAGCGAATTGAGAAATTCCAAGCTGCGCGCGCCCGATCCGCAGGCGGACTTGTCGCATAGCAACCGGCACGGCTTTCCCTATGTAGGCCATCCGCTACATGACCAAGCTGTATCGCTCCAGGGATTGATCCTTTGAGTTACCAGCATACTTGCTGGCAACTAGTTTAGCCTTCTCGGGCCTGCTTGCAGCCGTAACATGACTCCCTTTCCGCCAGTCAGTCTGTCGAACTTGTCTCTGTTGTGCCCTGGCGAGAAATTCTCCCGGCATAACGCGCGGTTGCTGCACCAAACCTGCGGTCTGGACACAATTCTCCGGGCTTAACCGCTACCCCTATGCTTGTGCTGACCATCGGAACAGAAGCATCCCCGGAACTGTAGTCGACCCTGCCATGTGGTTGGTCTTAATTAGCAACTAAATTTGAAAACCAAACTTTTGTCTAATGCACCGAATCGTCCTTTCAAGTAGCGTGGGGTCGCTGGGAGATGTCCCGAGTTTCACCTATAAATCGGGCGAATCTGTTCAAAAAAGCGGGGCCACTTCTGTATATTGCTAAAACATGCCCGATAAAAAGCCTTCCTGCCAGGATGCACTATGCCTTTTCAGAACCGCGTTGACCCCTGGGGCCAGCTAAGGGCCGTGCCCGCGCGCGGATCGCTCATGGGCAACCGAGGCATTCTTCACAACGGGGCGCACCAGATCGTCCGGGCTTGGGCTGGCAAGTCATGGGTAACTTGCGCGCTGTCGCACAACGATGTCCAGCGAACGGTTTTCAGCGAGGGGTCGTACTCCGAGCTCTTCTTTCTTGACGAAGTGACAGCATTTTCAGCCGGACACAGGCCATGCAACACCTACCGAAAGGCGAGGTACGCCGAGTTCAAAACCGCCTGGGTGCGTGTCAATCGTCCCGACGCGAAGGCGGGAAATATGCCGGTGACCGAGATCGACAAAGTACTGCATACGGAGCGCGCGATCGCCGGCGGTGGCAAGGTAAAGTTTGTCGCTGCACTGAACACGCTGCCGCCTGGTACGCTATTTGAGCAAGAAGGCGAGGCGTTTCTGGTCTGGAAGGGAAGGGTTCATCGCTGGTCGTTCGACGGGTACAACCGGTCGCCGCTGCAGATAGGGCCCCAGGCAGTCAATGTGCTGACGCCGGCATCCATCGTGCGTACGTTTCAAAGCGGATTTGATCCGTCTGTGCATGTCTCGGCGGAGCAATAGCTTGTCCCAAAAGAGCCTTGTCACCCGGATGATCGTTAATCTCGGGATCCACCTTGACGGTCAGCGGGGCTGGCGGGCAGCGAACAGGCTGGGCGAGGTCACGGTTGGGCCAGCTGGGTTGCTTGGGATTCTCGAGTTGCAGCTTGGACTTTCGCGTGAGAGTGCCAGCGCGGCCGAACGCGTCGTGCAGTTCCGGGATTGCCTGAAGCGCTGCGATGCGGAGAAGCGGTTCTATCACCGCACGTTCGAGGCGGACGAACTCGGCACTGCGGCCACTCTTTTATTGGCGGGACCTCTGGCACCTTCACGGGTGGAGCGGGGTATTCGGAAACGGCGCTTCCGCGAAACTGAGGGACATGGGCGCGGTGGAGGTTTTTGCGCGGGAGTCGGTCCACCCCTCAATCGGGGAGCGGTTGTCGGCGGTACGGGAAAACCTGGGGCGCCGTGCCGCAGCGATCGATGAGGTTCGCTTGCTCGACCCTCTCGAGGTGTTTCCCAAGCGCTGGCAGGAAGTTTTGGCGAAGCTGCCGGTCAAACCCGCTTCGAGTAACTCGGATTCATGGGAGCCGGCAAAGGGTTTTCTCGGCAAATTGCAGAAGGTGCTGAGTTAGCGATGATTGTTTACTACTTTACTTCGGCGAAATATGGCATTGAGAACCTTAAGCGCAGGCGGTTAAAAGTATCTGACTTCTCCAATTTAAATGACCCGTTTGAATTGCTTGGGATAGAGATGCGAGATAAGGAAGTGCGCAAGGCAGTAATTTTCGAGAAGTTAAAAATGTCAAAGAAGTACGGTTTGCTTTGTTTTAGCGAAGACAAATACAACCCTGTCCAATGGGCGCATTATGCGGACAAGCATAAAGGAGTTTGTTTAGGGCTCGATATCCCAGAAAAGAAACTACGGAAGGTGAAATATGTGACAGAGCGGCTTGCCCGAGAGACTTTGAATCAATCAGACCGTAATGAACAATTGCTTACTACAAAATTCAACCACTGGAGCTATGAGCAGGAGCGCAGGCTAATAATAAAGCTAAACGATACTTCAATAAATGATAGTGGATTGCGTTTTGAATATTTTGGTACAGATATGGCGCTCAAAGAAGTATATATAGGTTGCGAGTCAGATTTGACCTTCAGTGATATTTCTTCATCCTATAGGAGCGATGATAAAAGCGTCATTGCAAAAATGACTAGACCATCATTTAGGGATTTTCGTATTGTTTGGGATCAGAGCAAGAAGAGTGTTCGCGCCTAACAATTCAATCAACTTCGCGTCTTCGGCGCCGGACGCGACAGGGCGCACCGAACCAGAAAGATATCCACAACCTGAGTCATAATAAAGATTCAAACAGGGTGGCTCAAAATTCAGTGGAAATCAACACTAAGGTCATGGCATTCACCAACAAACATCTCGATACCCTGAAGAATTGTTATCTGATAAAGCCCGAAGGGGATAGATGTAAGGGTTTCTATTGCCTCCGTCATGGTGAAGTCACAGAGGTCGACCCTGAGGGGGATGCTGGTCTCGCAGCTATCTATTTCCGAAAAAAATTGAAGGATGACCTATTCTCTCTGGTGGGCGAAGTGGAAATTGGACTCAAAAAGAACCGTATTACGGGGGCATCCAGTTATTTAGCTGAGGCCGTAGTTATTCTCAGTATTGCGTATCGCCAAACCCAAAAGGCCATCTCATTAGAGGAAGTGCTCGGCGTTTATGCAGATGTTGAGGCGACGATCTTCGTGGGGGTTCCAACGATGGCCGTGATCATGTCGGACCCGGCAAACTTCATGGGAGGAGTTCCGGTAGGGCGTTTTATGATCGGAGGGATCGCAAACGTCCAGCATCATCGACGCTTCGAAAAACAAGACGCAACTGGCAGGGAAGGCGAGCGAAAAGAATCGCCCAAGGCAGGTGCGTGGATTATGCGAGAGTCGATATCTTGCCGAGTGATTAGCGCGGCTTTTGATGAATCATTGACTTGCGACGCGAGGGAGCGCTACCTAGGGTGCATAACTACTAATCTATCGAAAGGGTTCAAGTCTGATTTTGAGGTGGATCAAAGTATTCCTGCTGCACTTGGTGCCACTGCAATAGATAGCGATGTTCTTTTTGGACTTGAGCATCTTCAGTTCGCGATTGATTTTGGGACTCTTGGGACGTCTGAATATACGATCGTAAAGGCTGGTGCAGGCCGTTCGATTCCTGACAATTTAGGAGAGATAGGGGAAAAGGACGCTATTTCAAAACGGTTGATTGCGGACAAGCCTTTTGGCTCCTGCCCTGACATTGATAGGCTGCTTGGAACATATTCGAGATTCCTACTTAGAGCAAAATCGCATGAGACTAGCAGTCGGTCAAGTGAAGCATTTATTCACTGTGTCTTTGCTTTAGATCTCGCCTTGGGCGGCACGCAGGACAACACAAAGAACGCAACGCGGCGTTCAGCAGCGATCTATTCCGGCGCAACCGGGACACCTTTCAAATCAGTTGAAAAAGAACTTCGGGCGCTCTTTGAAGCTCGGAGCAAGTATGTTCATGAGGGAGTAGAGGTGCCTGAACAGAAATTTGCTCTGTTACTTCAGATATGTGGCATGGTCACGGAATCCCTTCTTCGGTGTCGCCATGCGACACTCGCGAGTCACGAGCGGTTCATTACGGAATACTGGTATCCGAGACTAGACCTTGTAGTAGCTGCAATGAATGCCGGGGTAGATCTTGGCGGCGCTGTGTTCTATAGCGAGTGCGGGATCAAGCAACCAGCGAAAGCAGTTTCAAGTGCGCTTCACTGAGCCTAAGAGGCGGTGTTCGAAATCAAAACCGGGTATGAAATCGGGTACGAAATGGATGTGGAAGATCACACGGCTAGGTTTTGCAAGGCTTGCAGCGGTCAATTGCGGTTCAACGTCTAGGCACGCTACCGGCCGTGAATCATCGCGGGGTTTCCAGTCACTTCCCGGCACTGCTGTTTGTGGCAGTGTGTTCAGGTTGTGCGTCCATCCCGCAGCCCTCCGAGCAATGGCTTACCGGCCGCCATGTCGGCACGGTGGTGGACGGTGCTTCGGGCAAGCCGCTGCAGGGTGCGCAGGTACGCTTTGTCGCGCATCCAGGGCAACGCGCAACCACCGACGCCGCCGGCCGCTTTGTTCTGGGGCCGGTGCTGGAAAGCCGTGATCGGATCCGCAATCTGTTCGGTGGCGTCGATGCCGCCGCATGCGTTGATCGCATCGAGGTGGAGCGCGCGGGCTATTCTCCCGCGGCCATGGACAAGGGTGACAACAAGGTATTCAAGGCGGCGTGCCAGAATGCGGTATTCGAGTACCGGATCTACCTGAATCCGGAAAAATAAAAAACAGGCCATGCACGAGGGAGGAAGATCATGACTCACCAACCCGTTACACGCCGGCGCGCGCTGATTGCCGCCGTTACTGCCGCAGCGCTCGCGCCGTTTCCCCTGCGCGCGCAGGAATATCCGACCAAGGTCATCCGTATCGTCAACGGCTTTGCCGCCGGCGGCAGTTCCGACATTGTCGCGCGGTTGATCGCGCAAAAACTCTCCGAATCGCTCAAGCAACAGGTGATTGTTGAAACGCGCACGGGCGCGGGCGGCATGATCGCCAATGAGTACGTGGCAAAGGCGGCGCCCGATGGTTACACACTGATTGTGATTACCGGCGGTTACCCGGCGCAGTCGGCAATGCTGAAAAAGCTGCCTTATGATCCGGTGCGGGACTTTGCCATGATCTCGCCCCTCACTTTTTACCCTTTTGTCGTCAGCGTCACGCCCGCTTCGCCGTTCAAGTCCATAGAGGAGCTGATTGCATACGCCAAGGCCAATCCAGGAAAGCTCAATTACGCCACCGCCGGGATCGGCACGCTGCACCACCTTTCCACCGAACTATTCAATGTGATGGCCGGCATTGAAATGACGCACGTGCCGTTCAAGGGGGGGACCACGGCGGTCACCGAATTGATGGCCAGCCGTGTCGATGTCATGTTTGAGACGATGACACTGACGGTCACGCAGGTTCAGGCCGGCAAGCTGCGCCCGCTTGCGGTCACTTCGGCCGCGCGCGTGGCGGCGCTGCCGGGTGTGCCGGCGCTCGCCGAGGTCCTGCCGGGTTACGAAGTCAGTTCCTTCCTCGGCCTGGCGACGACCGCAGGTACGCCGCCGGCGATTGTCGACAGGCTCAATCGCGAAGTGCGGCTTGCCCTCGACCAGCCTGATATCCGCAAGAGGCTGCAGGATCTGGGCGGGGAGGCGCGGGCCAGCAGCCCGGAGGAGATGCGCCAGTACATCGAACGGGAAATCGGCAAGTGGAAGCGCGTTGTGGATGCGCGGAAAATCGAACAGCAGTAGCCGCGCGGGCAGGCCTTATTTTTTTGCTTCGAGCGCTTCCCAGCGCTGCAGGGCGGTGAGCAGTTTTTCTTCCAGTTCGGCAAAGCGCGCCTGCAGCGGTTTTACCTCCCCGGGATGGTCGCGGTAGAGCGCGGTGTCGGCGAGGCGCGCGCTGATGTCCTTTTGCTCTTTTTCAAGCGCCTGCATTTTCTCCGGCAGTTCGGCAAGTTCTCGGTTTTCCTTGTAGCTCAGGCGCGACTTGGGCGCCGCCTGCGCCGGCCGCTTGTCGGATTTTTTCTCGCCCGGTTCCGACACGGGTTCGGCCTTGCCGGCGTTCCTGGCGCGCTGCCAGTCGCTGTAGCCGCCGGCGTATTCCTTCCACTTTCCATCGCCCTCGCTGACTATGGTCTGGGTCACGACGTTGTCCAGAAACACGCGGTCGTGGCTGACCAGGAACAGCGTGCCGGTGTAGTCCTGCAGCAGGTCCTCCAGCAATTCCAGGGTTTCGATGTCAAGGTCATTGGTCGGCTCATCGAGCACCAGCACGTTGGCCGAGCGCGTGAACAGGCGCGCCAGCAAGAGTCGGTTGCGTTCGCCGCCCGATAGCGCCTTGACCGGGGCGTTGGCCCGCGCCGGCGGAAAGAGAAAATCGCCGAGATAGCTGATGACATGTTTGCGCACGCCGTCGACCTCGACGAAATCAGAGCCGGGGCTGATGGTGTCGGCGAGGGTGGCTTCCTCGTTCAGCGCTTCGCGGAACTGGTCGAAGTAGGCGATGCTCAGCTTGGTGCCCAGCCGAACCTTGCCGGCGTCGGCCTCAAGTTCGCCGAGGACCAGCTTGAGCAGCGTGGTCTTGCCGCTGCCATTGGGGCCTATCAGGCCGACCTTGTCGCCGCGCAGGATGCGGCAGGAAAAATCATCGATCACGCGGTTGTCGCCGTACTTCTTGCTGACATGCTCGAGTTCGGCCACCAGCTTGCCCGAGCGCTCGCCTTCGCCCAGCGCGAGCTGGACCTTGCCGACGCGCTCGCGCCGGGCGGCGCGTTCCAGCCTTAACGCCTCAAGGCGGCGCACGCGGCCTTCGTTGCGTGTGCGCCGCGCCTTGATGCCCTCGCGAATCCATGCCTCTTCCTGCGCCAGTACCTTGTCGAATTTGCGGCTGTGCACGGCCTCGGTCTCCAGTGCCGCGGCCTTTTGCGTCTGGTAGGCGCTGAAATTGCCCGGATAGGAGGACAGGTGACCGCGGTCCAGTTCAATGATCTGGTTGGCAATACGGTCCAGAAAACGCCGGTCGTGGGTGACGAACAGCACGCTTCCGGCAAACGACAACAGCGTTTCCTCGAGCCATTCTATGGCGGTGAAATCGAGGTGATTGGTCGGCTCGTCGAGGACCAGCATGCCCGGTTCCATCACCAGGGCGCGCGCCAGGGCGACGCGTTTTTTCAAGCCGCCGGAGAGCTCGGACACCAGCCGATCGGCATCCAGTTGCAGGCGCGTAAGCGTGGTGTCGACCTTGTGCTGCAGCGTCCAGCCGTCGCTGGCATCGAGCGCTTCCTGGGCATGGTGCAGGCGCTCGAGTGCGGCCGGGTCGTCGTGCGCCTCGGCCAGGGCGTGGGTCGCGGCGTGGTAATCGATCAGCAGGCGGTTGCCCGCGCCCAACCCTTCCGCAACGGCCTCAAACACGGTTTGGCCCGGGGAGACTGCGGGCTCCTGGCTGACGCTGGCGAGTTTGAGGCCCGGGGCGCGCCAGACCTTGCCGTCATCGGGCGTAGAGTCGCCGGCGATGATTTTGAGCAGGCTCGATTTGCCGGTGCCGTTGCGCCCGATCAGGCCGATGCGCTGGCCCGGCTCGATGACGAGGTCGGCATGATCGAGAAGCGGTACATGGCCGTAGGCGAGGGAAAGCTGTGAGAGCTGGATGAGGGGCATTGATACGATTCCGGGAGGATGACCAGGCAGGACGTGGCCACGGGCAGGAAAAGGCGCCAATGATACAGCCTGCGCAGTTTTTTCCACGAAACCATCCCCCGCTCTTTGCGGGTCTGGCTGTTTCAGCGTGGTGATGTGCTTATAAGGTGCTCTGTGAAGAGCATCCATTCGGCTGCCGAATTCACCGTTACCGTGCACAATTGCGGCGGTGCCGTTGTCGCCGGTGTGGCAAACGCGATGGCGTGCTTATCCATGAATTTCCTGGCATATCGCTGCCAAACCGCACCGAAATTACCAGTCGATTCGTGCACGACCAGAATATCATGTGCCACGGCGACACTGCACCCCGCGCGGTACGCACTGAAGCTGAAGTCAAAGTCGTAAAGATGCCAGCCGTCGAAGGTTTCCTGATCGAAAGGGTGTGCCTGCCAGAGTGCCCGCCGCGCGGCCATCAGCACACCGTCCAGTACCTGTGCCCTCGGCGTGGCGCGGCCTTTCATCTGGAACGCAGTAACCGTGATCTTGCCTGTGGCAGGCAAGGGCATGCCGATCTGGCCGTGAACCCCGGGCCAGTTGGCATAAGGCCAGGCGTCGCCGGCGAGGCGGGTGCTTCCGGCGACGCCGACCAGTTCGTGACATGCCATGTGGTGGAGCAGCCGCGCTGCGAAATCGCTTCCGGCGATCTCGATATCGTCGTGGCAAAAGAGCAGGATATCGCCACGGCTTTGCCTGGCACCGCGGTTATAACCCTCGCACAGCGACCGGGCATCGTGAATGCCGACCAGTTCGTGCGGCACGCCCTCGAGCAGTCGCTCGAGATTGGCGCTGATTTTCTTGAAGCGTACCGGATTGATGCTGCAGATGATGCAGGATACGAACGGCGGCGCCGATGGCAGGGATTGTTGCAACGGCAGCAGGCCGTGGCCCAGGTCAATACGGGCGCGAGCGAGCGCCGTCTGCAACCCGCAGTTATGCGACATGGGATAGACCGCTCCGCGCGCCATCGCCTGCGCGAACGCGTCAATAGCCTCGTGCCAGGAGCCGCCCTGCATCAGCGCGCTGGCGAGGAGGAAGTGCAGCGCGGGCAGGCCGGGCTCGAGCGCGATCGCCGAACGCGCGCGCGCGGCCGCTTCGGCATGGTGCCCCGCCTCCCATGCGGCGGCACCCTCTTGGTAGAGGACGTCAACCCGGTCGCGGCTGCCCGGGTTCATCGTTGGTATCCGGGCGCGCCCTGGGCGGCGTTATCCGGGCGCATGGGCTGCGAGTACGAGGCTGCGGGTGATGGCGAGCCATTCTTCGTTCGAGGGCATGTTGATGGCCGGCGGGTCGAGTTGCGCATAGCTCGCCGGCCCGGTGAAAGTGAGTTGCCCCTCATGTTTTTCGAGGAAGCGGTTGCGGTAAAAATCCCATTTATCACCGAACTTCCCGCGCGACTGATGAATCATCACCTGGTCGTTGGCAACGGCACAACGAAAGCCCTTCAGATGGGCCGAAAAACTGAAGTCGATATCGTAAAGGTGCCAGCCGTCAAAGGTCTTTTCATCAAACGGCAGTTTCAAGCAGAGGCTGCGGCGCGCGGCGAGGAAAAAGCCGTCCATGGCCTGCACCCCTTCGGCAAACGTGCCGTAGAGGCCGAAAAAATTGGCCACGGTACCCGTGCCCGAATCGGCCGGGACCCCGACCTGCCCGCGCAGGTGGGGCCAGCCGCTGCCGAACCAGGTTGCTCCAGACAAATAAGCGGACCCGACCACCCCGATCAGGTCATGCCCGGCAAGGCTGGCGACCAGGCGAGCGGCAAAATCGGGCGTGAGGATTTGCACATCGTCGTGCGAGAAAACCAGAATTTCGCCCCGGCTCATCCCGAAACCGCGGTTATAGCCCTGGCAAAGCGATGTCGCGTCATGGATGCCGATGATCTCGTGCGGCACCGCTTCGAGCAAACGGTGGTACTGGGCGGACACCTGTTCGAATCGCGCCTCATCGATGCTGCAGATGATCACCGAGATCATGGGCGGGGCCGCCGGCAACGCCGGGAACGGCAGGTAGCCCGTGTCACCGCGCGCCAGATTGAGGCGCGAGTGCGCGACGGCAAGAAATACCTGGCAATGCAGCGTCAGGGGGTAGGCGGGGGCGCGTTCCAAGGCCGCCGACAGTGATGTGGCCGCCTGCTCATCCTGGTTCTGCATGAGTTGGCAGCGCCCCAGCCAGAAATGCGGCTCAGGCAGATGCGGTGCGATGGCGATGGCCTGGTGCAGGCGCGCGACGGCGGTACCCAAGTCGCCTTGATGCCTGGCGGCCAGCGCCTCGCCCAGCAGCGTATTGGCGCGCGCCTCCCCGGAGGGCCCGCCACCGAGCGAGGATCTGATCTTGCCGAGGACGTCCATAGCGGTATCGCGCTCCGGCTAGGATTTTTTGCGCAGGCCCAGGGCGCCTGCAAGCCTCGCCACCGGGCCCGCACTCGATTGTTGTGGACCGGCCGGAGACGCGGGCTCCGGGGGAATGCGGTCAGATCCGGCGCGCAGCCCATCCAGTTCGCGCTGCATGGCGATAAGCGCCTTTTCCGCCGAAATAGTTTTTGATATACCGAGCAAGACGTTTTGCGCGAGTGACGATCCGGTCACTTCGAACAGGGGCAGTGTGAACAGGCGGGTTTCACCCGGGGCGCCGACAAGGGCGTTTTCGCGGCGGCCGTGGCGGTGCAGGCAATCCATAGCGAACAGAAAATGCGAGGGTGCGATTGACGTGGCATCTGCGCACTCCAGCGCGTGCTGCGCCAGTTGCAGATCGCGGCTTGGCGCGGCGGGTTGCCAGGTGAAAAGTGGTTCACCCATTAACGGCGTCGCGGCAAGCGCGTCGGCCGCATCGCCGTCGGCGAAATGGCAAAGCACGCGATAGGATTCGTAGGTGGTGCGGGCGTACGCCGCCATAGAACCCTTGGAAATATTCGCCCCGTCCGAATCTACGCGGTACTCGACCAGGCGGTCGGGCGACAGCCGCAGTTCGTACCTGCCCAGCAGCCTGACCCAGTAGTCGTAGTCTTGCAGTTGCAGCATCAGCGGATCGAACTCCCCGACCGCCCGCATGGCGTCGGTGCGCAGCAACGGGGTGGCGGCGCACAGGCAGTTGCCATTGCGGAACAGCCAGGCCAGCCACTGTCGACGGTCGAAGTTCTCCCCGCCAAAATCCCTTGCCAGTTGACCGTGGGCCGAATCGGGCAGGCGCGCCCCGTCCGAGTCTATAAACCAGGGTTTGCCGAACAAGGCGGCGACTTGCGGATGCGCCTCCATATAGGGAACTTGACGCTCCAGTTTCTCGGGCAGCCACAAGTCGTCCGACGCGCACAAGGCAATGTACTTTCCGCGGGCCCGGCGCACCGAGGCATTCAGCGTGACGCTGGGACCGGAGCGAAGGTCCTGGCGTACCGCGATGATGCGTGGGTCATCATAGGAGCGGATGACCTCGAAGGTGAGATCGGGCGAGCAGTCGTCGGTTATCAGCAGTTCGAAGTCGCCAAAAGTTTGCGCGAGAATGCTTTCGATTGCATATCCGACAAAACGCGCATGGTTGTACGCCGGCATGCAGATGCTGACTAGCGGAGCCTTGCTCATGTCATTGAACGGCAAGTTTTGCGACGGTTTGCGCCACGCCGTCGACATCGAAATCCCAGCCTATCGGCAGGCTCAGTACCTCGTTGGCGAGGCGCTCGGCGCGCGGAAAGGCGCCGCGACCAAGACCGAGTGCGGCATAGGCGCCCTGCAGGTGCGGCGGGCGGGGGTAGTGGATCAGTGTGGCGATGCCGGCGTCACGTAATTCCTGCTGCAGGCGGTCGCGCCCGGTGCTTTGCACCACGAACAAATGCCACACCGGCTCGCCATTTCCGGCCACCGCCGGCAGTGTCAGTGCGCAGCGGGCGAGTGCCTCAAGGTACTGCGCGGCTTGTTTGCGGCGGCGGTCGTTGCTCTTATCGAGCAGCGGCAGCTTCACGCGCAGGCAGGCCGCCTGCAATTCGTCGAGCCGGGAGTTGCCGCCCTGCAAGGGGTGGACATAGCGTTCGGTGGAACCGTAATTGCGCAGGGCGCGCACCCGCGCCGCAAGCGCCGCGTCGCCGGTCACGACGGCCCCGCCGTCTCCAAGGGCGCCCAGATTCTTTGCCGGGTAAAAACTGAACGCCGCGGCGTTGCCGAGCGCCCCGGCCCTGCGTCCCTTGTAACGGGCGCCATGCGCCTGCGCCGCGTCTTCGAGCACGAACAGGCCGTGCTTTGCGGCGATGGCGTTGATCGCGTCCATGTCGGCCGGTTGGCCGTATAAATGAACCGGGATGACGGCGCGGGTGCGCGGCGTCACCGCGGCCTCGATGCCGGCCGGTTCGATGTTGAACCCGTTTTTTTCCGGCTCAACCGGCACAACCGTGGCGCCGCATCCCGACACGGCGAGCCAGGTGGCGATGAAGGTGTGGCTGGGCACGATGACCTCGTCGCCCGGACCGATGCCGGCGGCGCGCAGCACAAGGCCGAGCGCTTCAAGCCCGTTACCCACGCCAACACAGTGCGTCGTACCGCAAAAGCCGGCGAACTCGTTTTCAAACGCCTCAAGTTCCGGCCCGAGGACGTAATGTGACCCGGCGCGGCCGCGGGCCAGCGCCGCGTCAAGCTCGGGGCCGACCTCGGCGTTGATGGCGGCGAGGTCGAGAAAAGGGATGTTCACGCCCCGCGCACCGATTCCGAAAACGCGCTGTAAGTGCGGAAATAATCCGACTCGTCATAGTATTCCGAGGCAAGCGCCATGCAAACCGCGCCGGAGGAGAAATTGTTGATCTCCCGCCATACCATGGACGGGATATAGAGGCCGAAATACGAACGGTTGAGATGTACCGTTTTTTTTCCATTGCCGTCATCGAGCAGTATGTCGAAGCTGCCCGACATCGCGACAATCACCTGCTGCAGTGTTTTGTGCGCATGGCCGGCCCGGGATGCGCCGCCCGGAACGTCGTAAAGGTAGTAGACGCGCTTTATGTCAAAGGGCACATGCCGGCCGGATTCGACAAAGGTCAGGTTGCCGCGGGCATCGGGGATGCGCGGCAATTCAATAAGACGGCAAAGTTCTATGCTCATCGTCTGTTCTGGCGCGGTTTGGCGCGGGAAAGGTGCATTCAGTCTGTCCTTGCGGCAACAACGCCGATGTTGGCGAGCAATTCCATCGGCAGTTGCGGCGAAATCTGGTTCATTGCGGCCAGCAATTCGGGCGAATAGCCGAGCATCATCGAATTGGGCAGTGGTTTGAGGAAAAAACCGGTCGCTTCCGTTACTTTGAAACCGCCTGCGCGCAAATCCTTCGCCAGTGTCGCGTGAGAGTATACGCGCTGGTGTCCGACCAGCCGGTCGCGCGCACCGAGGGTGTCAAGTGCGGGTTGCAGGCCCATTTGCACGGCAAGCTGGCGGTGCAGGGACTCCTTGTTGGGGACGACGACGACGAGCCGGCCGTCCGGCGCCAGCCAGTCGCGCATGCGCCGCAACAGCGCAACCGGGTCGTCGACATGCTCGAGGACGTGCGAGGCGATCACCGCGTCAAACGGCGCCGCGGGACTGTATTCTTCAAACAAGGCGTGGACTGCGGTGGCGCGACCGCCGAATTCTTTCACGAAGGCCTCGTGCAGCAATCCCGACCCCTCCACCAGGGTGACATGGCGCCCGGCATCAATGAGCATGCGCGTAATGACGCCTTCGCCGTAACCGAGTTCGAGTACGCGCCGGGCCGGACCAAGAGCACGGCCAATCCAGTCCCCGCAATAACGCTGGCACAAGTCCTCGATATGCTTGTCGGGCACCGCGGCGTTGGTGTGGTATTCCCGCGCAATGCGGTCGAGATCGCTTTTATTCATGCCGCGTTGCCTAGTTGGGCGCCGAGCTTGAGCCCCTGGACGATCTGGTCATTCATCGCGGCGGCGGCAAAGCCCGCGGAGGGGCCGGCGAGGTGGATGGCCGGGAAATGACGGTGCAACCAGTCCTGCTGCCGGCGGAAAAGATCGCGGTTGACGCTGTTCGGGATCATCAAGGCATTTTTAAGAGTCTTGACCGAGCAGTATGCCACCGACTGCGGCGCACCGATGAGTCCGAGTTCGGCCAGTTCGAGCAATAGTGCCTGCTGCTGCCCGGCCGCATCGGTTATTCCCCGGCTTGCCAGCGACGAAGGACTGAATTCCGCGACGAGGCGGTGCTCGGGGGCGCCGGTGCCGGCGCAAGCGTCCTGGTCGGTGACGCGGTAAATGGCCCGTTCCGCGTCGATGACGAAGCTGCTGCTGAGAGGGAACTTGAGTTGTTCCGCCGCCAGTGCAATAAAACACAGGCCGATCGAGGCACGGGCATGTTCGGCGTGCGGCGCCTGCACATCGGCGCTCGCCATGAGCGCGCCCGGGTCGAGCGCCCAGACAAAATCTGCGGTGGTGACGGTGCCGCCGTCGGCGAGTTCCAGAATGGCGGGGGTGCCGGTGCGGATCATTCGGATGGCGGTGCGCAGGATGCGAATGCCGGGGTGCGTTTCCACCTCTTGCGCCAGTGCGCGGACCAGCGCGCCGGCCGAGCCTTCAGCCGGGCAATGAAACTGCGTGGCGGGCAGGTGCTGCGGTGTCGCGCCGAACTGCGACAAAAGGGTTTCCGGATAGTAGAGCGGAAGCCAGGCGACTCGGTGGTATAGCGCCAGAATGTCGCGGCAGGAGACGCCCAGTATTTTGCGGCACACCGGTTCGAATACGGCCTCGTGTAGCGTCCGGCCGTGATTGGCCAGCGAGACGGTGGCAAAGTCCGTGCTCGCGAAGCGCTTGTCGCGGGCCTTGTGCGAGGCGTGCAGCGGCCCGGTGCCGCTGGCGCAGATTTCCTCGAGTTCTGTGCGTACGCGATCGCGCGTGTCCCCGGCCAGCATTGCGAGGGATTCGATGTGGTTGCCGATCACCAGGTCGGGCAGCAGGCGGCCGCCGATGAGCATTGACGGATCCGGCGCGGCTACCGTCGGCACGCGCCGTTCGACATAGTCGCGCACCACCCGTGTGAACCGACCGCAATCATTGCGCCGTTCCGGGTCATAGCTGCGCACATCCGGGGCCTCTTCGCTGTTGAATGCGCTGAATTCGTATAGCACCATGCCCGGGTCGAAGCGGCGCGACTCGAGTTCCAGTCCGGCAAAATGGCCGCCCCAGAACGGGGCGGGGTTGACGAGCGTGACTTCGCGTCCGGAGGCGGCAATGGACTGCGCCGCGACCATGGCTGCGAGGTTATTCCCGGCAATGACCACGGCCCCGGACATGTCAGGGTTTCTTGCGGGCGATGGCGTAGAGTTCCGAGCCGATGTCAGGAAGGTGCCGGCTCATGGCATAGAGGCCGTCGAGCATGGCGTCGGTGAGCAGGCCTTGTTCGCGCAGCGCCGCCATCTGGACATGGGTGAATGGCTTGATAAAAAAACTTCCCGACTCGATGATCGAAAAACCGCTGTCCTCAAGCAGCGCATGCAGCGTTTCCCTGTCGTAGGTCGCCGCCTGCTGCATTTTCGCCTGGGTTGCCGACAACTCATGGATGTCCTTGATGAGCCCCATTTCCAGCGCCAAGAGGCGGTGAAATGAATTGGCATTGGGCAGATATATGTGCAGGGTCGTGTCTTTTGCGCACAGCCGGCGCGCGCTGGTGAGCAGCGCCTGCGGGTCGGCAAGCTCGTGCAAAAGACTGCTCATTACCACGCAATCGAAACTGTGCTTTTCCAGCACCGGCACCAACTGCTGCAATGTCCCAAGCAACACCGTCACGCCCGGTTTCCCGGCTGCGGCGGCGAGGGCTTTTGCATGGAACTCCTGCGCCGGCTCCACCACGTGCATGGTGCGAAAACCCGGGTAATGCAAGAACAGCGGTTCAGTGCCGCAGCCGACCTCAAGGACATGCCTGCCACCGTGGCGCGGCAGGTTCTCCAGCACGCGCCGCCGGCGGTATGCCGCCTGGATGGCTTCGAAGGGCAGTGTTGCGTAGTCGGCCTGATAGCGGTCAAGGTCACGCATGGCCGGACAAGTCCTTGGATACCGCCAGCTTGAGCGATTCGCGCAATCCCAGGCTGCGTTTGAAGCGGATGAGGCCGTGGTTTGGCTCGCCGGCCTCGGTGGCGATACCCGTGTCGAGGATGGCGATCCCGTGTTCCTGGCAATGTTCGTAAATGCCGGAGGACAGCAGCACCACCGGCGAGTAGTCCTGCACGCCTTCGCGGTCTCCCCAGTAAAAAACCGACATGACCTGAGCACTGACGGCAATACAGATGGCGGCGGCCACCAGTTCGGAATCGCGCGTTACGCCGAAAAACCGCATCCGGTCGCCGAATGTGTCGACCATTGCCATGACGGCGGCAAAATCCATGGTAACCGGATAGCCCTTGCGTCGGCGGTTTTCGGCGATGATCTGGTAGGCCGGTTCGTAACATTCGGGACCGAGCCGCACCATGGCAAACCCTTCGCGCAGGCACTTATTGAGCCGTTTTCGATTGCCATAGTCAATCCGCTCGGAAAACGGCGTCTTGCTCACTTCAAGATCGTAATTGATTTCCTGGCCGGCCATGCCGAAACCCTGGCGCGCAAATACGTTAAAACACTTTGCCAGCATTGATGCGTCGTGGCTCGCCGGTGGCATGACAATGTGCATGTTGGCCGCCCCCCTGTTGCGGAGCGCGGCTTCGGCCGCAGCGGTAAGGGCTTCAATCGACTCAAGGGAAAGTTCGGCCGGGGCACTGATCCCGCCGAAGGTTCCGCGTGCCGGGCTGCGATAAAAACCGGGACTGGTCTGGGTAAAGTGCAGAGTCGCCAGCACGATTCTGCTTTTTCGCTCGGCAAGCTGGAAGTAATGCCCCTTTGTGCCGTTTTCCCCGGCATGCAGCCTGAAAAACTCGGGCGTGTTGAATATATGGGTTGGCGCCGAGGGGGCGAACACGTCGACCAGCAGCTCGAGCTTGTCGCCCAGCGCGATGCGTTCCCCCGGCGGATTGTCTGATTGCCGCACGGTCAGCGGTCGATGCCGCCTATGCAAAGGTACTTGATGACGAGGAAATCCTCGATGCCGTACTTGGAGCCCTCGCGCCCGATGCCCGACTGCTTGACGCCGCCAAAGGGCGCGACCTCGGTGGAGATGAGGCCGGTGTTGATGCCGACAATGCCGTACTCGAGTGCCTCGGCGACGCGCCAGATGCGGCCGATGTCGCGGCCGTAAAAATAGGATGCCAGTCCGAATTCGGTGTCATTGGACATCTGTATCGCCTCGGCCTCGGTCTTGAAACGAAACAGCGGTGCCACCGGCCCGAAGGTTTCCTCGCGCGTCACTTTCATGCTGGTGTCGACGCCGGCGAGGACCGTGGGCTCGAAGAACAGGCCGCCCAGCGCATGGCGCTTGCCGCCGGTGAGCACTTTTGCACCCTTGGCGAGCGCGTCGCCGATGTGCTCCTCCACCTTGGCCACGGCGTTCTCATCAATCAGCGGACCGGTGGTGACGCCGGCCTCCATGCCATTGCCGACCTTGAGCGCCTTCACTTTTTCGGCAAGCTTTGCGGCAAATGCGTCGTAGACCTTGTCCTGTACCAGGATGCGGTTGGCGCAGACGCAGGTCTGGCCGTTGTTGCGGAACTTGGAGATGATCGCGCCTTCCACCGCCGCATCGAGGTCGGCATCGTCAAACACGATGAAGGGCGCGTTGCCGCCCAGTTCCATGGAGGTTTTCTTTACCGTCGCCGCGCATTGCTCCATCAGCTTGATGCCGATTTCCGTGGAGCCGGTAAAGGTGAGCTTGCGCACGACCGGATTGGAGGTCATTTCTCCGCCGATGGCCGCGGCCGAACCGGTCACCACCGAAAGCACGCCCTTGGGCACGCCGGCGCGCTCGGCCAGTTCGGCCATGGCGAGGGCGGAGTAGGGTGTCGCGGTAGCCGGCTTGACCACCATGGTGCAGCCTGCGGCAAGGGCCGGACCGGCTTTGCGCGTAATCATCGCCGCCGGGAAATTCCACGGTGTGATCGCGGCGCACACGCCTATCGGTTCCTTGAGCACGACGATACGCTTGTCCGCCTGGTGTTGCGGGATGGTGTCGCCATAAATGCGCTTGCCCTCCTCGGCAAACCACTCGATGAATGAGGCGGCATAGGCGATTTCACCGCGTGATTCGGCCAGTGGTTTTCCCTGCTCGGCGGTCATGAGTTTGGCGAGGTCTTCCTGGTTCTGCATCATCAGCTCGAACCACTTGCGCAGGATGGTGCTGCGCTCCTTCGCCGTCTTGGCGCGCCAGGCCGGAAAGGCGGCGTTGGCCGCTGCAATCGCAGCGCGGGTTTCCACGGCGCCCATTTTGGGCACCGTGCCGAGTAGTTCGCCGGTGGCCGGATTGCGGACTGCGACGGTTTTACCGTCATCGGCGTCGCGCCATGCGCCGTCGATATAGCATTGTTGACGGAACAGCTTGCCGTCTTTCAGGTCGATCGCGGCGAGGCCGGCAATTTTCGGTGAATTCATGATGTCTCCTGGGATCTGGCCGAAGTTCGCGACCAAGTGTTCGCGACCAAGTCGGGGTGTTAAGTGTAAGCCAGCCGCGCGACAGGGGTAAACATGAATTGCCCAATCCATCCGAGCTGAAGCGCACCTGTCCCGGCAGATGCCCGGACTTGGCCCTAGAATGTCACGACAGGGGTACGAAATGAATTTTGAAGATGTGTTTAAAGGCAAGCGTGTGCTGGTCAGCGGCGGCACCAGCGGCATAGGCGCGGGCATCGCCAGGGTATTCATGGCGGCGGGTGCGGATGTCAGGGTGACCGGTTTGAGCCAGCAGGAGGTCGATGCGGCCGCGAATGAAGGTCTTGCCGCCAGCGTGCTTGATGTTGCCGATGCCGCGGCGGTAAGGGCGCTGGTTGGCACATTTTCGAGCCTGGACATACTGGTCAATTGCGCCGGCATGATCCGCCGCGGCGACGAGCTCGATCCTGAGGTGTTTGCACAGGTTGTCGACGTCAATCTCAACGGCAGCATGCGGCTGTGCGCCGCGGCACGGCCGCTGCTCGCGCGCAGCAAGGGTGCCATTGTCAATACCGCCTCCATGCTGTCCTTTTTTGGCGGCGGGCTGGTGCCGGGCTACAGCTCGAGCAAGGGCGGTATCGCCCAACTCACCAAGTCCCTGGCGATCGCCTATGCCGCGGATGGCATTCGCGTCAATGCCGTTGCACCGGGCTGGATCGCCACCGCCCTCACCAGCGCACTGCAGCAGGACGAGGCGCGCAGCCGGCCGATTATCGAGCGCACGCCGATGAAGCGCTGGGGGCAGCCCGAGGACGTGGCGGGCCCGGTGCTATTCCTTTGTTCACCCGCCGCTGCGTTTGTCACCGGTGTCGTGCTGCCGGTCGACGGCGGTTACCTGATTGCCTGAATAGGACATGACATGATCGCACCCGTGATTCTTCCATCGACCGGAATCCAGCCCGAAATTGCAGTGCAGGCCATACCCGATGACGAACGGGTCTGGGTGCCGCAGGCAAAGGATGTCTGGTTCCGCCCGCTGCTGCTCAATACGGTGACCGGCGGCTGGTGCAACCTGCTGCGGGTGCGCAAGTCGGGGGTGCTGCACCGCCATCGCCATCCGGGCATCGTCACCGGCTACGTCATCCGCGGGAAATGGCATTACCTTGAACACGATTGGGTGGCTGAAACCGGCAGCTTTGTCTACGAACCGCCGGGGGAGATTCATACGCTGGTGGTGCCCGATGATGTGTCCGAAATGATCACGTTTTTCAACATCAGCGGTGCGATGATTTACCTTGATGAGGCGGGTCACCAGACCGGCTACGAGGATGTGTTCAGCAAGATCGAGATGTGCCGCGCGCACTATGCGCAAAACGGGCTCGGCGCCGATTATCTGAACCAGTTTATCCGCTGAAACGACCGGCGCAATTGCCTTGCCGCGACCTCAGATCATTTGCGCTGGAATCCAGGTCGCGATCCAGGGGAAAAAGCACAGCAGCAGCAACCTGACGCAGTCGGCGATGACAAAAGGCATGATGCCGCGCACGATGGTGCCCATGGGAATGCCGCAGGTGCCCTGCAGCACGAACAGGTTCATGCCCACCGGCGGGGTGATCATGCCGATCTCGGCCACCGTCACCACCATCACGCCGAACCAGATCGGATCAAAGCCGAGGGTGGTGATCAGCGGGAACACCGCCGAGATAGTCAACAGGATCATCGAAATACTGTCGAGGAAGCAGCCTAGCACGATGTAGAACAGCATCAGGATCAGCATCACCGTCCAGCGGTTGTAACCCTGGCTTTGCACCCAATCGACCGTGGCTTGCGTGAAGCCGGTGGCTTCGACAAAGAAGTTGAAAATGTTCGCGCCGATGAGGATCATGAAAATCATCGCCGAGGTGGTGGTGGTTTCGACCATGCACTGGCGCAGCATGGTGCGATTGATCTGGCCGCCCGCCCAGGCGAGCAGCACCGCGCCGGCGGCGCCTACGGCCGCCGCTTCGGTCGGCGTGAACCAGCCGAAGTACATGCCGCCCAGTACCAGCGCGAACAGCGCCGCGACCTTCCACACCTCGCGCAGCGAACGCAGTTTTTCCGACCATGGAATGTGCGGTCCGGCGGGACCGGCTGCGGGATCGCGCAGCGTCGTCCAGTAGACCGCACCCCAGTAAAGGAAAATGCCGAGGATGCCGGGCAGGATGCCCGAGAGGAACAGCTTGCCTATGGACTGCTCCGTCATCAGTGCGTAGATGACAAAAATGATGCTCGGCGGAATCATCACGCCAAGCGTGCCGCCGGCCGCGATCGAGGCAGCGGCGAGGCTGTCGTTGTAATTGAGGCGTTTCATTTCCGGCAGCGCAACACGCCCCAACGTTGCCGCGGTGGCGAGCGAGGAGCCGCATATCGCACCAAACAGCGCGCACGCGCCTATGGTCGCCAGCGCCAGTCCGCCGCGCAACTGGCCGACAAAGGCGGCGACGCAGTTGTACAGGCTGCGCGAAAGCCCGGCGTGCCCGGCGAACACGCCCATCATTACAAACAGCGGCACCACCGAGAGGTCGTAGGGGAACACCGTGTCGAATGGCGCCTTGCCGAGGATGAAGGCGACGCTTTCCCAGCCGTTGGTAAAGCCGAATCCGAGCGCACCGGTGACGCCCATTGCGACGGCGACCGGCACGCGCAAGAAAATCAGGCCGATACAGACGGCAAATCCTATGAGACCGAGGGTAGGACCTTGCATGGCGATGTGCTAGATCTGCACCGATTGGCCGCTGGCGGCGGAACCGGAGCCAAACAAGCCAAAACGGGCATAGCGCAGCGCTTGCAACAGGCTTGCGGCAATGCCCAGGGCAAATCCGAAAATCAGCGGCACCCAGTTCCAGATAAATGGAATGCCTATGGTCTGCGAGGCGTCGCCGCTTTGCGCCTGCATTTGCGCGCGATTGAGGCAATACCAGGTCAGCGCCACCATGAAGGCGGTGGCGGCCAGGGCGCCGGCCGCCTTGACCATGGCGAGCGCGCGCGGGGAAAGGATGTCCGTAACGAACTCGACCGAGACGTTGGCCTCGCGCGTGAAGGCAAACGGTATCGACAGGTAGACAAAACCCATGACAAAAAGCTGCGTCAGGTCGACCAGCCCGGGCACCGACCAGCCGATCGAGCGGCGCGTGAGAACGTCGAGCACCGTGACCAGCATGGCGCAGGTGAGCAGCACAAGGCCGAACCAGGCCACGCGGCGCGTGATCGTTTCCGACCACGCGCACAGGCGGTCAAGCAAGCTGTGCGCCCCGGCTGACAACGTGGGTCAGGCTTTTTTCGGTGCGAACTTGGCCGCGGCGCGCTGCATCTCAATGTAGATCTCGCGCGCGTTCTTGACGCCCTGGGCTTCGGTTTCGATCATCACCTTGTTGTAGGTCGGGATCAATGCGTCGGCCCAGCGTTTGCGCTCGGCCGGGCTGAGCGTGATGATGGTGTTGTTGCGCGCGGTTGCGGCAGCCTTGCCGGCGGCGTCCCACTTGTCCCACCAGCCCTGCATGCGCGAGGCGAGGTATTCGCCGGAGACGTCGTCGATGATTTTTTTCACCTCTGCCGGCAGCGAGTTGTATTTTTTCTCGTTCATGCCGTACCAGAACGCGGCGGTATAAAAGCTCGCGACGGTATGGAATTTGGTCACTTCGTCGATCTTGAATGCGCGCACCGGATCCCAGGGGAAGCAGGCGCCGTCAATCACGCCCTTCTGGATTTGCTCGTAGGCTGCGCCCGGCGGCATGCCCACCGGCACCGCGCCCAATTGCACCAGCATTGCCGATACCGTGGGGCTGGGCGTCCGCAGGCGCAGTCCGACCAGGTCCTCGAGTTTCTCGACCTTCTTGTCGCGGGTATGGATGTGGCCGGCGTTGTGGGTCAAGAGGCACAGCACTTTGAGGCCCTTGTACTCTTCCTTGAGGTACTTGGGATAGACCGACATCAGCGTGCGCGTTCCCTGCTCGGCGGTCTCGATGAGGAAGGGCATTTCGACAATGATGCTGCGCGGCAGCCGGCCGCGCGGGTTACCCGACAGGCCGAAGGCGATGTCGACGATGCCGTTTTGCACCTGGTCGAGCTGGTTTTCCGCCTTGCCGAGCGGGCTCGCGCCGGCGAAAATCTTGCAGCTGACACGCCCGCCCGAGCGTTTTTCGACTTCCTTTGACCATGGTTCGATAAAGTCGGTCTGCAGGCCGTGCAGGGCCGGGACGTAGTGGCTGATTTTCAGTTCGATCGGCGCCTGGGCGCGCAGGATGGAGGGGAACCCGGTAATCGCGGCGGTGGTTGCTGCCGCGGCTCCGGCTTTGATAAATTTGCGGCGATTGATCGCCGTCGTGGTTTTCAGTTTGCTGGTCATTTTGCGATTCCTCCTCAGGACAGGTTGTAGACGAAGTATATTAGAACCGCAGCGCGGCGGTAAATCGGCCGCCTCGGGAGCGCCTTGCCCAGCGGGCTTACTTCAGGATGCCGTGCAAGTCGCTGTAATCGTCGGTCCACAGCCGGATGTCGGGCTGGGTCTCCAGCGGCTTGGATTCGGCTTGCAAGGCTTCGTTGTCAAATGCGCTGTCAGCGGCCGCCAGCAGCAGCCAGTCCGAGCGGAAAACGCCGATGGCGTAGTCGTCCTGGGAATAGACCTGGCGCACCTGCAGCGACAACTGCTGCGCCGCCTTGGCGACCACCGGTAACAGGTCAAGGTAGCGGTTGGACACGTGTATGGCGAGGATGCCGCCCGGCTTGAGGTGGCGCAGGTAGGCGCGGAACGCCTCGATGGTGAGCAGGTGCACCGGAATGGAGTCGCTGGAAAAGGCGTCAACCGCGAGCACATTGAATTGCTGCGGCGGTTCGCGTTCCAGCGTCAGGCGCGCATCACCGAGGACGACCTCGGTGGCGGCCTTGCTGTCGCCAAGAAAGCTGAACTGCTTGCGCGCGAGTTCCGCAACCTGCGGGTCAATTTCGTAAAAGCGCATGACATCGCCGGGGCGGCCGTAGCTTGCCAGCGTGCCGGCACCCAGCCCGACCACGCCGATGCGGCGTGCCGCCTCCGTCGACTTGATTGCCAGCGCCACGCCCGAGACCGGGCCGTAATAGGTGGTCGGCCATTCGCGTCGCGCCGGGTCAAGGAACTGGCTGCCGTGCTGGATGGTGCCGTGCTTGAGTTCGCGTACCGCCTCATCGCCCGTGCCCGCGTCCCCCACCTTGAGCACGGCGTAGAAATTTCGCACTGCCGTGACGTTCTTGTCGGAAAGCGCGCCGTAATCCCATGCCAGGGTTCCCGCAATCGCGGTGACCAGCATCGCCATGCCGGCCTGCGCAGCCAGGGCGAAGCGCCGGTGCAGAATGCTGCGCCGGTCGCGATACAGCGCGGCAAACGCCAGTGCCGCCAGTGCGGTAAGGCTTATCGGCAGTTCGTACAGGTCGTTGAAGACGTGCGGGGCAAGTACACCGACAAACAGGCCGCCAAGCGCACCGCCAAAGGCAAGCTGCAGGTAGAACGCGGTGAGGTAGCGCGGGTGTGGTGTGGAACGGGCCAGTTCACCGTGGCAGACCATGCAGGCGCAAAACAGTGTCAGCGCATACAGCGGCAGCATGATGCTGATGGGTTGGTGCAGGTTGGCCGGGATGAGCGTGTAGCAGACACCGGCAAGCCCGGTGAAGAGTAGCGGGAAGTAGACGTCGCGCCGGTACCAGCGCGGCGCTTCAAAACTGACGATAAAGCTCAACAGGTAGAGTGACAGCGGCAGCACCCAGAGAAAGGGAATGGGCGCGATATTGAGCGAGAGGTGGCTGGTGAATGCGAGTAGCAGCGCCGAGGCGCAACAGGCCAGTCCCGCCCACCAGGCCTTGATGCCGATGCCGGGCGCGGTGCCGGCGGCGGCGCCTGGGGATGCCGCCGCAACATGCCCGCTTGATTTCCACGCAAGCGTGGCGCAAAGCAGCGCGAATAATGCAAAGCCGGAGGACCAGGCAATGGTCTGCCAGTACGCCGAAAGCCAGGGCTCGACCAGCAGCGGGTAACTCAGCAAGGCCAGCAGGGAACCGAAATTGGACAGTGCAAACAAGCGGTAGGGGTATGAACCGATATGCATGCGCGCATACCAGGCCTGCACCAGCGGCCCTGTGGTCGAGAGCACGAAATACGGCAGACCGACCGTCGTGGCGAGCAGCCCGAGAATTCGCCAGGTCGGATCACCGCCGCTTACGGGTTTCCATGAGACTTCCGGCACGATGGGCAGGGTGGCAGACGGCGAGCAGCACGCAGTGGACGAGGCGCTGGTGCGAGGCCTTGCGTATGCTCATCAGCGCATGCGAATAAACATAACCGCCGAGCAGCAAGACCTGGAAAAACAGCATGCATGTCGTCCACACCGCCGCCGACCCGCCAAACCAGGGCAGGATCAGCTTGGCGATCAGCGGCTGCACCTGAAAGAGCAAAAAGGCGCTGAGAAAAATGGTGGAGGCGTAAAGGATCATGGCTTGTTCACGGCCCCGGAGAGGCGCCGGGGCGTCATTCAAGTGGAGCTGGGATTATTCAGAATGTGCCGGGGAAAGCGCCGCCGTCGAGCAGCATGTTCTGCCCGGTGATGTAGCCCGCCTGCGCGCTGCACAAATAGGCGCAGGCATCGCCGAATTCGGCCGGGTCACCGAAGCGGCCGGACGGGTTGGCCTTGCTGCGCTCCTCGCGCAATTGCGCGACGGTTTTCCCGGTATCGCGCGATTGCACTGCGAACACCGATTGCAGGCGGTCGGTTTCGAACGGACCGGGCAGCAGGTTGTTGATGGTGACATTGTGGCGCACCGTCTGGCGGGCGAGGCCGGCGACAAACCCGGTCAGCCCGGTGCGCGCGCCATTGGACAGGCCGAGCGCATCGATCGGCGCCTTTACCGCACCGGATGTGATATTGACGATGCGGCCGAAGCGCCGCGCAATCATGGCATCGACCGTCGCCTTGATCAGCTCGATGGGCGTGAGCATGTTGGCATCGAGCGCCTTGATCCAGTCATCGCGCGTCCAGTTGCGAAAATCTCCCGGCGGCGGTCCGCCGGCATTGGTGACGAGGATATCCGGGTTCGGGCAGGCCGCCAGCGCGGCGCTGCGTCCGGCGACGGTGGTAATGTCGGCGGCGACAGCGATCACGCGCGTTCCGCTCGCGGCGCCGATCTCATCGGCGGTTTTTTCCAGCGCCTCGCGGTTGCGCGCGACTATGGTGACCAGCGCGCCCTCGCGCGCAAGGGAGAGGGCGCAGGCGCGGCCGAGTCCCTTGCTTGCGGCGCATACCAGCGCGTTCCTGCCCTTGATGCCCAGATCCATTGCGTATTCCTGAAGGTTAAATGCCCGGTTCCATGCGTAACTGGCTGCGATGTCCCTAGCGCTTGGACTGCAAGGTTACCAGCAGCACCCCCGCCAGCACCAGTGCCGCGCCGAAAATCTGCGCGCTGTTGAGCGCTTCGCCCAGTACCGCCCAGTCCGCGGCCATGGTGGTCAGCGGGCCGATCGCACCTATCACCGCAAAACGCGTGGCGCCCACGCGTTTTAACGCCTCGCCGATCATGAATACCGGCAGCACCGTGTTGAACAGCGCGAGCACGATGACCCAGCCATAGGCCGCAGGCGGCAGCACCAGCGCATCGAGCGGGCGCAAGGCAAGAAACTGCGCGATGCCGGCGATGCTCGACACCGTCATTGCGTAGGCGGTGAAGCGGATGGAACCGATGCGCTTGATCACCTCGGTCCCGGCTACAAGGTAAATGGCGTAGGTGAAAGCGCTGCCAAATACCAGCGTGGCGCCAAGCGCGAGGTTGGATCCGCCGATTTTTCCGGCCGAGAGAAACACCAGCGCGATGCCGGCGTAGGACAGCGCGATGGCCGCGATATCGGCGCCGCGCGCCCGCGCCTTGAGAAACATCACCGACAGCAGCAGCACCAGTGTCGGGTAGAGATAAAGGGTCAGGCGCTCGAGCGTGGCCGAGATGTAGAGCAAACCAAGGAAATCGAGAAAACTGGAAAGGTAATAGCCGAGCAGTCCGAGCAGGACGATCAGGCTGATGTCGCGCCGCGACAGCGGCGCCGACCTCGCGCTGTGTCCCGACCAGGCCGCGGCAGCAAGGAAAAACGGCACGGAAAACAGCATGCGCAGCGCGAGCAGGGTCACCGCGTCGGCGCGATAGGCGTAGATCAGCTTGGTGGTGACACCCTTGAGCGAAAACAGCGCCGCGCCGATGAAGGCGAGGGCGATGCCGATGACGCGGTAGGAGACCTGGTTCAACGCACGGCCGGGCTGTGCCTCACCGGCGCTTGCCGCCGCCGAGGATGGAACCGAGAACGCCGCGGATGATTTCGCGGCCGACCTGGGAGCCCACGGCGCGCGCCGCGCTTTTTGCCGCCGATTCGAGCAGTCCGTCGTGATGCGCGCCGCGCGGCCCGGTGCTACCGCCGAGCAGGTCGCCCAGTGCGCCGAAAAGGCCGCCACCGGCCTGCGCCGGTGGCGCTCCTACCTGGCCCGGGGTCGTGGCCGCGGGGGATTCGCCCTGGCGCGCGTTGGTTTTCGCGGTGAGCTTTTCGTAGGCCGACTCGCGGTCAATTATTTTCTCGTAGTGGCCGTAAATCAGCGATGACTTGATCAAGCCGTCGCGCTCGGCGTCGCTGGCCGGACCGATGCGCGAACCCGGCGGCAAGACAAAAGCGCGCTCGACTATGGTCGGCCGGCCTTTTTCATCGAGCAGGGAAACCAGCGCCTCGCCCACCGACAGCTCGGTGATGGCGGTTTCAACATTGAGTTTGGGGTTGGCGCGCATGGTCTCGGCGGCCGATTTCACCGCCTTCTGGTCGCGCGGGGTGAAGGCGCGCAGCGCGTGCTGCACACGGTTGCCCAACTGGCCGAGCACGGTGTCGGGAATGTCGAGCGGGTTTTGCGTGACAAAGTACACGCCGACGCCCTTGGAACGGATCAGCCGCACCACCTGCTCGATCTTGTCGAGCAGGTTCTTCGGCGCATCGTTGAACAACAGGTGCGCCTCGTCGAAAAAGAACACCAGCTTGGGTTTGTCCACGTCACCCACCTCGGGCAGGTGCTCGAACAGTTCCGACAGCATCCACAGCAGGAAAGTGGAGTACAGCTTGGGCGAATTCATCAGCTTTTCCGCGGCGAGGATGTTAATCACGCCGGCGCCCTTGCTGTCGGTCTGCATCAGGTCGGCGATGTCGAGCGACGGCTCGCCCAGCAGTTTGTCGCCGCCCTGCTGCTCGATCTCGAGCAGCCCGCGCTGGATGGCGCCGACGGAAGCGGCGGAAATGTTGCCGTAGGCGGTGGTGAAGTCCTTGGCGTTCTCGCCCACGTTCTGCAGCATGGCGCGCAGGTCTTTCATGTCCAGCAGCAACAGGCCCTTGTCGTCGGCGATCTTGAACACCAGGCTGAGAACACCTTGCTGCGTGTCATTGAGGTTGAGCACGCGCCCGAGCAGCAGCGGCCCCATGCCCGAAACGGTGGCGCGCACCGGATGGCCTTTTTGCCCGAACACATCCCAGAACACCGTCGGACAGGCGGAGAATTTGAGCTCGTCCAGCCCGAGCGCTGCAACGCGCTCCTTCAGTTTGGGCGACATGGTTCCTGCTTGGGAGATGCCCGACAGGTCGCCCTTTACATCGGCCATGAACACCGGCACGCCGATGGCGGAAAAACCCTGCGCCAGCGTCTGCAGCGTCACCGTTTTGCCGGTGCCGGTGGCGCCGGCGATAAGGCCGTGGCGGTTGGCAAGCGCGGGCAGCAGCACCAGTTCGGTGGCACCGGCCCTGGCAACCGGTATGGGCGAAATCATGGGGGCAATCCTCGTATTGAATGAAGCGTGATTGAAGTTGTGCGGTCGCGTGACGCGCGATGGTAAAATTATAAGCTTTCCAAACCGTTACAGAGGCGTTATGGCCGGGCACAGCAAGTGGGCGAATATCAAGCACAAGAAGGCCGTCACCGATGCCAAGCGCGGCAAGGCCTTTACCCGGCTGATCAAGGAGGTCACCGTCGCGGCGCGCATGGGCGGCGGCGACCCGGCGATGAATCCGCGCCTGCGCCTGGCCATGGAAAAGGCGCGCGATGTCAACATGCCCAAGGACAACATCGAAAACGCCATCAAGCGCGGCACCGGCGCCCTTGAGGGCGTCAATTACGAGGAAGTGCGCTACGAGGGCTATGGCATAGGCGGCGCGGCGGTGATGGTCGAATGCCTAACCGACAACCGCGTGCGCACGGTGGCCGAGGTGCGCCACGCCTTTGCCAAGAACGGCGGCAACATGGGCACCGACGGTTCGGTAAGTTTCCTCTTCAAGCATTGCGGGCTGTTCCTGTTCGCGCCGGGCACCTCCGAGGACAAGGTGATGGAGGCGGCGCTTGACGCCGGCGCCGAGGACGTGGTGGCCCACGAGGACGGCTCGATCGAGGTGATCTGCCCGCCGCACGATTTTGTCGCCGTCCGCGATGCCCTCATAAAAGCCGGACTCAAGCCCGAGCACGGCGAGGTGACGATGAAGGCTTCGGCCGAAACGCAGTTCTCCGGCGAGGATGGCGTGACCATGCAAAAGCTGCTCGATGCTCTAGAGGGGCTGGATGATGTACAGGATGTCTACACCACGGCGGTAATCAACGACTGACCGGCGGTGCGCGATGCGGGCCCGCGGCTATAATCGGCCGCATGGCCACCCCACCGCCCTCCAGCCCGCTGACCATATTGGGCATAGACCCGGGCCTGCGCATCACCGGGTTTGGCGTGGTGGAAAAAACCGGCAGCAAGCTGCGCTATGTCACCAGCGGCTGCATCAAGTCGCCCGATGGCGAACTGTCGGCGCGGCTCAAGGTGCTGCTGGAGGGCCTGCGCGAAGTAATCGCGACGCACCAGCCGCACCAGGTTGTGGTGGAAAAGGTTTTCGTCAACGTCAATCCGCAGTCCACCCTGCTGTTGGGGCAGGCACGTGGCACCGCCATTTGCGCCGCGGTGCTGGCAAACCTGCCGGTGTCCGAGTACACCGCGCTGCAGGTCAAGCAGGCGGTGGTGGGCAACGGTCACGCAAAGAAGGAACAGGTGCAGGAAATGGTCAAACGCTTGCTCAAGCTCTCGGGCTATCCCAGTCCAGACGCGGCCGATGCGCTCGCCTGTGCCATTTGCCACGCCCACGGCGGCCTCGGCATGGGCGGGCTTTCCACCAAGGGATTGCGCATGAAAAACGGGCGGCTCGCATGATCGGGCGTATCAGCGGCATCCTGCTGGAAAAAAATCCGCCGCAGATCCTGGTCGAGACCGCCGGCATCGGCTACGACGTCGAGGTGCCGATGAGCACGTTTTACAACCTGCCGGCCACCGGCGAAAAAGTGGTGTTGTTCACCCACCTCGTGGTGCGCGAGGACGCCCATCTCTTGTACGGATTTGGCAGCGAGTCCGAGCGCAAGGCGTTTCGCATGATCCTCAAGATCAGCGGCATCGGCGCGCGCACCGCCTTGTCGCTGCTCTCGGGCCTGTCGGTGGGCGAGCTGGTGCAGGCGGTGGCGGCACAGGAAAGCGGGCGCCTTACCAAAATCCCCGGCATCGGCAAGAAAACCGCCGAACGGTTGTTGCTCGAACTCAAGGACAAGTTCGGCGCCGACCTGGTCGGCGGTGTCGCGGTCAGCCGGCCCGCCGCCGCTGCGAGCGATGTGCTGAACGCCCTGGTCGCGTTGGGCTACAGCGACAAGGAGGCGCAGCTTGCGGTCAAGCACCTGCCCGAGGGCCTGTCGGTTTCCGACGGCATACGCCAGGCGCTCAGGTCGCTGGCAAAGTCGTGACGGTGGCCGTGCGATTCACCGTGCGATCGCCTGGAAACCCTTATCCGGCGCGGCTTTCCAGCCATCACGCTTTGAAATTTCGTCTTGGTTGGCGGGTCTTGTGTTGGCGCGGGTAAGATAGCGCATGGCCATTGAAACCGACCGCCTGATTTCGTCCGAGCCTGCGTCCGTGCAGGAGGAGGCGCTCGAACGCGCGCTGCGGCCCAAGGCGCTGGCCGAGTACGTCGGCCAGGAAAAAATCCGCGGGCAGTTGTCAATCTTTATCGAGGCGGCGCGCCGGCGCAAGGAGGCGCTCGACCACGTGCTCTTGTTCGGACCGCCGGGCCTGGGCAAGACCACGCTCGCGCACATCATTTCGCGTGAAATGGGCGTCAACCTGCGCCAGACTTCCGGCCCGGTGCTCGAGCGCCCGGGCGACCTTGCCGCGCTCTTGACCAACCTCGAGCCTAACGATGTCTTGTTCATCGACGAAATCCACCGCCTGTCGCCGGTGGTAGAAGAAATCCTCTACCCGGCGCTCGAGGACTACCAGATCGACATCATGATCGGCGAGGGGCCGGCGGCGCGGTCGGTCAAGCTCGACCTGCCGCCCTTCACGCTGGTGGGTGCCACCACCCGCGCCGGCATGCTGACCAACCCGCTGCGCGACCGCTTCGGTATTGTCGCGCGCCTGGAGTTTTATTCCGACGGCGAGCTGCAGCAAATCGTCAATCGTTCTTCCGACCTGCTCGATGTCGAAATCGTCACCGACGGCGCCCTCGAGATTGCACGCCGCTCGCGCGGCACGCCGCGCATCGCCAACCGCCTGCTGCGGCGGGTGCGCGATTTTGCCCAGGTCAGGGCCGCGGGCGTCATCACGCGCGAGGTCGCCGATGCGGCGCTCGTCATGCTCGACGTGGACGCCATCGGCCTGGATGTGATGGACCGCAAGCTGCTGCTGGCGGTGGTGGAAAAATTCGGCGGCGGGCCGGTCGGCGTGGACAACCTTGCGCATGCCATCGGCGAGGAGCGCGACACCATCGAGGACGTGCTCGAACCCTTCCTCATCATGCAAGGCTATCTGCAGCGCACGCCGCGCGGGCGCATGGCGACGGCGCTCGCCTACCGCCATCTTGGACTGCCGGCCTCAAAGCGCGCGGGCACCGATTCGGGTGAGTTGTTTGACCAGTCTTGAACGAAAACCCGGATCAAAACCCGGACGAAAACCCGGCGCCAGGCCTTTTGCGTGGCGTACCCGCGTGTATTACCAGCACACCGACGCCGGCGGCATTGTCTTTCACGCCAATTACCTCAATTTCATGGAATGCGCGCGCACCGAGCTGTTGCAGTCGCTGGGTTTTGACCTTGGTGAAATGGCGCGGCGCGACCGGGTGTTGTTTGTGGTGCATCGCGCCGCGGTGACGTATCATTTGCCGGCATTGCTCAACGACATGCTGTCGGTGTCGGCCGAGGTCGGCAGGGTGGGCAGGGCGCGGCTGGAATTTGCGCAGCAGGTCAGGCGCGGCGAACAACTGCTGGCCGAGGGCGAGCTGACGCTCGCCTGCGTCAACGCCGACAGCCTCAAGCCGGTCGGCGTGCCGGCGGCGCTGCGGCATCGGTTTGAAGAAAACACGTTTGCAGCAAAAACGGTTGAAGGGAACGCATGAACGTTACACAGGATATGTCGATTCTCACGCTGATCTGGAACGCCAGCGTGGTGGTGAAATTTGTCATGGCCCTGCTGCTGGCGGTGTCCTTCCTGTCGTGGTATTACATTTTTCGCAAGCACTTTGCCATTCGCGCGGCGCGCGCCGCGACCGAACAGTTCGAGCGCGACTTCTGGGGCGGCTCCGACCTCAACGCGCTCTACCAGAGCGCGGTCAACCACCGTCACAGCACCGGCAGCCTGGAGCGCATTTTTGAGGCCGGCTTTCGCGAATACCTCAAACTCAAGGGCCAGGGCACCGCCGATGCGGGCCTGGTGGTCGATGGCGCGCGCCGCGCCATGCGTGCCACCTACCAGCGCGAAATGGATAACCTCGAGTCGCACCTGTCCTTTCTCGCCTCAACCGGTTCGGTCAGCCCTTATGTCGGACTGCTCGGCACGGTCTGGGGCATCATGCACGCCTTTCGTGGCCTCGCCAATGTCGGCCAGGCCACGCTCTCGGCGGTGGCACCGGGCATCGCCGAGGCCTTGATCGCCACCGCGATCGGCCTTTTCGCCGCCATTCCCGCGGTCGTCGCCTACAACCGTTACTCGCATGACATTGACCGGCTCGCCATACGTTTCGAGAGTTTTACCGAGGAGTTCTCCAACATCCTGCAACGCCAGGCGCAGCCGAAGAAAGCCTAAGCGGAGCCGCCATGCGCCAGCGCAAACTGATGAACCAGATCAACGTCGTGCCGTATATCGACGTGATGCTGGTGTTGCTGGTCATTTTTATGGTCACCGCGCCGCTGGCCAACCCGGGCGTGGTGGAGCTGCCCAGCGTGGGCAAGTCGACGCAGCCGCCGGTCGCGCCGGTGGAGGTGGTGATCAAGGCCGACCAGTCGCTGCTGATTCGCGATCGCGCCGCCAAGTCCGGCGCCGAACGTGGCGTCAGCCAGGTCGAACTGGTGACGGCGCTCACGGCCATCAAGCAGCGCAATCCGGAACAGGCGGTGGTGATCTCGGCCGACAAGGACGTGCGTTACGAGGCGGTGCTCAAGGTGATGGATGAGCTGCAGCGGCAGAATTTCAAGGTCGGCCTGATGGTAAAGCCGGCGGCGCGTTAATGCAGTTCATTCTGCGCCAGGAGCCCGCGGTCACCTGGTCGGCGGTGCTGGCTTTTCTCGTGCACCTGTTTTTTCTCACCGTGCTGGTGTTTGGCGTGCGCTGGCAGACCAAGCAGACGGACACTATTGCGGTCGAGTTGTGGACACAGCTGCCACCGATGGAGCAGGCGGCACCGGTCAAGGCCGAACCCGTGCCCGCGCCGCCAAAAGTGGAGCCGCCGCCGCCCGAACCCAAGCCGGCGCCCAAGGTCGAGGCCAAACCGGCGCCCAAGGTCGAGGCCAAACCGGTCAAGCCGGACATTGCGGTGGAAAAGGCGCCGCCGGTAAAGGCCGAGGCCAAGAAAGCCGAACCGAAAAAGCCCGAACCCAAGGTTGACACGCAAAAACTCATACGCGAGCAACTGGAGCGTGAGGCCGAGCAGGTCAGGCTGGCGCGCGAAAAACAGGAAATCACCCAGCAGCTTGCGCGCGAGGCGTCGGCGGCGCAAAGCCGCGCCATCGCCGACTATGTCGGGCGAATCCGCAGCAAGATCAAGGGCAACATCGTCATGCCCGGTGACATGCCCGCGGGCAACCCGGAAGCGATTTTCGATGTGGTGCAACTTCCCACTGGCGAGGTGCTCTCCCCGGTAAGGCTGAAAAAATCCTCGGGCTACAAGCCCTACGATGAGGCGATAGAGCGCGCCATACTCAAGTCCTCGCCCTTGCCCAAACCGGATCGCCCCGATCTTTTTCAACGGAATCTGGAACTTAAGTTCCGTCCGCTTGACTGACGTATAATTCTTTTCGCGATTCGGCGGCTTTGCATGGTGCGAAGCGGTCGGACGTTTGACTTGCAGCGACCGGTGGCTGGACGCGCCGACAAAACTATGAAAATGATTGTTCGCAAGCTGACTTTTGCCCTGCTGTTGCTTTGCGCCGGACTGGCGCATGCCCAGCTCACCATCGAAATCACCGGTGCGGGCGCCAACCAGATCCCGATCGCCGTTACCCGTTTCGGCGGTGAGGATGCGCTCACCCAGTCGATCAGCGAAGTCATCGAAGCCGACCTGCAGCGCAGCGGCCGCTTCAAGATGCTTTACGCCGGCAACGTCAATCCGCTGCCCGCGGAAATCAACCAGGTCAGCTTTACCGACTGGAAAAACCGCAATGCCGATGCGCTGGTCATAGGCGCCGTGTCGCGCCTGCCCGACGGGCGCTTTGAAGTGCGCTTTCGCCTGCTCGATGTGCCCAAGCAGGTGCAGTTGGGCGGGGTTGCCTATGCCATGACCGCGGCGCAGGCGCGCACCACCGGGCATCGCATCGCCGACTACGTTTACGAAAAACTCACCGGCGAGCGCGGCGTGTTTTCCACGCGCATCGCCTATGTCATCAAGCAGGGCCAGCGTTTTGAATTGCAAATCGCCGATGCCGACGGTCGCGGCGCGCAGACGGCGCTGGCTTCGCGCGAGCCGATCATTTCGCCGGCTTGGTCGCCCGACGGCACGCGTCTCGCTTATGTGTCCTTCGAAAACAAGAAACCCGTGGTGTTCGTGCACTCGCTCACCACCGGCCAGCGCCAGGCGGTGGCCAATTTCAAGGGCAGCAACTCGGCGCCGTCCTGGTCGCCCGACGGCAAGCAACTGGCGGTGGTGTTGTCGCGCGACGGCGGATCGCAGATTTACCTGGTCAATGCCGACGGCAGCAATGTGCGTCGCGTCGAAGCAAGCGGATCGATAGACACCGAGCCGTATTTTTCTCCGGACGGGCAGACGCTTTATTTCACCTCCGACCGCGGCGGCAGCCCGCAGATCTACCGCATGAACGCCGGAGGCGGCGCCGCCACCAGACTGACCTTCGACGGCAGCTACAATGTTTCGCCGCGCCCCAGCCCGGACGGCAAGCTGCTCGCTTACGTGACGCGCAACGCCGGCCGCTTCCAACTGGCGACCCTCGACCTGGCGAGCCGGCAGTCGCAGGTGCTCACCGACACGCAAAAAGACGAATCGCCCAGCTTTGCGCCAAACGGGCGCATCATCCTGTATGCCACTGAAATCGGCGGTCGCGGCGTGCTGGCGGCGGTCTCGAGTGATGGTCGCGTGAAGCAACGTCTTTCAGTGCAGGCGGCCGATGTGCGCGAACCGGCCTGGGGTCCTTTTACGGCGAATTGAACAAGGAGGCACAACATGAATAAAAATCCAATCACAGTCCTTGCGGCTGCCCTGCTGCTCGGACTGCTCGCCGCTTGTTCGAGCACTCCCGTCCCGGAACAATCCGCCGCTGCCGTCGAGGAGCGCACGCCCGGGTCTACCGCGCCCGCCAAGCCGCCGGCACCGCCACCGCCATCGTCATCGGCCACTACAAAACCGGTGCCGCCGCCGCAGGTTATCCCCGCCAACCCGCTCAAGGACCCGGCCAATATCCTGTCCAAGCGCAGCATTTATTACGACCTCGACAGTGATGCGGTGAAGGAGGAGTTCCGTCCCCTGGTGCAGGCGCACGCCAAATACCTGGTTGAGAATCGCAATGCCAAGATGCTGATCCAGGGCAATTGCGACGACCGCGGCAGCCGTGAATACAACATCGCGCTCGGACAGCGCCGCGCCGACGGTGTCAAGCGCATGCTGCTCTTGATGGGCGCGACCGAAGCACAGGTCGAATCGGTCAGCATGGGCGAGGAAAAGCCGCGTTGCACCGCCGACCAGGGCGATGCCTGCATGGCTGAAAACCGTCGCAGCGACGTGCTCTACGGCGGCGAATATTAAGTCCATGCAACTGCAATCCGCTTACGCCTGCGCGGCGCTTGCCCTCGTACTGGGCCTTGCGGCCGGCGGCGCGCGCGCCGCCTTGTTCGATGACGAAGAGGCGCGCCGGCAGATCGCCGAATTGCGGACGTTGGTTGCCGCTGACAAAACACAGCTTGAAGCGGAACGAAAAAAACTCGATGAGCGCCTGGCGAGGATTGAAACGGCGGTGCTGGACCGCAAGCCGCTGGTCGACCTCGCCCTGCTCATCGACGGCCTGAAGCAGGACATGGCCAAGTTACGCGGCCAGATCGAGGTGCTGATGAACCAGTCCGAGCAACTGGAAAAGCGCCAAAAGGATTTATACGTTGACCTCGATACCCGTTTGCGCAAACTCGAGGTCGGTCCGGGGCCGGCGGCTGATGCCAAGGCGCCCGCTCAGCCGCCCGCCGATCCCGCGGCCGAGAACAAGGCCTACGAGGCCGCGCTCAATCAGTTCAAGGCTGCCAATTACCAGGGGGCGATCGCCTCATTCCAGGGATTCATCGCGACTTACCCGAAAAGCCTGCTGGTACCCAGCGCGCAATACTGGGTCGGCAATGCCTATTACACCGTGCGCGACTACAAGTCCGCCATCGCCACGCAGCAAAAACTGGTCGCCACCTGGCCCGACCACGCCAAGGCGCCCGATGCCCTGCTCAATATCGCCACCAGCCAGTCCGAGACCGGCGATGTGCGCGCCTCGCGCGAAACCCTGCAGGCGTTAATCAAGAAATACCCCACCTCGCCGGCGGCAGAGCAGGCGAGGCAGCGCCTAGCCCGGCGCTAGTTCCCGCGCGGCATTACCGATGGCGTTGCGCCGGTGAAGCCCGCGGTAATCCTGTTGTCGGGCGGGCTCGATTCGGCGACGGTGCTGGCACTGGCGCGAAACGAGGGCTACGCCTGTCATGCGCTGTCGGTGCAGTACGGCCAACGCCACCAGGCCGAGCTTGCAGCCGCCGCCCGTGTCGTGGCGCAACTCGGGGCCGCTTCGCACAAGGTGGTGAACATCGATTTGTCGACGTTTGGCGGATCGGCGCTGACCGATGCCGCCATCGCCGTGCCTGTCGACGGTGTCAAACCCGGGGTCATTCCCGTCACCTATGTGCCGGCGCGCAACACCATCATGCTGTCGCTCGCCCTTGCCTGGGCCGAGGTCCTGGGCAGCAGCGACATTTTTTTCGGCGCCAACGCCCTCGATTACTCCGGCTATCCGGATTGCCGGCCCGATTTCATGCAGGCCTTTGAGCGCCTCGCCAACCTTGCCACCCGGGCCGGCGTGGAGGGCGCGCACCTCACCCTGCACACGCCCATCATTGCCATGAGCAAGGCCGAGATCGTGCGCCTTGGAACCGGCCTTGGCGTCGATTACCGCCTGACCGTGTCCTGTTACCAGGCTGACGCCGCCGGTCGTGCCTGCGGTCGGTGCGACTCCTGCCGCCTGCGCCGGGCAGGGTTTGAGACCGCCGGCGTCACCGACCCCACCCGCTACGCCTGAAGGGCGGGCTGGGGTAAAATGCCAGCCCTTTTCGCGTTGTCGCTCTCCCGCCCATGAATGAAGCCAACCCCGCAAGTCTCGCCTTGGTGGTCACCTGGGGCGCGTTCGCACTGGCCCTGGTATTCGGCTACGTCGGCGCACGGACCAATTTCTGCGCCATGGGCGCGGTGTCCGACATCGTCAACATGGGCGACTGGACGCGCATGCGCATGTGGCTGCTGGCCATCGCCGTGGCCATTCTTGGCGCCAGCGCGCTCTCCCTCACCGGCCGGATCGACCTCGCCAAGAGCATCTATACCGCACCGGGCGTCACCTGGCTGTCGTTCATCGTCGGCGGATTCCTGTTTGGGGTCGGCATGGTGCTCGCATCGGGCTGTGGTTCCAAGACCCTGATACGCATAGGCGGCGGCAACCTCAAGTCGTTGGTGGTCTTGCTGGTGCTCGCAGTCAGCGCGTACATGACCCTCAGAGGCCTGTTTGGCATGTTCCGCGTCGGCGTGCTCGAACCGGCGGTCATTGTGCTCTCGGGCAGTCAGGACCTGCCCTCGATCATCGCGCGCGCCACCGGTGCCGACAAGAAAGCCGTCCTCGGCGTGCTGTCCGTGCTCATCAGCGGCGGCCTGCTGGCATTTATTTTCAAGGATCGCGAATTTCGCACTTTCGACAACATTCTGGGCGGTGTGGTGGTCGGTCTGGTGGTGGTGGGCGGCTGGTATTTGTCGGGCCATGTTGGCTACCTGGCCGAGGATCCGCAGACGCTGGAAGAAAAATTCCTCGCCACCAACAGCGGCAGGATGGAATCTTTGTCGTTTGTCGCGCCACAGGCCTATTTGCTCGAGTTGCTGATGCTCTGGAGCGACAAGACCCGGGTCGTCACCTTCGGTATTGCCAGCGTGCTGGGCATGACCGCCGGTTCCTGGATCTACGCCCTTAGTTCGCGCACCTTCCGGCTGGAGAGTTTTCGCGACGCCGGGGACACCCTCAACCATCTGGTTGGCGGCGTG
>CAMAWC010000032.1 GCA_945861875.1 Bordetella parapertussis
GGCCCGAACACATTGTCCTGCGCCACGCCGAGCAGGAGTTCGCGCGCGCCTTTGCGCTGGATCATCGGCTCAATACTGACCCCCGCAATGCGTGCCCCGGGGTGGGCAGCCGCGGCGTCTTCCATCATCGAGGCCCAGGCGCCGCGAACCGCACGGTCCGATTTCAGATTGAGGCGCACTCCGCCGACGTCGCTCTTGTGGGTGATGTCGGGCGAGTCAATTTTCATTGCCACCGGCACGCCGGCCTGCGCGGCCAGCCGCACCGCCTCCTCGACTGTGGCGGCCTTGCTGCCGGTGTTGACCGGAATGCCGCAGATTTCGAGCAAGGCCTTGGATTCGTCGCTGGTGAGGACGTTGCGCCCCGCCGCAAGCGCGCCCTCCTTGATGCGCCGCGCCGCGTCAACGTCTATGGACTCGGCCCTGGCGCGCGGCCCGGGAGCCTGCATCAGCAGGAAGCGGTTGCGCGTGTAGGCGGCAAGATAGGAAAACAATTCGACCGCCGGCTCGGGGGTGCGAAAGCTCGGGATGCGCTTTTCGGCAAACAATTTGCGGCCGGCCGAGGCGAGTTGCTCGCCCATCCAGCAGGTGATGAGGGGTTTATCGCTGCCTTGCGCCGCTTCGATGACCGCGCGCGCCGCATCCGCGGTTTCGGTGACTGCGGTAGGCACCATCATCGCCAGCACCCCATCAACATTGCTATCGGCGAGCGCGGCGGCCACCGCCGTTTTATAACGCGCGGCATCCGCGTCACCGATCAGGTCGAGCGGATTGCCGTGCGACCAGTTGGGCGGCAGGGCCGCGTCTAATGCGGCTAGCGTGTTGGGAGACAACTCGGCCAACGGCACACCGAGGTCGGCGGCGCGGTCGGCGGCCATGGCGCCGGGACCGCCGCCGTTGGTGATGATCGCGAGGCGGTTGCCGCGCGGACGTATTTGCGCCGTCAGCCCCTGTGCCACGGCAAACAGCTGGCCGATGGTGGTGACGCGCACCGCACCGGCACGCGCCAGCGCCGAATCAAACACATCATCGGCGCCGACCAGCGCGCCGGTATGCGAAATCGCGGCGCGCATTCCGGCGGCATGACGCCCGACCTTGAGCACGATCACCGGCTTGACGCGCGAGGCGGCGCGCAACGCGCTCATGAAACGGCGCGCATCGCGTATGCCCTCGACATAGAGCAGGATGTGCTCGGTGTGGTTGTCGGCCACCAGGTAATCGAGGATTTCGCCAAAATCAATGTCGGCGGAACCGCCGAGCGATATGACGCTGGAAAAACCCACACCGGCGGGCCCGGCCCAGTCGAGGATGGCGGTGGCGAGGGCGCCCGACTGCGATACCAGCGCAAGAGCGCCGTCTTGCGCGCCGCCGCGCGCAAAGGTCGCATTCAGGCCGATTTGCGGACGCATGATGCCAAGGCAATTGGGGCCGATAATGCGCACGCCGTGGCGGCGTGCCATGGACAGCATCTGCTCCTGCAGGGCACGGCCGGCCTCCCCCGCCTCGCCGAACCCGGCCGTGATCACCACCGCGGCGCGAATGCCCGCCTTGCCGCAGGCCTCGATAACCGAGGGCAGCGTTTTCGCCGGCGTTGCCACCACCGCAAGGTCAACCCCCGCGGGCAATTGCGGCACGTCGCGATAACAGCGCACACCGCAAACGGAAGAATGCTTCGGATTGACCGCGTAAAGATTGCCGCGGAAACCCGCTTCCAGCAGGTTGCGCAACACGATCCCGCCGATGGCACCGGGGCGCTCGGTGGCGCCGATCACGGCGACCGACTGCGGTTCGAACAGCGGGGTGAGGTAGTGCTTGTCGTACATGGTCTGCAAATCAGCTTAGGCAATGAGCCATCCATGTTGCTTGCCCAAGGTTGCAGCGAGACTACAAGATGGCAACGATTTTACGGCTATTGACAATGCAATACCCGCACATCATCAAGGCAGGCCACAACGACTCACAACCACCCTGCGTTATCGCGCCACGGGGTCCGCCAGGTGGCGCGGAAGCCTGTCGGACTCGGGAAACGCCTGCGAGAAAATCGGACTCAGCGGTCTGTTATTCACCGCTTTCTGCGTCCCGAGTCGAAGAGCTTGCTAGCGCTTTTTCGCCGTCTCGGTCAGGGCCTTGATGGAGAACAGGTAGCTGTCCTTGTCCAGCGGCTTGTGGCAGGCCAGGCATTCGGCCTGGTTGGCAGGGCGCAGCTGGCGGTCGGGCGAATAGGCCGCGTAATGCCAGTCTTCATTGCGCAGGTTTTCCGGAATTTCCTTGCCCCAGCCGTTGCCGCGCTCCATCACCGCGTACGCGACGAACTTCTCCGCCACGTAGAAGCCGTCGCTGCCGGTGGCGGGCTTGCCGTCGGATCCCAGCCTGGCCGCATGCTGCTCCAGCACCAGCAGGGAGCCGTCCGGCAGGGACTTGCCATCGCGGGCGGCGCGCAGCGCGACATCGTTGGCGTACAGGTAGCGCACCTGGTTGATATCCGGGCGATTGACCGTCTGGTACATGGTGAACGTGGTCTTGTAGTTCGCGGGCAGGGTCGCGTTGGTCTTTACGAGCGCCGGCAGGAACGCCGACTTTGTCGCCGCGCTGGATGCTCCGGGGAGCGATGCGAAGAACGCCGCCACGTTGGAAATTTCCTGCGGACTCAACTGGGTCGCGATCGCATTCATCACCGCGTTGCGCCGCGCGCCGCTTTTCAGCGCGCGCAACTGCGCTTCCAGGTAGGCCGCCTTCTGCCCCGCCAGGTTGGGAATGGTATCGGACACGCTCACCCCGTTGGCCCCGTGACAGGCGGCGCACGCGGCTTCCACCTTGGCGCGCCCCGCGGTGGCGTCGGCTTGCGCCAGGGCCAGGCCCGGGAACAGCAGTGACGCCGCCAGAGCCACGTCCAGCAGTCTGACGTGCACCTTTGCGTGCGCCTTTGCGGCGCCGGGTGTATCGAATTCGAAACGCATGCGGTCTCCCTCGGGTATGGTCGCCGGAATCGAGCCGGCTCTCCTGTTGATCGTTACCAAAAACGTGACAGCTTCTTCTGATGCGTATTTATATCACGCAATATGCAATTCTCAATGACTGCTGCGCAAAAGTGCGGATTCTGGCTGCAAGCCTCGAAATCGTTGCGCAAAAACAAAAACGCCCGGCAACAAGCCGGGCGTTTCAGGGTGCGGCCACGACCGGCCGGATACACCACTGCTAAAACGGAATATCGTCGTCCATGGCGTCAATCTTCCCGCCCGGCTTTTTCGCCGCCGGCTTGGAGGCCGACTCGGCACGCCCCGATTCGGACGGCGGTTCGCGCATCGCGCTGTCGCCGCCGCCGCTGTCGCGCTTGCTGCCGAGCAACTGCATTGAGTCGGCGACGATCTCGGTGGTGTAACGGTCGTTGCCCTCCTTGTCGGTCCACTTGCGCGTACGCAGGCGTCCTTCGACGTAGCAGGGCGAGCCTTTTTTCAGGTATTCGCCGGCGATTTCAGCGAGGCGGCCGAAAAACGACACGCGGTGCCACTCGGTTTCCTCCTTTTTGTCGCCGCTCGTCTTGTCCTTCCAGGTGTGCGTGGTCGCCATGGTGATGTTGGTGATCGCGCCGCCCTCGGGCATGTAGCGCGTTTCCGGATCCTTGCCCAGGTTGCCCACCAGAATTACTTTATTGACTGAAGCCATGTCAGATTCCCCCGTTGATCAAATTGTTTGGCACCAACCCACCCGGTTGCCCGGGCAGCATAATCGTTTCACGCAGGCCGGTTGTCGGCACCGGTCGCGGGCATCGCGTGCAGCGGCTCCGCGTCAAGCACGACAGTGCGGCTTACCACCTTGGGCGCCTTCATCGACAGCGCTCCCAATCCCCATAACGCAGTAAGGGCAAATCCGAATACAAACACCGCGCCCTCGCCATGGTGCTGCGCCAGCCAGCCGCCGGCGGCACCGCCGACGAAGAGGCCCAGCGCCTGCATGGTGTTATAGACGCCGATGGCGGTGCCCCGCGCCGATGCCGGAGCGATGCGCGTCACCAGCGAAGGCAGCGTTGCCTCGAGCACGTTGAAGACGGCAAAAAAACCGAACAGCAGCAGCACCAGCGCGGCGAAGTGCTCTATGCCCAGCCACAATCCGAACTGGATCGCCGCCATCGCCCAGACGCAGGCGACAAAGGTCGGCTTTAACCGGCCCTTTTTTTCCATGAACTTTATCAGCGGCATCATCACCACAAAAGACGCCAGCACCACCGGCAGGTAGACCTTCCAGTGCGCCGCGGCCGCAAGGCCGCCCACGCGCACCAGCGCCAGCGGGATCACCACAAAAATCGCCATCAACACCATGTGCAGGGCAAAAATACCGAGGTTGAGCCGCGCCAGTTCGGCATTGCGCAGCACCTTCCACAAATCACCGGCGCCGCCCTCCTTGGAAGGTGACACCGCGCCCGACTCGGGCGGCACCACACTGGTCACCACCCAGATGGCAGCAAGCGCCAGCAGGCCGGTGAGACCGAAGATTCCGGCCATGCCGACCGCCTGGTAGAGCATCGGTGCGAGCACCAGCGACAGGGCAAAGGTCAGGCCGATGGATGCGCCGATCAGCGCCATCGCCTTGGTGCGGTGTTCTTCGCGCGTCAGGTCGGCGGTAAAGGCCACCACCGCTGAGGAAATCGCGCCCGCACCCTGGATGGCACGGCCCAAAATCGTTATCCAGATGTCGTCGGTGGCCGCGGCGACAAAGCTGCCGATGGCAAACAGCACCAGGCCGAATACGATCACCGGCTTCCTGCCAAAGCGATCCGAGGCCATGCCAAAGGGCAGTTGCAGTATGGCCTGGGTTAGGCCGTAGGTGCCCAGCGCAACACCGACCAGGGTCTGGCTGTCGCCGCCCTTGAGGTGGGTGGCGTGGATGGCGAACACCGGCAGTATGAGGAACAGGCCGAGCATGCGCAGGGCGAAAATCGAGGCCAGCGAGAGGCTTGCCCGGAGTTCCAAGGGGGACATCCGGCTGGATGAGGAGGAAAACTGCATGAAACTAGCGACTGGACACCCGAATTCAGTATAGTAGCAGGTTTGGCTCCCCGCCCGCCCGCAGACCCGCCCAGATTCACCTGCAGCCTTACCTTCAGCCTTACCTTCAGCCTTACCTTCAGCCTTACCTTCAGCCTTACCTTCAGCCTTACCTTCAGCCTTACCTTCAGCCTTACCATCAGCCCCACCATCAGGCCCTTCCAGAATGGAACAAATCCGCATTCGCGGCGCACGCACGCACAACCTGAAAAACGTCAGCCTCGACCTGCCGCGCAACAAGCTGGTGGTGGTGACCGGATTGTCGGGCTCGGGCAAGAGTTCGCTGGCATTTGACACGCTTTACGCCGAGGGCCAGCGGCGTTACGTCGAGTCGCTGTCAGCCTACGCGCGGCAGTTCCTGCAGTTGATGGAAAAACCCGATGTCGACCTGATCGAAGGCCTGTCGCCGGCCATCGCCATCGAGCAAAAAGCCACCAGCCACAACCCGCGCTCCACTGTGGGCACCGTGACCGAAATCCACGACTACCTGCGCCTGTTGTTCGCGCGCGTCGGCACGCCCTACTGTCCCGAACACCAGTTGCCGCTCGCGGCGCAGTCGGTGTCGCAAATGGTCGACCATGTGCTGGCCCTGCCGGAGGACACGCGCATCATGATCCTCGCGCCGGTGGTGGCCGGGCGCAAGGGCGAGCAGGTCGACCTTTTTGCCGAACTGCGCGCACAGGGCTTCGTGCGCCTGCGCGTCGACGGCAAGGTGCACGACATCGACACGCCGCCCAAGCTGTCCAAGAACATCAAGCACACCGTCGAGGTCGTGGTCGACAGGCTCAAGGTGCGCGCCGATGCCAAGCAGCGCATCGCCGAATCCTTCGAGACCGCGCTGCGCCACGCCGAGGGCCGCGCCATTGCGGTTGAAACGGACGGCGGCAAGGAGCATCTTTTTTCGGCCAAGTTTTCCTGCCCGGTGTGCGAATACTCGCTCGCCGAGCTCGAACCGCGCCTGTTTTCCTTCAACAACCCGATGGGTGCCTGCCCCGACTGCGACGGTCTCGGCGTGATCGAGTTCTTCGACCCCAAGCGCGTGGTCGCCTTTTCCAACCTGTCCCTGGCGAGCGGTGCGGTCAAGGGCTGGGACAGGCGCAACCAGTTTTACTTCCAGATGCTCACCAGCCTTGCCGCGCACTTCAAGTTCGACGTCGACAAGCCCTTCGACCGCCTGCCCGAGGAAGCGCAGCAAATCGTCCTTTACGGCACCAAGGAAAAAGTCGCCTTTTCCTATTTATCGGAGCGTGGCCGCACGGTGATCAAGGAACACCCGTTCGAAGGCGTGGTGCACAACCTCGAGCGGCGCTACCGCGAAACCGATTCGGTGGTGGTGCGCGAGGAACTGGCCAAGTACCTCAACCACAAGGCCTGTCCGGCCTGCGAAGGCACGCGCCTGCGCCGCGAGGCGCGCAACGTGCGTGTAGGACCGCCCGATGACGAGCGCGCCATCTACCAGATCAGCGGCATTCCGCTCAAGGACAGCCTCGCCTTTTTCCACAAGCTCACGCTGCCCGGCGCAAAGCAGGCGATCGCCGAGCGCATCATCAACGAAATCGCATCCCGCCTGAAGTTCCTCGTCAATGTCGGCCTCGACTACCTGTCGCTCGACCGTTCGGCCGACACCTTATCCGGCGGCGAGGCGCAGCGCATCCGCCTTGCATCGCAAATCGGTTCGGGCCTCACCGGCGTGATGTACGTGCTCGACGAGCCGTCGATCGGCCTGCACCAGCGCGACAACGGCCGCCTGCTCGACACGCTCAAGCACCTGCGCGACCTGGGCAACACGGTGATCGTGGTCGAACACGACGAGGAGGCGATCTTCAGCGCCGACCACGTCATCGACATGGGGCCGGGTGCCGGCGAGCACGGCGGCCGCGTCGTCGCCGAAGGCACACCGGCGGAAATTCTCAAGAACAGCGCGTCACTGACCGGGCAGTACCTCTCGGGCAAGCTCGCCATTCCGCTGCCCGAGCGCCGCCGCCGGCCGGAAAAGGCGCGCATGTTGCGGCTCAAGGGCGCTTCGGGAAATAATCTCAAGGACGTCGACCTCGATCTGCCGGTGGGCCTGTTTGTCTGCATTACCGGTGTTTCCGGATCGGGCAAATCGACCCTCATCAACGACACGCTGTACGCCGAGGTGGCGCACGAGTTGTATGGCAGCTCGACCGAGCCGGCGCCGTTTGAATCGCTGCGCGGGCTGGAGAATTTCGACAAGGTGATCAACGTCGACCAGAGCCCCATCGGTCGCACGCCGCGCTCCAATCCGGCCACCTACACCGGGCTGTTTACGCCGATCCGCGACCTCTTTGCCGGCGTGCCGGCTTCGCGCGAACGCGGCTACGGCCCGGGGCGCTTTTCCTTCAACGTCAAGGGTGGCCGCTGCGAGGCCTGCCAGGGCGACGGCGTGATTAAGGTGGAAATGCACTTCCTGCCCGACATCTATGTGCCCTGCGACGTCTGCCACGGCCGGCGCTACAACCGCGAAACCCTGGAAATCCGCTACAAGGGCAGCACCATCCAGGACGTGCTGGAGATGACCGTCGAGCAGGCGCATGAATTTTTCCGCGCCGTGCCCATTGTCGAGCGCAAGCTGTTCACGCTGCTCGAAGTGGGGCTGGGCTATATCAAGCTCGGCCAGTCGGCCACCACTCTCTCGGGCGGCGAGGCGCAGCGCGTAAAACTCGCGCTGGAACTGTCCAAGCGCGATACCGGTCGCACGCTTTATTTCCTCGACGAGCCGACCACCGGCTTGCATTTTCACGACGTCAAGCTGCTGCTCTCGGTGCTGCACGCGCTGCGCGACCACGGCAACACCGTGGTGGTGATCGAGCACAACCTCGACGTCATCAAGACCGCCGACTGGGTGGTGGACCTCGGCCCCGAGGGCGGCGACGGTGGCGGGCGCATCATCGCCCAGGGCACGCCCGAGGACATCGCCGACAATCCGGAGAGTTTCACCGGCCGCTATCTCAAGCCGGTGCTGGAGCGCAAAAAAGCGGCCTAGGACGCGCCTTGCCCGCGGGAGACGACCGATGACCCTCACCGAACTGCGCTACATCATCGCCGTGGCACGCGAGCGCCACTTCGGCCGCGCCGCCAGGGCCTGCTTTGTCAGCCAGCCCACCCTCTCGGTGGCGATCAAGAAGCTCGAGGAAGAACTGGGTGTGAAGCTGTTCGAGCGCGCCAACAACGAGGTCACGCCGACGGCGGTCGGCGAGCAGGTGGTGGAGCAGGCACAACGTGTAATGGAACAGGCCAGCTCGATCAAGGACATTGCCAAAGCGGGCAAGGACCCGCTTGCGGGCCCCTTGCGCATCGGCATGATTTACACCATCGCGCCGTATTTGCTGCCCGGCGTGGTGCGGCTCTTGCACAAGCGTGCCCCCAACATGCCGCTGCACCTGCAGGAAAACTACACCCACCGCCTGCGCGAACTCCTGAAGCAGGGCGACATCGACGCCGCGGTGCTGGCGCTGCCCTTCGAGGAGCCCGGCTTTGCCATCCAGCCCGTTTATGACGAGCCATTCCTGGTGGCGGTGCCGCGCGCTCACGAATGGGCGGAGCGCAAATCGGTTAAAAGCGCCGAACTGAAGACGCAAAGCATGGTGCTGCTCGGAACCGGCCACTGTTTTCGCGACCAGGTGCTGCTCGCCTCGCCCGAACTCAACCGCTTTTCCGCCGGCGAAGGTTTGCAGAAGACGTTTGAAAGCTCGTCGCTGGAAACCATACGCCAGATGGTCGCCTCCGGCGTCGGCCTGACCGTGCTGCCCTCGACTTCGATACCGGGGCAGGTGCCGCGCGACAGCCTGTTGCGCTATGTGCCGTTTACCAAACCGGTGCCCGACCGGCGCGTCGTGCTGGTCTATCGCAAGTCGTTTCCGCGCCCCGCGGCGATCGAGGCCTTGCGCCAGGCCATTCTCGACTGCCCGCTGCAAGGCGTCACAAAGCTCGCCAAACCTGCGGCCTGACCGCCCCTCCTCCGGCAGAGGCTCCTCCAGCGCAGGTCGATATTTTAGTTTTTTACTATCAACAATATCGCAACAATCAATTGGATTAAAAAAGCGGCCGCCCCTACCATTCGTTCCGTGCAGCGTTTGCTGCAAAGGAAAACAACCCAGGAGACGACCATGAGCAAACCCGAATCGATCACCATCAAGAACCTCGAAGCCGCCTTTGCCGGCGAGTCGATGGCGCACATCAAGTACCGCTACTTCGCCAAACTCGCCCGCGCCGCCGGCGACGAGGAAACGGCGCGCACTTTCGAGGAAACCGCCGACCAGGAAGTGCAGCACGCCTTCGGCCACCTCGACCTGCTCTACCCCAAGGACCAGCTCACCCCGGCCAAGTCGCTGGAGATCGCCATCGCCGGCGAGACCTACGAGTACACCGAGATGTACCCGCAGTTCCGCCACCTCGCCGAACAGGAAGGCAATGCCGCGGCGGTCAGGGAAATGGACGGGCAGATCGTCGAATCGAAGGAGCATGCAGCGCGCTTTGCCGCCACCCTGGCAAAAGCCGCCAAGCGATTTGCGGCCCTTGCCAAAGTGGAGGAGCGTCACGCCAACCACTACCGCGAACAACTTGTACGCGCCCGGGCCAAAGCGGCCTGAATAAAGACGTCATTCCCGCGAATACCCTCCGGGTACCAGAGCGGGAATCCATGGGGTTATGTCGCCATGCACCAAGCGCCCCCATGGATTCCGGGTTCCGCTTTGCGGCCCCGGAATGACGGGGCAACAGGGAATACGGAAATTTTCCACCACCAATTTATTGATACACCAAACAACACTAATCTGGAGATCAACATGAAAACATGGCAATGCATCGTATGCGGTTTTATCTATGACGAAGAAGCGGGCCTGCCCGAAGAGGGCATCAAGGCCGGCACACGCTGGGAAGACATTCCCGCCGACTGGGCCTGCCCCGAGTGCGGCGTGGCCAAGGCCGACTTCGAAATGGTCCAGTTCGCTTAACAAGTCAAAAGTCCCGGCAGGTTTCGCGATACGAAACGCCGGGCATCGGGCATTACTTGACGCACTTCATTGAAGAGGCAGCGCCAAGGTGGTAAAACACCGACTCCCGGGCCAGACTGCGCGCTGAGTGCGCCATCAGAACGCCTTCAGAACACCATCCCGTTCAAGCTTTCCGAGGAGTCCAGACCATGAAACGTTTCCTGCTTGCCGCACTTGGCATACTCACCCTTTGCACCAGCCTTAGCGGCCACGCCCAGACTTACCCGGCAAAGGCGGTCAGGATCATCGTGCCCTTCGCCGCCGGCGGACCGGCCGACATTTACGCGCGCTTCATCGGCCAGCGCCTGTCCGAGGCGCTGGGCCAGCCTTTTGTCATTGAAGACCGTCCCGGCGCCGGCTCGGTCATCGGCACCGATGCGGTGGCCAAGGCACCGGCGGACGGCTACACCCTGCTGATGATGTCCAATACCCACACCGTCAACGAGTCGCTGATCCCGAACAAGCCCTTCGAACTGATGCGCGACTTCGTCGCGGTGGCGCCGATCAATTATTCCGACCTGGTGCTGGTGGTCCACCCGTCGGTGAAGGCCAACAACCTCAAGGAACTCATCGCCCTTGCCAAAGCCAATCCAAAGGGCATGAATTACGCCTCCTCCGGCCCGGGTACCCCGTATCACATGGCCGGCGAATTGTTCAAGGTGATGGCCGGTATCGATGTGGTGCACGTGCCCTACAAGGGCAGTTCGGGCGCCCGCACCGATATCCTCGGCGGACAGGTGCAAATGATGTTCGATGCCATCACCACCATGGCACCCAATGTGCGCGCCGGCAAGCTCAAGGCCTTCGGCACCACCGGCACGGTGCGCTCCTCGGTCTTGCCCGACGTACCGACGGTGTCCGAGGCGGGCGTAACCGGCTACGAGGCGACCATCTGGCTGGGCATCATGGCCCCGATGGGCACGCCCAAGGCCGTCGTCGACAAGCTCAACGCCGAGATCGCCAAGATCGTCAGCCGGCCGGAGGTTAAAAAAACCTGGCAGGAGCAGGGCGCCGAGCCGATGGTGATGTCGCCCGAGCAATTCACCCAGTTCATGCGCGAGGACATCACCAAGTGGGCGCGCGTCGTCAAGATTTCCGGCGCGAAGGTGGACTGATGGCCGCACGTTCTTTCAAGTTCTCGGTCAACGGCGTCGCGCGCGAACTGCAGTCCGAGGAAGACACCCCGCTCGTCTACGTACTGCGCAACGACATCGACCTGAAAGGCACGCGCTTCGGCTGCGGCGTCAACCAGTGCGGCGCCTGCCATGTGCTCATCGACGGTCATTCGGTGCCGTCCTGCGACACCCCGGTATGGGCGGCGGAGGGAAAAAATGTCGTCACCGTCGAAGGGCTGGCAAAGGACAACGTCCTGCACCCGCTGCAACAGGCGTTCATAGACGAGCAGGCGGCGCAGTGCGGCTATTGCATTTCGGGCATCCTCATCACCGCCTCGGCGCTGCTGGACAAGAATCCGCAACCGAGCGAAGCCGAGGTGCGCGCAGCCCTCGACAAGCACCTGTGCCGTTGCGGCAGCCACAACCGCATCGTGCGCGCGGTGTTGCGCGCGGCGGAAAACATGGGGGTGGCGGCATGAGCCACCCGGCGAGGGCTGCCGTAGGGCGGAAGAGGGGGCCCGGCCCCAGCCGGGGATCTGACCCCGCAGGCAGCCATGGGCGGCCTGCAGCCCTTTGCGGCCGAACTCGGGTCGCATCCCCATCCTTCGGCTGGGGGCCCTGCTCCGCCTCATCGGCCGCCCCGCGCAGCGGGATCGACGGAAAGGCAAATGCCGCCAGACGCCGACAGGAACACACTATGAACAAGTTCGCACGTTCGGAGGCGGCGGCATGAACCTCGCATTCAAACTGGCGCAAATGGATCCCAGCATCCCCAAGCTGCCCGGCAGCCTGCACGTCAACCGCCGCCTCGGGCAATGGCTCAAATTCCACGCCGACGGCCGCGTGTCTGTGTACTCCGGCAAGGTCGAAATCGGCCAGGGCATCGTCACCGCCCTGGCGCAAATCGCCGCCGAAGAACTCGACCTGACCCTTGCACGCGTGCGCATGGTGCCCGCCTGCACCGCCACCAGCCCGGACGAGCAGGTCACCTCGGGCAGCATGTCGGTGCAGGAATCGGGCACCGCGCTGCGCCACGCCTGCGCCGAGGCGCGGGCGATTTATCTCGAAGCCGCGGCGACGCGGCTGGAAGTGCCGCTGGCCGACCTCGAGGTGGAAGACGGCGTGATACGCGTACGCGGCACCGACAAGCAAACCAGCTACTGGGACCTCGCCGACGACGACTTGCTCGATCGTGAAGCGACCGGCCTGGTGGCACCAAAAATCGCCGGTGCGCACCATATCGTCGGCAGCGCGGTTCAGCGCTTCGACATTCCGGACAAGGTGACAGGCAAGCCGCGCTTTGTGCACGACATGGTGCTGCCCGGCATGCTCTACGGCCGCGTGGCAAGGCCACCGTCGCCCGACGCGGAACTGATCGATGTCGATCTTGCCGCGGTCAATGCGCTGCCAGGCGTGGTCGCCACGGTGCGCGACGGGCGCTTTCTCGGTGTCATCGCCGAGCGCGAAGAGCTGGTCGTCAAGGCGCTGAAAAAACTCATCGCCGCAGCGCGCTGGCGCGAAACGGCCTCGCTGCCCGACATGCACGACTTGCCGGCCTTTCTCAAATCACAGCCGGTACAGACCACGCTGGTCGCCGAGAAAAAATCGGAGACCCCGCCGCCCCCTGCGGCGAAAACCTTCGCCGCGGCCTACGCGCGCCCCTTCCTCGCCCACGCCTCCATCGGCCCGTCCTGCGCCATCGCAAAATGGAATGTCGAAACCGTGGAAGTGTGGACGCACAGCCAGGGCATTTACAACCTGCGCACCGACCTTGCCATGGCGCTCTCGCGCCCGGCCGAGAGTATCGTCGTGCAACACGTCGAGGGTTCGGGCTGCTACGGCCACAACCCGGCCGACGACGTCGCCTACGACGCGGTGCTGCTGGCGCGCGCCGTGCCAGGCAAGCCGGTGCAAATGCAATGGACGCGCGAGGACGAACTGGGCTGGGCGCCCTTTGGCGCGGCGATGGCGGTGGAACTCAAGGCCGAAATCGCCGCCGACGGGCGCGTCAGCAACTGGCACCACGAAATATGGTCCAACGGCCACGGCACCCGACCCGGCCGCGCCAAAACACCGGCCATGCTCGCCGCCTCGCACCTGGAAAAGCCCTTTGAGCGCCTGATCGCCGTCAATGCCGCGCTGGCGGCCGGCGGCGGTTCGGAGCGCAATTCGGTGCCGCTGTACAACTTCGACAACTGGGAGGCGGTCAACCACCGCCTGCTCACCATGCCGATACGCACCTCGGCGCTGCGCTCGCTAGGCGGCCATTGCAATGTCTTTGCCATCGAGTCCTTTCTCGACGAAATCGCGCTGGAGCTGGGCGTCGATCCGCTCGAGTACCGCCTGCGCCACCTCGAAGACCCGCGCGGCTGCGCCGTGCTCGAAGCGGCGGCAAAAATGTCCGGCTGGGCCCGGCGTAACGAGGGTAAAAAAACCGAAGGCCGCGGCATGGGCATCGCCTTCGCCAAATACAAAAACAGCAGCGCCTACTGTGCGGTGGTGGCGCAAATCGACGCCGGTCGCGAAGTGCGTGTTGAAAAACTCTGGATCGCGGTGGACGTAGGCCTGGTCATCAACCCGGACGGCGTGCGCAACCAGATCGAAGGCGGCGCCATCCAGACGGTAAGCTGGACGCTCAAGGAAGCGGTGCGCTTCGACCGCACCCGCGTTGAGAGCAACACCTGGGAAACCTATCCGATACTGAAATTCTCGGAAGTGCCCAAGGTGGAAGTCGAGCTCATCAACCGCACTGACGAAAAATCCGTCGGCGCCGGCGAAGCCACCCACGGACCGGTGGCCGCCGCCATTGGCAACGCCGTGTTTGACGCGCTGGGTGTGCGCGTGCGCAGCATGCCGCTCACCGCCGAAGCCATCACCAAGGCGGCGCTGGCCGAGTAGCTCATCAGGTCAATTGGCTGGAAAGCCGCACCAGACGGGCATTTCCAGCCATTGCCTGTCATTGCGAGCGCAGCGAAGCAATCTCGTCGTCTCCATGAAGGCGCCAGAACCAACCGGAGTCAGGCGAGCTTTAGCGCCTTAAGCCAAGCACTTACCTGACGGAATGCATCGGTTCGGATTTGATCGGGGGTCATCTCACCTAGCGCATCAGAGCCTTCAACAAAAAGTCTTACCGTCTCTGGTCCAAAGGCATTCTCACTATTGAATTTGCCTGCGATATTGGCGTAGCCCTCGCGCGCAACAGGATCTTCAAGCAATTTAGCGCATTCCGCCGCCAACGCGTCGATACCTTCTTTGTAGTTCCGAATGCAGAAATAGATGTCATAGGCATCTTTTTTCTTGTCGCGCTGAACCAGCGCATAGCCCTTCATGACCAGTAACGCCGGAATGGAGGCAACCAGCATTTCGACTTGGTTTTTGCGTCCGTCGGGCATTGTGCCAGCAATCATCATCTTGAGATTGTTGTGCAGTGCGATTGCCCCGCCGTCAATTTCCTGTACGCGCAGGCCTTCAACCAGTTGGGGTCTATTTTTGACCGTTCTTGCCCCTTTTGGCATAAGCAAATCTACGACCACGGCGATAGGCGCGGCACCGTCATTAAGATCGACTGTTCGCCTGAGTTGAAATGGCTTAAGTCCCTCGACATTTCGCTGAAAACCAGCAGCGTCCAGCTTTTCGATGAGTTCGGCATACCCATGAGCCGCGAGCTTTTCCGTATCCAGATCAAGATCAATGTCCAGCGACCCGATGTGCCCGGGATTCGCCCCCGGCAACAACAAAGCAGGTACGGAACCACCAATCACGACGATGGCATCGCGATGCGTGCCAAGAACCTGTCCAATCTCCAAAAGCACAGCATGGGCGGCGCGCGCACCGCGATCATCGTAATCCGTGGCGACTGAGGGCTCGCTCATTGCAGGCCTCTAAAAATCGGATCGATTTTCTGCTCACGCAAAAAATCAGCCGCCTCGCTCCCGCGCTCACCCGACACAGCAAGATCAAGATAGGTTTGTACCAGACCGGTGCAGCGCAGTCCCTCCTTAGGCTCAAGCGCCTCCTGGAATACGCCTTCATCTTTCACCAGATCTATGGTCACGTTTTCACCCTTGGTGGCAGGCTCGAGCTTAAGGTGATTTTTTAGGAGTTCTTCACCATACGCATTAGCGTAAAAATACTCACCCGCAACTCGTGCGAAGGGGGCAATCCATCTCGCAGCGGAATACGAACTCAACAAAATACGTGCTCTCTGGTCGATCAACGCATTGTTCAGATTCGCCATAGCCAGAACCCCATGTAGGGCTTCCTGCAGTTCGTTACCGTGCAGCACGGTGTAATAACGATTGCGCACACCTTTCGGTGGTTTGTACGCGAGTTTCCAGGCATCGAGTAGCGTGTACGGCCTGGCAAGACGCACTCCTCCCCAGCTGCCCGACCCCCACTCGCGATCGAGCAAGCCTTTGCGCACATTGCTAACCAGACCATAGCTAACTCCCGAGCGCTCGGCGAGTTCCGCGACCTTCCACTCACGCAAAGGATCGGCAAACATCACATGCAACACCCGTGCCGCTTTAGGGGCAAAAAGCGAGCGTTGTTCCCGCTTTACCCGGAACGGGTTTTTCGCGACGCTCTTTTCGATATACGCCGTGCCGAACGCCAAACGGCAATTCCCAGCGAGGTCAGCGTAGCCGACACCCAACTCCTTGCAGATTTCACCCGAGTCAGATGAAATGAACGGCGCAATCACCACCGCGTAGGTATGCCCGGCCGAGTTTAATTGCTTAGCGTATTCCTTGGCCTGCAAAGCCGCCATACGGATGTTCCGCGGTTGACCATTGGACTTGACCTCGCAGACCAAGGTCCAACTCTGATCTCCAACCCCAAGTTGGATTACAAAATCGGTGCGTCGACCTGCTACGTTCTTTTCAACCGCCCGGCTTTCGACGAGCAATTGCAGCGGTGACAGCAAATCACGTATTTGCTGTTCAGCATGCATTTCCAGATCGCTGTCAAAATTTCTCATTAAATTAGTAATTTTCAGCATTTGCTGAAAATACTACTTATATTGCCAATTGGCAACAATTAATACTAAAACTATCTATTTCAGCAACTGCTGAAAATTGATTAACTGCTATTAATTGAGCTAGTAATTAGTAGAATCAGAAATTTAACCCATAAAATACAATCAATTATGATAAGTAGTAGTTCACCAATGCTTCCAGCCAGCACCAATCAGACACAAACTAGCTACTGCTAAAAACCAGCCTATTAGCAAGCCTCAAGCTAACAACGAAACTACCAGGACTAGACAAAGACCCCCGCTTGACTCAAACACGCTTGGGATTTGTGGCTAAACGCACTAGGGGCAAAAAGCCGAATATTCGCCCTCAATCGAGCACTATCAGCCCCCGTACAATCTGCGTCCGAAGTAGCACATTTCCGCCGCACCGCTCACCACTGGGGCCGTTATCAGAACGGTTCCGGCAAGACATCCGACGGGATCAATCGGCTGAAAACCCGCGCCAGACGGGCGTTTCCAGTCGATGTACCCGGTGCGATCGCGTGCCAGGGAAAGTAGGTAGAACATCAACCGGCCCTATTGCTTTAATAGAAATAAAGATGATATATTGTTTCTATAGAAATATTTCTATCTACCCAGGATCTACCCAGGATCTACCCAGGAACCATATTCATTGCCATGAACGGCACCCGCACCAAACCCGCCCCGCTCCCAGCCGCTTCGGCCGAGCGCGCCGTATTGTCCAAGGCCGTGATCAGGGTGGCCGGCCTGATGGAAATAAGCCAGGGTTTGGTTGCCGACACGCTTGGGGTCAGCCGCCCCACCGCCTCGCGCCTGTTTGGCGGCAAATACCTGCTCGACCCGGCGCGCAAGGAATGGGAGATGGGTGCGCTGCTGGTGCGCGTGTTCCGCTCGCTCAATTCCATTGTCGGCTCGGACGACAAGGCGCGCGACTGGCTCAACAGCCCCAATCTTGCGTTGGGCAAGCGACCGATCGAACTGCTCCCCAGCGCCGAAGGGCTGGTACGTGTCCTCCACTACCTGGACACCGCGCGCGGTCGCATCTAAGGCGGCGTCCTGCACGCTACCACTGTGGCGTGCGGTGGAAGCGCAGCACGTCGTCTCTACCATGCGCCTCGTTGATGGCCTCGCCGAGCAGGAAGTGCTGGAAGGTATTCTTGAGCGGACCAAACCCGCCCTGCCCGCTGAAGCGAAAGGAATCGACTACCTGCTAATCACGCCCTTTCGTTACCCGCCCACCGGGTCTGGTTCGCGCTTTCGTGCCGTAACGGACGCTGGCGTCTTCTATGGTGCTGAAGAACGCCGAACCGCCTGCGCCGAAGTGGGTTACTGGCGCTGGCGCTTTTTGATGGACAGCCCGGGCCTCGCCGACCTGGGGTCGGTGCCACATACCCTGTTCAAAGTGAAGGCAGAGACGACCGCCATAGATTTACGGGCAAAGCCTTTTGCCGCGCAGTCGCGTCGCTGGACAGCGCTGAACGACTATCGCTCAACGCAGCATATTGCGCAGCTTGCCCGCCAAGCCGGCGTGGGCATGATCCGCTACCAGTCGGTACGCGACCCGGGCAAGGGTGGCTGCGCGGCCCTGCTCACACCTGAAGCCTTCGTGTCACCACGCCGGCCGCTGGACAAACAGACCTGGCTGCTCACGGTGACGCGCGCCTTCTCGACGTGGCAGCGCGACGACGAAAATTTCGAGTTCGTCTGGACTTAGTCACGCCCCGAGCCGGCTGGAAACCCGCGCCAGACGGGCATCTCCAGCCATATATGGCCGTCATTGCGAGCGCAGCGAAGCAATCTCGCAACCTTGCGGAGTACGTCGCGAGAACGACAAGATTGCTTCGCTGCGCTCGCAATGACAGGCTTCGATGCAATAGCGGTTGCAGATAGAATCGGACGCATGACGCTGCGCTTGACCACACTGTTTATCGCCGCGCTGGCACTATGCTCGCCGGCGCTAGCGCAATCCGACTTGGGCGCGCCACCCGAGATCGCCTCCGGCCAGACCGAGCGGAAACTAGTTCACGCCAAGCGCTTCATGATTGCGACGGCAAATCCGCACGCCACGCGCGCCGGCTACGACATGTTGCGCGCCGGTGGCAGCGCCGTCGATGCCGCGATAGCGGCGCAACTGGTGTTGAACCTGGTCGAGCCGCAGTCCTCGGGCATAGGCGGCGGCGCCTTCATCGTCCACTTTGACGCCGGCAAGAAGGCACTTGCCGCCTACGACGGCCGCGAGACCGCGCCCGCCGCAGCCCGACCCGACCGTTTCATCGGCGCCGACGGCAGGCCTATCGGTTTTGGCGCCACCATCAACAACGGCAAGTCCGTCGGCGTACCCGGACTGTTGCGCGTGCTGGAGCTGGCGCACCGCCGCCACGGCCGTCTGCCCTGGGCGCAATTGTTCGAACCGGCGATTCGCTTGGCCGAAAGCGGGTTCGCCATTTCGCCGCGACTGGCATTGCAAATTGCCGGCGACCCCTTCCTCAAATTGAATGCGGGTTCACGCGCTTATTTTTTTGATGCCGCAGGCCGTCCGCTGGCCGCCGGCACCGTGCTGCGCAATCCGGCGCTAGCAGAGGTGCTGCGTGAGGTTGCCGCGCACGGCGCCGACGCCTTTTATACCGGGGCAATCGTCCGCGACATTGTCGGCGCGGTGCGAAATCATCCGCGGCCCGGCGATATCACCGAAGCGGACATCGCCGGCTATCAAGCCAAGCCGCGGATGGCGCTGTGCGGGGCGTATCGCAGCTACACACTTTGCGGCATGCCACCGCCCTCATCCGGTGCCATCGCGGTGCTGGCACTGCTGGGCACGCTCGAGCGCTTTGACATGGCCGGCCTCAAACCCGACTCGGTGGCCGCAGTGCATTTGTTCGCGGAGGCAGGGCGCCTCGCCTATGCAGACAGGGATGCTTACGTGGCCGATCCGGATTTCATCACGGTGCCGGTTGCCGGCATGATTGATCGCGCCTACCTGGCGCGGCGCAGCGCGCTGATCCGGCCCGATGCCAGCATGGGGCGTGCGGCGCCGGGCGTGCCTGCCGGCGCCATCACCCTCGCCCCCGACGAAAGCTCGGAACTGGCCGCCACCAGCCATTTGTCGGTGGTCGATGCCGATGGCAATGCAGTCGCCATGACCACCACCATCGAGTCGCAGTTTGGCAGCCGCATCATGGTGCGCGGCTTTTTGCTCAACAACCAGATGACCGACTTTTCCTTCATTGCTGCGGAAAACGGGCGGCCGGTGGCCAATCGCATCGAGGGTGGCAAACGGCCCAGGAGCTCGATGGCGCCGACGCTGGTGTTCGGCGCCGATGGCAGGCTCAACATGGTGGTGGGTTCGCCCGGCGGCAACGCCATCATCAACCATGTCGCCAAGACCCTGGTCGGCGTGCTCGACTGGCGGCTCGACATGCAGCAGGCGGCGGCGCTGCCCAATAGGGGCAGCCGCAACCGCGCCACCGAACTCGAACGCGGCAGCGCCGTCGAAAGCCTTGCCGCGCCGCTGCGCGCCATGGGCCACGAAGTTTCGATCGGCGATGCGACCAGCGGCATTCACGGTATTGTCGTTTCGCCCGACGGCCTATCCGGTGGTGCCGATCCAAGGCGCGAGGGTTTGGCGATGGGCGACTGAGGATGAGGCGTTCGTCAAAAACACGATTAGGCGAAAAAGGACAGAATCAGGGTTAAGAAAATTCTTAATTTATCCGTCATTCCCGCGAAAGCGGGAATCCATTTTGAATTCACAAATCCACCCTTTAGATCAAGGTGGATTCCCGCTTTCGCGGGAATGACGACGCGGTGCTTTTTCGCACTGACCATCAACCCGGAGACTGCAATGCCCAAACCCACCACCCGGCTCGAACACGACCTGCTCGGTGAACGAAAAATTCCCGCCACCGCCTACTGGGGCGTGCACACCTTGCGGGCAGTCGAGAATTTTTCCATCAGCGGCACGCCGATAGCGATTTATCCGGACCTTGTGAACGCGCTTGCCTGCGTCAAGGAAGCAGCGGCACGCGCCAACCTTGAGCTCGGCATGCTCGACGCGAAACGCGCCCGCGCCATCATCAAGGCCTGCGGGGAGGTGCGCGCCGGCAAATTGCACGGCGAATTCGTCGTCGACGTCATCCAGGGCGGCGCCGGCACCTCGAGCAACATGAACGCCAACGAGGTGATCGCCAACCGCGCCCTTGAGCACCTGGGCAAAAAGCGCGGTGACTACAAAGCGCTGCACCCGGCCGACCACGTCAACATGAGCCAGAGCACCAACGACGTCTACCCGACGGCGATCAAGGTCGGACTGCACTTTGCCATCGGTCGCCTGCACCAGGCCATGGACGAATTGCGGCTGAGTTTCGAAAAAAAGGCGCGCGAGTTCGACAAACTGCTCAAGATGGGCCGCACGCAACTGCAGGATGCCGTGCCGATGACATTGGGACAGGAGTTTTCCACCTACGCCGTGATGCTGGCCGAGGATCAGGCGCGCCTGCTCGAAGCGGGCAAGCTGATCATGGAAATCAACCTTGGCGCCACCGCCATCGGTACCGGCATCAATACCGACCGGCGCTACGCCAGGCTCGCCTGCAAGCACCTGCGCGCAATCACCGGCATCCCGCTTGTCACCGCCGGCAACCTGATCGAGGCGACGCAGGACGCCGGCGCCTTTGTGCAATTGTCCGGTGTGCTCAAGCGCATCGCCGTAAAACTGTCGAAAACCTGCAACGACCTGCGCCTGCTCTCGTCGGGCCCGCGCGCCGGTTTTGGCGAAATCAACCTGCCGGCGATGCAGGCGGGCTCCTCCATCATGCCCGGCAAGGTCAATCCGGTGATCCCCGAAGTGGTCAACCAGGTCGCGTTCGAAGTCATCGGCAACGACGTGACGGTGTCCTTTGCCGCCGAAGGCGGGCAGTTGCAGCTCAATGCCTTCGAGCCGATCATCGCCCACAGCCTGTTCAAGAGTCTGTTGCACCTGCAACAGGCCTGCCTCACCCTGGACCGGCGCTGCGTGCGCGGCATTACCGCCAACAAGGCGCACATGGCCACTACCGTCAAGCACTCCATCGGCATTGTCACCGCCCTGAATCCCTATATCGGCTACGAAAATGCCAGCGCCATCGCCAAGGAGGCCCATGCCACGGGTAAAAGCGTTTATGACCTCGTATTGAGCAGGGGATTGCTGTCGCGCACCGAATTGGAGCGCATCCTGCGTCCGGAAAACCTCACCCGTCCGGGGACGCTCGCCACGCGCACCCGCGGCAAGAAGCGGGAACGCTAATTGCTCATGACTACCTGCACCAGCCGGTGGTGGTGCTTGTCCCGGATAATCACCAGAACACCACTTTTAGGGCCTTTTGGACAAACACCGGTTTGCTAAGTAGAATCAATAAGTCAGGTTCAAGACACAGGCCAATCCCAGGAGGGGGCGGGCCTGCCACCATGAATACGAACACCAATACGCAATCAACCCGAGGAGTCTTTACATGAAACGCACTTCCATTTTGTTCGCCGGCCTGATGGCCAGCGCCGGACTGGTCATTGCCGGCGCCGCCAGCGCCCAGGAACTGACCGGTACGCTGAAAAAAATCAAGGACAGCGGCAGCATTTCGGTCGGCCACCGCGACGCGTCCATCCCCTTTTCCTATCTTGACGACAAGCAGCAGCCCATCGGCTATTCGATGGACTTGTGCATGAAAATCGTCGACGCCGTAAAAGCCAACCTGAAAATGCCCAATCTCAAGATTGTGCTAACACCGGTCACCTCGGCCACGCGCATCCCGCTGCTGGCCAACGGCACGGTCGACATGGAGTGCGGTTCGACCACCAACAACCTCGACCGCCAGAAACAGATTTCCTACGTCGTCACCACCTTCGTCACCGCCAACCGCGTGATGGCGAAAAAATCAAGCAAGGTGGCCAAGCTTGACGACCTCAAGGGCAAGGCGCTGGTTTCCACTTCCGGCACCACCAACCTGAAACAGGTCACCGAACTCAATGCATCGCGCAACCTGGGCATGAACATCATGGCCGCCAAGGACCACGCCGAGGCCTTCCTGATGGTCGAGACCGACCGCGTCACCGCCTTTGCCATGGACGACATCCTGCTCTACGGCCTTGTCGCCAGCGCCAAGACCCCGGGGGACTTCATGGTGTCGAACGAGGCCCTGTCGGTCGAGCCCTACGGCATCATGGTGCGTAAAGACGACCCGGCGTTCAAGAAAGTCGCCGACGACGCCGTTGTCGCACTGTTCAAGTCGGGCGAAATCAACAAGATCTACTCCAAGTGGTTCCAGTCGGCCATCCCGCCGAAGAACGTCAACCTGAACCTGCCGATGAGCGACCAGCTGAAAAAAGTGATCGCCAAGCCGACCGACTCGGGTGATCCGGCCGCTTACTAAGCGCCGCAGAGCGGTAACAAATGCCTTAGTACCGCAACAACGGGGGATGCCATGCATCCCCCGTTTTGCTTTCAGGGATTCTTGTCGTAGCGCGCCGCAAACCGGCGCGGGGGAGAAGCAGTGAACTACAACTGGAACTGGAAAATTTTCTGGGAACTTTCTCCCGACGCGACGAGTACCTATATGGGCACGCTGCTCAACGGCCTCGCCTGGTCGATGACGACCGCCCTCGCAGCCTGGGTGATCGCGCTGCTGTTTGGCTCCATTATCGGCACCATACGCACGACTGAAGCAAAATGGCTGGTACGCCTGGGCGATGCCTATGTCGAGCTGTTTCGCAACATCCCCCTGCTGGTGCAGATGTTCCTGTGGTATTTCGTGCTGCCCGAACTGCTGCCCAAAGATATGGGCACGGCGCTCAAGCAACTGCCCAACGCCCCCTTCATCACCGCGGTCTTGTGCCTCGGCTTTTTCACCTCGGCGCGTGTGGCCGAGCAGGTCAAGGCGGGCATCGGATCGCTCTCAAAAGGCCAGCGCATGGCCGGCACCGCGCTGGGGCTGACCCAGCCGCAGACCTATCGCTATGTACTGCTGCCGATGGCTTTTCGCATTGTCATGCCGCCACTCACCTCGGAGTTCATGAACATCATCAAGAACAGCTCGGTGGCACTGACCATAGGCCTGATGGAGCTCACGGCACGAACGCGCGCCATGCAGGAGTTCACCTTCCAGGTGTTCGAAGCGTTCACCGCGGCAACGTTGATTTATCTTTTCGTCAACGTCATTGTCGTGCTGCTAATGCGTGTGCTGGAGAAAAAAATCGCCGTTCCGGGCATGCTCGGCTCGGCCGCCGCCACACCGCTGGCCGGCCACTAAGGAGCGACGATCATGTTCAGCACATTCGATTTTGACGTCATCCAGCGCTCCTGGAAGTACCTGTTTTTCGACGGCATGGCCTTCACCGTCTACCTCACCCTGCTGGCCATGGTCGGGGGCATCCTCTTCGGCACCCTGCTGGCGATGATGCGCCTGTCCTCGATCAAGCCGCTGTCCTTTGCCGCCGGCACCTACGTCAACATGCTGCGTTCGGTGCCCTTGCTGCTGGTGATCTTCTGGTTTTATTTTCTGGTTCCCTACATCGGCGCCTGGATCATCGGTTCGCCGACCCCAGTCAAGGTCGGGGCGTTCACCTCCTCGCTCATCACCTTCATCCTGTTCGAGGCCTGCTATTACTGCGAAATCATGCGCGCCGGCATCCAGTCTATTCCGCGCGGCCAGGTGTCGGCCGGATACGCGCTGGGCCTCAATTACTGGCAGACAATGCAACAAATCGTGCTGCCGCAGGCGTTCCGCAACATGCTGCCGGTGCTGCTGACACAGACCATCATCCTTTTCCAGGACGTGTCGCTGGTTTATGTGCTGTCGATCACCGACTTTGTCGGCGCGGCCTCCAAGGTGGCGCAACGCGACGGCCGCCTGGTAGAGATGTACCTGTTTGTCGCGCTGGTCTATTTCATCATTTGCTACGGCCTGTCACTGCTGGTGAAAAGACTGCAAAATAAAATCGCCATTGTTCGTTGAACTGAAACACGCATCCCAAGGGAATCCACATGATTGAGATGAAAGATGACCTAATCGAACAAGGGGGCGACGCCCCCTTGTATATCCCCCAATCTAGAATTATCGAAGGTGTCGGCCATGATTGAGATGAAAGATGTATCGAAGTGGTACGGCAGCTTCCAGGTGCTGACCCACTGCAGCACACACGTTGCCAAGGGCGAGGTCGTGGTAGTGTGCGGCCCCTCGGGCTCGGGCAAATCGACGCTGATCAAATGCGTCAACGCGCTCGAACCCTTCCAGCAGGGCGAGATTACCGTCGATGGCATCTCGGTCGGTGATCCGAAGACCAATCTGCCGAAACTGCGCGCGCGCATCGGCATGGTGTTCCAGAACTTTGAGCTGTTCCCGCACCTGTCGATCCGCGAAAACCTCAGCCTCGCGCAGGTCAAGGTGCTCGGTCGCTCGCAGGACGAAGCCAACGAGCGCGGTCTCAAATACCTTGACCGTGTCGGGCTGATCGAGCAAAAAGACAAATTTCCGGGGCAGTTGTCCGGCGGCCAGCAGCAACGCGTCGCCATCGCCCGCGCGTTGTCGATGGACCCGATCGCCATGCTGTTCGACGAACCGACCTCGGCCCTGGATCCGGAAATGATCAACGAGGTGCTCGATGTGATGGTCGGCCTCGCCAAGGACGGCATGACCATGATGTGCGTCACCCACGAGATGGGATTCGCCCGCACCGTGGCCAACCGCGTAATTTTCATGGACCGCGGCGAAATCGTTGAAGACGCGCAAAAGGACGACTTTTTCGGCAAGCCGCGCTCGGAGCGCGCGGTGCAGTTCCTGTCCAAGATCCTGCATCACTAAAACCGAAGCCAATACACGCCGTCATTGCGAGCGCAGCGAAGCAATCTCGCCGGTCTTGTGACTGCCGTCGCAATGCCGCCAGATTGCCGCGTCGGCTTCGCCTCCTCGCAATGACAACTGCGGCGACTGCTCCACCGGGGTCCCGCTGAACAGCCCGGACACATGAGTCCCCGGGGACTCCCGATAGGTCAGCGCGCCTGTTTCGCCTTGCTGCGAATGGCATCCAGCGTTGTCGTGGTGGTGATCGCCTGCGGATCAATCTTCACTTCGATCAGCGCCGGTTTGCCCGCCGCCAGCGCGCGTTCAAAGGCCGGTGCGAACTGCGCCGTCTCTTCCACGGTTTCGCCATGCAGCCCGAAAGACCGCGCGAAAGCGGCGAAATCCGGATTGACCAGGGCGGTACCGTGAACGCGCTCGGGGTAGTCACGCTCCTGGTGCATGCGGATGGTGCCGTACATGCTGTTGTTGACGACGACAAAAATCACATTGGCACCGAACTGCACCGCCGTGGCGATTTCCTGGCCGTTCATCAAAAAATCGCCGTCGCCGTTAAATGACACCACCACACGCTCCGGGTGGGCAATCTTCGCCGCCACACCCGCCGGCACGCCGTAACCCATCGAACCATTGGTCGGCGCCACCTGCGTGCGCAATCCGGTGAAGCGGTAATAACGCTGCACAAAGCCGCTGAAGTTGCCCGCGCCGGTGGTGAGTATGCTGTCGGCCGGAAGGCGTTCGCGCAGCCAGGCGATGATCTCGCCCATTTGCACCTTGCCGGGGATGGCCGCAGGCTTGTCATTCCAGCCCAGGTAGTCGGCGCGCGCCGCAAGCAACCAGTCGCGCCAGGCACCACCGTCTATTTTCAGTTGGGCGGCGGCGGCGGCAAATTGCGGCATGCCTGAATTGACCAGCAACTCGCCCTGGTAGACGCGGCCCAGTTCTTCGGCACCGGCGTGCACATGGATCAGGCGTTGCTTCGGGCGGGGCGATTCGAGCAGGGTGTAGCCGCTGGTGGTCATCTCGCCCAGGCGCGCCCCCACCACCAGCAGGAGGTCGGCGTCGCGCACGCGCTGCGCCAGTTTCGGATTAACGCCTATGCCGACATCGCCGATGTAGTGATCGCGACGGTTGTCATACAAATCCTGGAAGCGAAAGGCACAGCTGACCGGCAGCCCGGCGCCCTCGGCAAAGCGCGCGATGTCGGCACAGGCCTGCGCCGTCCATACCGTACCGCCGAGCATCAACAGCGGGCGTTTCGCTCCCTGTAGCGCAACGCGCAGCCGCTCCATGTCGGCGGGCGCCGGCGCCGCCTGCACCACCTGGTAGGCGGCGGTGTCGGCCACGGCGGCGGTCTGTATCAGCATGTCCTCGGGCAGGGCCAGCACCACCGGCCCGGGGCGGCCGGAGGTGGCGACCTGGAAGGCGTGGTTGACGTATTCGGGTATCCGGTCCGCGCGATCGATCTGCGCCACCCACTTGGCCATCTCGCCAAACATGCGGCGGTAGTCCATTTCCTGGAAGGCTTCGCGTTCGACAAAATCACCGCCCACCTGGCCGATAAAGAGGATCATCGGCGTGGAGTCCTGGTAGGCCGTGTGCACGCCGATGGAAGCGTTGGTCGCACCCGGTCCGCGTGTGACAAAGCAAATCCCCGGGCGACCGGTGGTCTTGGCCCAGGCCTCGGCCATGTAGGACGCGCCGCCATCCTGGCGCGCCACGACCAGCTTGATCGCATCGCGCGCATCGTAGAGCGCGTCGAGGACGGCAAGATAGCTTTCACCGGGCACGCAAAACGCGGTATCGACGCCGTGCACGCGCAGGGCATCGACAATCAGTTGCCCGCCAGTGCGGGGCTTGAGGGTGCTGTTCATGGATCAATAAACTCGTCGACAAAAATTTGGTACTGCTGGGGCTTGGGCTTTTGCTGGTCTTCCGGCTTGACATAGCGAATCGAACTCTTGCCCTTGAGCGCGCGCGGCAGCACCATGACGCGGACAAATCCGGTTGCCGATTCGTTCCAGGCGGTGGCCAGCACCGGATCGGCGCCGGCCTCGAACCAGGCTTCGCCCGGGGCGATGGCCGTGGCGTGCCCCGTGGTCTCCACCGTCAGCCCCCCTGCAAGCAGGCAACGGATGCCCGGGCCCTGATGGGTATGCGTATAGGCGATGCCGCCGGGCGGAAAATCGACGCGGTCGCAGCGAAACAGCAGGCCGTCGGGGAAATCCAGGTCAAGCTTTGCCTCGTTGAGCAGGCGCGATTGCACGCCTTCCCCGGTGACAACCGCACCCGCTCCGGCCGCGGCATCGAGTTCCCAGCGCAGCAGTTGCGCACCGGCGCCGCCGGCGAGCACCACGCAGGGCGTCGGCGCGGACCACGCACTGTTCGCGGCAAGTGTCATGACCTGTCCGGTCGAGCGCAGGGTCGCGCTGCCTTCCCGAACATAGATAATGCGCCTGCCCCCCGGCAAGGCTGCGGGCAAGGCGGTCTTGGCGGCCAGCGTATCGGCGTACAGACGTAAAACGTAGCGGCTCATGGCGTTGGCGCTGCGTCAGCGCTGCGCTACTTGCGCAATCGCGTCCAGCGTCGCGGCAAAAAACGGCGCCGGCTTGAGAATGCGGTTTTCCTGCTGCAGCAGAAACGGCTGGACCTTCTTGATATAGGCCTGCCAGCGGGCATCGGCCACCAGCACGGCACGCCTTGCATCGCGCTCGGCGAGGTCCTCGTAGGCCCACATGTGAATGAGCAGGTTGAGCGCGCCGATCTCGGTGAAGTAGTAACCGACCATGCGCCCGAGGATGGGTTTCTGAATCGCCAACCCCTCCTGCTCGTAGGTCTTGATGTACTCACCTGTTTTTCCGGGTTGCAGGGTGTAGATGCGCTCCTCGACTATCATCGCGCCGCTCCGGCCACGGGCATACGGGCATTTTCTATGCAGAGAATCATTGGTCTGTTCCTGTCAGGGTTGATGCGCGGGAAAATGACCCCGAGCTTCAGGTTGTTCTTGTATCCGCGAATTGCGCATTATGCCCAATTCCCGGAGGCGGCAGGCGCGGACGGGACGGCAGTCTATGCTCTATCATTGATACCTGCGCATTCATCCTGCCGGCAACCATGTCAGACATCCCCACGCTGCGCCGCATCCTCGGGCAAAACCGCACCATCGCCGTGGTCGGCCTGTCCGCCGACTGGTTCCGGCCCAGCTACTTTGTCGCCAAATACCTGATCGAGCACGGCTACACCGTGATTCCGGTCAATCCGCGTTATCCGGAAATACTCGGCCAGAAATCCTTTAAGTCCTTGCGCGACATTCCCGTCAAGGTTGATATCGTCGACTGCTTTCGCAAGACCGCCGACATCGTTCCCATCGCCGAGGACGCCATTGCCATCGGCGCCAGGGTGCTGTGGCAGCAAATCGGCGTGCTCAACCACGAAGCCGATGCCCTTGCACGTGCGGCCGGCCTTGATTCGGTGATGGACCGTTGCGTGAAAATAGAACACGGGCGGCTGTTCGGCGGCCTAAATTGGTGCGGCGTTAATACCGGCGTGATATCGGCCAAACGTCCGCAATGGCCGTCCCATTGACCATGCGTGCCGCATACCCGGGGGATATGCAAGGGGGCGTCGCCCCCTTGTTCGACCAGACATGCGGCGTTAATACTGGCGTCATCTCGGCCAAGCGGCCGCACTAATCCCCTCTTCCCTTATCCCCCCCATGCCATGAACGACACCGTCAACCTTGACGCCTACTCGCCGCGCGAAATCGCCGAACGCATCGAAAATATCGGCGTTGCCAAGGCGCGCCTGCCGCTGCTCTCAATCGTGATGCTGGGCATGCTCGCGGGCGCCTTTATCGGCCTGGGGGCGCTGTACTTCACGCTGGTAACCAGCGACGCATCGCTCGGTTTTGCCGCGAGCCGCGTGCTCGGCGGCGTGTGCTTTTCCCTCGGCCTGCTGCTGGTGGTGGTGGCCGGCGCGGAACTGTTTACCGGCAACAACCTGCTGGTCATGGCCTGGGCGGAAAACAAGCTGACCACCGCCGAAGTGATGCAGAACTGGGCGATCGTCTGCCTTGCCAATTGCGCCGGTGCGGCCGGGCTCGCGCTGCTGGTGTACTTGTCCGGGCACCTGGGCATGAACGGCGGCGGCGTGGCGCAGCAGGCGGTAAAAATCGCCGCAATCAAGGCCGGCCTGCCGACGATGCAGGCGTTTTTCAGCGGCATACTGTGCAACATCCTGGTGTGCATGGCGGTGTGGATGTCCTTCGCCTGCCGCAGCGTGGTGGACAAGATGGTCGCGGTGATATTCCCGATTTCCGCCTTTGTCGCGGCAGGCTTTGAACACAGCATCGCCAACATGTACTTTTTCCCGCTCGCGATGCTGCAGCAGGCGCACATGCCGCTGGCCCTGCCCGGCGCCGCGTTGATAGACCTGCCGCACGTGCTCGCCAACCTCGGTGCGGTCATCGCCGGAAACATTGTCGGTGGCAGCGTGGTGGTGGCGCTGGTCTATCACGTCATCTACCGCCGCGGCACAAAAACCTGATTGGCAAACCCTGGATTGGCAAACCCTGAATGGGACCGAAGCATGGCTGACCGCAAATTCGGCATAGAGACCCTCACCCTGCACGCCGGCCAGGTCCCCGACCCGGCGACCGGCGCACGCGCCGTGCCCCTGTACCAGACCACGTCTTTTGTCTTTGACTCGGCCGATCATGCGGCAAGCCTGTTTAACCTGCAGACCTTTGGCAACGTCTACACCCGCCTGTCCAATCCCACCACGGCCGTATTCGAGGAACGCATGGCGGCGCTCGAAGGTGGACGCGCGGCCCTCGCCGCCGCCACCGGCCAGGCGGCCGAGATGACGGCACTGCTCGCGCTGTGCCAGCAGGGCGATGAAATCGTTTCCGCCGCCACGCTCTACGGCGGCACCTACTCGCTGTTTGATGTCAATTTCCGCAAGCTGGGCATCAACACCACCTTTGTCAATCCAGATGACCCGGAAAACTTTCGCCGCGCCATCACGAAAAAAACCAAGGTCGTTTACGCCGAAACCATCGGCAACCCGCTGATGAACGTGGCCGACATCGAGGCTATCGCCGCCATCGCGCATGAGGCCGGCCTGCCGCTGGTGATCGACAACACCGTCGCTTCGCCCTATCTTTGCCGCCCGATCGAGTTCGGTGCCGATATTGTCGTGCACTCGGCGACCAAGTACATCGGCGGCCACGGCACCAGCATGGGCGGGGTCATCGTCGAGTCGGGAAAATTTCCCTGGGACAATGGCAAGTTCCCCGACATGACCGAGCCCTCGCGCGGCTACCACGGCGTGCGTTTTTACGAGACCTTCGGCGACTTTGGCTACACCATGAAAGCGCGCATGGAAACCATGCGCACCTTCGGCGCGACGCTGTCGCCGTTCAACGCCTGGATGCTGCTGCAAGGCCTGGAAACGCTGCATGTGCGCATGGACCGGCACTGCAGCAACGCCCTTGCCGTGGCGCAATTCCTCGAGGCCCATCCGCTGGTGGGCTGGGTCAAATACCCTGGGCTGCCGGGCAACCAATACCATGCACTGGCGCAAAAATACCTCGCCAAGGGCGCCAGTGGCCTGATGACCTTTGGTGTGAAGGGTGGCGCCCAAGGCGCAAAAGCAGCCGGGGAAAAATTCATCGAGGCCGCCACCTTCATGAGCCATCTGGCCAACATCGGCGACGCGCGCACCCTGATCATCCATCCGGCCTCGACCACACACCGCCAGCTAGACGACGAAGAGCAACTCAAGGCCGGCGTGACACCCGACATGATCCGCATTTCGGTCGGCCTCGAGACACTGGATGACATCCTCTGGGATATCGACCAGGCTTTGCAGAAATCGCAGGAGAAATGACACAATAACCGAGTCCGTCATTACCGCGATAGCGGGAATCCAGTGACTTATTTACTTTAAAACCCACGACACTGGATCCCCGCTTTCGCGGGGATGACGAAAAAAGAGACTGTTCAGTGTTGCTCTAATAGGAATAGCATGCCCCTTCCCTCGTTCGACAATCCCTATCTCACCCTGCGCCGCCCGACACTGGCTAAAAATGTCGTCTCGACCTCGCAGCCGCTCGCCTCGGTCGCCGGCCTCTCCGCGCTGGCTGCGGGCGGCAATGCCATCGATGCGGCGCTCACCACCGCAATAACCCTCACCGTGGTGGAGCCCATTTCCAACGGCGCCGGCAGCGATGCCTTTGCGCTGATCTGGGATGGCAAGAAACTGCACGGCCTTAACGCCTCGGGACGTTCACCCGCGGCCTGGACGCCGGACTACTTCAAGGGCCAGAAAAGCATACCAGCGCGCGGCTGGAACTCGGTGAGCGTTCCCGGCGCGGTATCGGCCTGGGTGGAAATGTCCAGCCGCTTCGGCAAACTGCCGTTTGAAAAACTGTTTGAGCCGGCGATACGCTATGCGCGCGAGGGCTATCTTGTCTCGCCCTTTGTCGCGGCGCGCTGGGCGCTGCAAGTGCCCGAACTCAAGGTGCAGCCGGGCTTTGCCCAGGCCTTCATGCCGGGCGGACGGGCACCCAACGCCGGAGAGAAATTCGTTTTTCCGGAACTGGGCAATACGCTGGAAAAAATCGCCGCCACCCGCGGCAAGGCGTTTTACGAGGGCGAACTCGCGGAAATGATCACCGCGCATTCGGCGGCCTGCGGCGGTGTGATGACGCGCGAAGACCTTGCCGCGCACACCCTCGACTGGGTCGAACCGATCAGCCAGGACTACCGCGGCCTCACCATCCACGAGATCCCGCCCAACGGCCAGGGCATCGTCTGCCTGATTGCGCTGGGCATCCTTCAGCACTTTGACGTCGCCTCCTACCCTGTCGATTCGGCCGACAGCGTGCACCTGCAAATCGAGGCGGTGAAGCTTGCCTTCGCCGACGCATACCGATTTGTCGCCGACCCGAAATTCATGGACACCACGGCGGCCGCGCTGCTCGACCCGGATTACCTCAAGGGCCGCGCCAAGCTCATTGACATGAAGCGCGCGCAAAACTTCGGCCACGGCAAGCCACCGGGCGGCGGCACCATCTACCTCACCACCGCCGACGCGGGCGGCATGATGGTATCGATGATCCAGTCCAATTTTTCCGGCTTCGGCTCGGGCGTGGTGGTGCCAGGTACCGGCATCAGCCTGCAAAACCGCGGCTCAGGTCTGGTGCTCACGCCCGGACACCCGAATGAAGTCGGTCCGCGCAAGCGCCCATTCCACACCATTATTCCCGGCTTTGTCACCCAGGGCGGGAAAGCGCTGATGAGCTTCGGCCTGATGGGCGGCAGCATGCAACCGCAAGGCCACACCCAGCTGATGGTGCGCATGGCCGACTATGGCCAGGGTCCGCAGGCGGCGATAGACGGCCCGCGTTTTCGCATCGTTCAGGGCATGGAAATCAACTTCGAGGACTTTCCCAAGGCCACGCTGGAAGAACTCGCGCGTCGCGGCCACAAGGTCATCGAACTGGAGCCCGGCTACATGGACTTTGGCTGCTCTCAGATTGCCTACAAGCTCGACGACGGCTATCTCGCCGCCAGCGATGCGCGGCGCGACAGCCTGCCGGTGGGATTTTAAGAATCAGTTTGTATTCGCTCAGGGTTAAGTTTCGAGCCCTTTGTAGTCAGAGACCTCGCGCATATACCTCAATATTGACATTCGTAGCTCATGGGCTACAATACGCGCATGCGCGTCGAGGAAACTGAAACCTATCGCGACTGGATCAACGCCCTAAAGGATGGCGCCGGCAGAGCCCGCATTCAGGTTCGTGTTGACCGATTGGTTCACGGCAATCCGGGCAATCACCGGAATCTGACAGAAGGTGTATCTGAACTCAAGATCGATTTCGGGCCAGGGTACCGTGTCTATTACACCCAACGTGGAGACAGGCTGTTATTGCTGCTCGCAGGCGGGGACAAGTCAACGCAGCAAAAGGATATCGATATGGCCATCCACCTCGCCAGGAACTTTCAGGAGTAGCACCCCATGCGCAAGCCCGCCGTAAAAAAGTCCGCCAAGACCAAAACCATTCCCTACGATGTTGCGCAACAGCTTCGCACGCCGGAAGAAATGGCCGCTTACCTCGATGCATGGCTGGAAGAAGCGCCCGACGATGCGGCAGGCATTGCCAGAGCGCTTGGGGACATTGCACGCGCCAAGGGAATGACACAGGTCGCCAAGGATGCCGGTCTCAGCCGGGAAAGCCTTTATCGCGCACTAAGCGCGAACGGTAATCCGAGTTTTGCGACCGTGCTCAAGGTCGCACGCGCGCTCGGCGTAAAACTGCACGCCGAGGCGGCATAGCACGATACCGATGCTCCACCCGGTCAGGCGAGATTCGTCTTGAAAAATGCGACGGTGCGTTCCCACGACAGCTTGGCCGCCGCTTCGTTGTAGCGCGGCGTCGAGTTGTTGTGAAAGCCGTGCTGGGTACTCGGGTAGATATACGCCTGGTGCGCAACACCGGCGCTTTTCAAGGCGGTCTCATAGGCCGGCCACATGCCGTTGATGCCAGGATCATTCTCGGCCATCTGTATCAGCAGGGGCGCCTTGATTTTCGGCACGCCGGCGGTCGCCGCCGCCGCGCCGTAATAAGGCACGCCCGCTTGCAAATCAGCGCCCATCTCGACGGCAAGGTAATTGGTAGTGCCGCCGCCCCAGCAAAATCCGGTCGCGCCGAGCTTTCCGGTCGAGAGCTTGTGTGACTTGAGAAAACGCGCGCTGTTGAGCATGTCGGTGCGCAGTTTCGCCTGGTCGAGGCCGGCCTGCAGCGCGCGGCCGTCGTCATCATTGCCCGGGTAGCCGCCGGCCGGGAACAAACCGTCGGGGGCCAGCGCGAGAAAGCCCTCTACCGCAGCGCGGCGCGCCACGTCCTCGATATACGGGTTGAGGCCGCGGTTCTCGTGTATCACCAGCACCGCCGGGAAGGGCCCCGCCCCCGCCGGCTGCACCAGGTAGCCGCGCATCTGCCCGGAGTTGCCGCCGAGCGAAGCATAGTTGACGTACTGCGCCTTGATGCGCGTGTCGGTAAAGGAAATGGTCTGTGCCTGGGCGTAGCGCGGCAGCAGGGCCTGCGCCATGATGAGGCCGCCGGCCACCAATGCGCTGGAACGGGCGAGAAACTCACGCCGGTTGATGCGGCCGTGGCAGTACTCGTCGTACAGGTCAAAAACGCGCTGGTCTATTTGCAGTTGGGTAACAGGCTCGTTCATGTTCATGATGGTTGGCTCCTCCTGCGCCTAGTGTAGCAAACCAATGCGCCGCCAGCGGGGAGCCACGCCGGTGCCGGGAAAAGTTACACTGCACCTCGGCATGGCGCTGTCTTGCGCCCTGCGCCACCAGGGCAATGGCTGGAAAGCCCCTTGCAGGGCGCGCTTCGGCCGGTAGGCCGAAGCCGTTCGACGGGCGCCGAGAATTCTCGGCGAAACACCCGTCTCACCTCCAGTCTTGGCTTTCCGGCCGGTTTGTTGTTTCCATGCGGCGTACTTTCTTGTCCGATTTTCTGGAGAAACTTGTGATGGGGATTGCAAAGCCCGCCGGATCCGGAGCAAAGGGATCGCTGCTCAACGTCGGCGGCGGTGACCGTGGCGTGGCGATCCCGCCGCATTTCGACGGCTGGCAGCAGACCCTGCTTGACCTCAACCCGGCCGCCGACATTGTTTACGATGCACGCAAGCTGCGTGAGGTCGTGCCGGCGGCGAGCTGCGACGCGGTCTACTGCTCGCACAACCTGGAACACTATTACCCGCACGAGGTCCCGGGCCTGGTCCACGCATTCGCCGAGGTGCTCAAACCCACCGGATTCGCCGAGATACGCGTACCGGATATCGGCGAACTCATCCGCCATATGGCGACAAACGATATCGACATCGGCGCGAAGCTCTATGACAGTCCCGCCGGCCCGATCAGCGCGCACGATGTGTTCTACGGCTTCGGTGCGGAAATTCGGGACAGCGGCAAGGACTATTACGCCCACAAGACCGGCTTTTCACGCGCTTCCCTGTCGGCCGCGCTGTTTTCCGGTGGGTTTCCGGTGCTGTGCTTCGCGCCGCCGCTGTCGGACTGGGAGTTGCATGTGTTCGCCTTCAAACAACAACCCGACGATGCGTTGTTGCAACGGCTGGGATTGAGCCCTTAGCCTGCCGGGAAGGCTCAGCCCGGTCGCAAGCCACGATCAACGCAGCGCCGCCAAGACCTGTCCGGTCCTCACTTCCAGCCATGCATCGACTGAAAAGCCGCACCTGACAAGCGTTTCCAGCCATCCGCCTCCTGCGGGGCAGCGCCGGGGCGACCGGGACAGGTCCTATAATAGGCGCGACAAACCGGAGGAAACCCATGATTGCATCCAAGCTCGCTGCGACGCTCACGCTTGCCCTGTCATTTTGCGTCGCCCTGATAACGACGCACGGCCCTGCACACGCCCAGTCAAACTATCCCGACAAGCCGGTGCGCCTGGTGGTGCCCTTCCCGCCCGGCGGCGGCGCCGACAATCTTGCGCGCGCGGTGATTCCGCGGGCCTCGCAAATTCTCGGGCAACCCATAGTCATCGAAAACAAGCCCGGTGCCGGCGGTAATGTCGGCGCGGAGTTTGTTGCGCGCGCGGCACCGGACGGCTACACCCTGCTCCACGGTACCAACGGCACCCACGGCATCAACCATGCGCTGTACGCCAAGACCGGGTTTGACCCGGTCAAGGACTTCGCACCCATCACCCGCTTCACCACCATTCCGGCCATGCTGGTGATACACCCCAGCCTGCCCGCCAACAACGTCCGGGAGCTCATCGCCTACCTCAAGGCCAACCCGGGCAAGGTGTCGTTTGCCTCGGCCGGCAACGGCACCACCTCGCACATGGCCGGCATCCTGTTCAAGAACATGGCCGGCGTGGACATCGTGCACGTGCCCTACAAGGGCGGCGGCGCGGCGCTCACCGGCATGCTCGGCGGCGAGGTGCAACTGATGATAGACCTGATGGTGAACGTCTATCCGCAGGCCAAGGCGGGCAGGCTCAAGGGCCTCGCCGTCACGACATTGACGCGGGTACCCACCGTGCCCGAGCTGCCAACCATGGACGAGTCCGGCCTGCCCGGCTTCGATATCGCCGCCACCGACGGCATTTATGCGCCGGCCGGCACGCCGCGCGCTATCATCGACAAGCTGAACGCGGTATTACGCCAGGCGCTGAACGACCCGCAGGTGCGCGAAAGCCTCGGCGCGCGCGGCGGTTTTCCATCGCCCGGCACGCCCGAGGGCCTCTCCCAGCACATCGCCGCCGAGCTACCGATGTGGGCGAAGCTGGTGAAGGATTCGGGCGCCAAGGTCGACTGAGTCCATTAGCAGGCTGTTGAAAAACACAGATTCAAGATGAAAATAGAGTAACCGGGATGCACGCTTACCTCTCAGCAGCCTCTGATTCGGGGGATCTAAAGGGGGCGTCGCCCCCTTTTTCAACACCTGTTTGGAGACAGACATGAACATGCATGAAAAATCCGGCCAGGACCCGATCCGCTACGTCGGCTTGCCCCCTGCGCTCAAACCCTCGCTCACCGATACCAAACACTATTTCCAGGCGCTGGATAATTTTTTCAAGGTGTTCGCAATACGACCGGGCGAGCGCGTGCTGATGCTGACCGACCCGCTGCTCGACCCGCGCGTGGTCGACGCCGTCAGCGGACTCGCCCGCGCGCGCGGCGCCACGCTCAGCCAGTACATGGCGCCCACCACCACACTGCCCGGCGTACCCGAGGAAGTGCAGCCGCTGATCAAGAACGCCGACTTCGTCGTCTCGACCTGGTTTTGCTCCATCGAGGATCCGTTCAACGTGGCCATGCGCAAGGCCGGCCAGCGCTGGGTCAAGATCACTTATTTTCGCGACCTCGATTTGCTGATGACGCCGCAGGCGCGCTTTCCGATCGAGCTGGTGGGCGAAATCCTGCGCGCCACCGAAAAACGCATTCCCAGGGGCGAGGATTTCGAGCTGCGCTTTTCGGACGAGCGCGGCAGCGACCTGCGCATCCCCTACACCCGGGCCATGCGCGACACCATGTTCGCCGGAAACCGATGGCGCGGCAAGATGTTTGCCGACGAGCCGGGCTGCTACGTGCATTACCTGCCGACGCACGGCCCCAATTTCTGGGACAGCACGGCGATGAAAAGCGACCCGAATGCAAAAATAAATATCGAGGGCGTGCTCTACCCGCAATGGGCCATCGGTTTTGCGCAGCCCTTTGCCGAGAAAATCGCCGTGGTGTTCAAGAACAACCTCGTCACCGAGGTGCGCGGTGAATCAGCCGACGCGGCCATCCTGCGCGACATGTTGATGGGCGGGAAAATCATCGAAGGCGGCGGTTGCGGCTTCAATCCCAAAGCGCCGCGCTACACCGTCTATCCGGCCGGCTCCAACTCACCGGGTGCGCTGCACTTTGGCGTGGACCTCGCCAAACCGAGCGATTACATCCGCCGCGTCATGCCCAACTGGGAAGAGCCGCCGGTGCACCAGGACTTGATCGTCTATGACGCCACCGTCACTGCGGGAAAGTCCACGCTGATCGACAAGGGCTTTTTGCTCGCACTGCGCGACCCGGCGGTGATCGAAATGGCCAGCCGCTACGGCGACCCGGTCGAGTTGCTCGAGGCTTTCACCTAGGCGCGGGCCGGCCGCAGGCCCGGGACAGCACCACGCCGGCATCGGCCGGCGCGCCATCGCCATCCCAGGCGACATACTGGTCGGGACGCACCAGCATCAGCGTTTTCCCGTAGGCCTCACGGCCGCCGGCACAAGTGTCGCGCACCACCTTGAGCGGAATACCCAGAGCGCACGCGGCGTCCTCGAAAGCGCGTACCGCGCCCTCGTCTGCGTTGAAAGCGAGCAGGGTGAAGCCCCCGCCCAGTTCCTCGAACACGTTGCGGCCCGAGGACAGCATTTGCGGCGGCAGGTGATGGCCGGCCCGCGACTTGAAGGTGTGCTCGCCGTGTGCGCTGCATTTCCCGCCCGGCGGCCCGAACACCACGGCCGAACCCTCGTAATGCGGTTCATAGACCTGGGCGCGCGCGCTGGTCTTGGCCATGCGTTCGTCCCAGGCCCGCTCGAACGCAGGCTTGTCGCGCTCCGGGCTGAAGTTCTCCAGAAACACCCGGTCCTGCTCGATGCGTGCGGCGATGAAGTCTTCGCCGGTTTCCCTGAAAACCGGCAGGCGCTCCGCGCCATAGGAGTCGAGCAGCGCATCGGTACCCCACCCCTGGAGGACGGCGGCGAGCTTCCAGCCAAGATTGGTGATGTCCTCGAGGCCATTGTTGAGGCCGAAACCGCCGTAGGGCGGATGGGTGTGGGCCGCATCACCGGCAATGAACACGCGCCCGGCGCGGTATTTTTCCGCCACCGCGACGCGCAAATCCCAGAAGCCAATGTAGTCGAACGCGCAGGCGAACTTGAAACCGGCCGCCTGGTGCAGCAAGCCCAGGAAGTCGAAATTCTCCGTGGTCGTGTCCAGCGGCACCGGCGCATGAAAAAACCAGCCCTCGCCGACGTCGATGCGGCCGAAAAACTGCCAATAGCCCCTCAGGTCGGGGTGCAGGACGGTATAGGTCGACTTCACCGGAAAGCGCGCCAGGCCCTCGTGCAATTCGCGCGAGCGAAACACCGCCAGCATCATTTTTTGCTCAAAGTCGGCGCCGCTGCGGGCAATGCCGGCCTGCTCGCGCACGATGGAACGGCCGCCGTCACAACCCACCACATAGTCGGCTTCAAGCACACGGCGTTCACCGCCCTCGCGCGAGGCAATGCTTACCCGTACCCCGCGCGCATCCTGCTCCACTTTTTCCGCGTCCCAGCCAAACAACGCGCTCACGCAGGGCAGCGCCGCCATCCGCTCGCGCAGCACCCGTTCGGTTTCATATTGCGGCAGGCGTTCATAGGCCTGGAAGTAATAGTCGTGCACCAGTTCGCGCTGCGCCGGCGCCGCCCAGTACTCGCCCATCAGGCTGCCATAGGCACTGACGCCGCTGGTGGGAACGCCCTCGGGCATGATGCGCGCGGCGCGCAGCGCATCGACACAGCCCCAGAAGTAAAAATGCTCCAACGTGCGCTGCGTCAGGTTCTGCCCCTTGGGAATGCGCTGCGGCGCGAGGTGGCGCTCGACCAGGACACAATCGATGCCGCGCTGCCCCAACTCCAGCGCGAGCCCGACCCCAACCGGTCCGCCGCCGACGATGATGACCCGATACCGTTGTTTCATCGCGGGCGCGCTACATGCGCATGATGTGATCGGCGTTCAACTCTGCCACAGAGCCGCAGCCAAGCAGCGTCATCACCCGGTCGGTTTCGTCGCGCAGGATCGCCAGCGCCCTTGCCGCGCCCTGCTGCCCTCCGGCGGCCACACCGTAGAGCGTGGCGCGGCCAAGCAGCACGCCATCGGCCCCCAGTGCGAGCGCCTTGACGATGTCGCTGCCGCGGCGAAAACCACTGTCGATCAGGATGGTCATCGAGCCGCCCACCGCCGCCGCCACTTCGGACAACACATCTATGCTCGCGGCTGCACCGTCGAGTTGCCGGCCACCGTGGTTGGACACCACCACACCGTCGCAGCCGGCTGCCTGGGCGCGTTTTGCGTCCTCGGCGGTAAGCAGGCCTTTTACCAGCAAGGGGCCGCGCCACTGCGTGCGCATCCAGGCGATATCGGCCCAGTTGAGACTGAGGTTGCGCCGCGAACGGGTGAATTCGACCAGCTCATGCGCGCTTGCACCCTGCGGCAGGAAGGGCGCGATGTTCTCCATGCGCGGCATGCCGCGGCGCAACCACACCGAGGCGAGCCAGCGCGGATGGGTGAGCCCGTCCCAGACCACGCGCGGGGTGATTTTCACCTCGTGCGAAAACCGGTTGCGCAG
>CAMAWC010000033.1 GCA_945861875.1 Bordetella parapertussis
TTGCGTCTTGCCGGCACCACCAGCGGCATCGCCAACATGGGCAACATGATGGGCGGCATGTTGTTGCAACCGGCGGTCGGCTGGGTGCTCGATCGCATGTGGAGCGGCCAGATGGCGGGGGCTGCGCGCATTTACGATTTTGCCGCCTACCGCGCCGGCTTTGCGTTAATGCTGGTGTGGCTTCTTGCCGGCATGCTGATGCTCGCGTTTGTGCGCGAGACACATTGCCGCCAGGCCGATCCGCCCCCCGGCTAAGCACGACAATCACACGCCGCCAATTCCAGGCAGGCGGATTTTTAGCGGACCCAATACTTCGCTGCGACAGGCGAGTACGACACCCGCGGCACGTTCGGCGGATGTAAGTGTGTTTTCGGAACGGGCAAGTTCGAAAATAGCGGCATCTGGCCGCTCCAGCACCGTGCATTTGCACGTACCGCAATTACCCGACAGACAACTGTAGGTGAAGGGCACGCCGTGACGCAGCAGCGCGGCCAGAATGGTTTCTCCTGGTTCGGCGTTGACTAGCACCGGCGAGCCGGCGATCTCGATGCGCAATGTCATGGTTACGAGCTTAGCAGCTGCACGGCTCCACCCATAAAAAAGGGGTGCCGATTCGGCACCCCTTTGAAAGACCAGCCCTCGCGGGCTTTGTACCTATTGCTGGCGCGGAGGGCGATGCCCCCCTAACTGTTACAGGTGGTAGGCGGACTCGCCGTGCGAGGTCACGTCCAGGCCCTCGCGCTCTTCTTCCTCGGTGACACGCAGGCCCACCAGGATGTCGGCAATCTTTAAGGCGATGAAGGCGACAACCGCCGTCCAGACTACGGTCAAGCCGACCGTCTTGGCCTGGATCATCAGCTGTTCGCCGTAGCCGGCAAAGCCGGTTTTGCCGGTGACCCAGTCGGTGACGATACCGGGGCCGCCAAGATCGGGTGAATTGAAAATACCTGTCAGCATTGCGCCGAGGATACCGCCCAAGGCGTGTACACCAAACACGTCGAGCGAGTCGTCGGCACCGAGCATGCGCTTGAGGCCGTTGACACCCCACAGGCAGACCACACCGGCCAGTGAGCCGATCACGAAGGCACCGGGGATGCCGACGTTGCCCGCAGCCGGCGTGATGGCCACCAGGCCCGCAACGGCACCCGAAGCGGCGCCGAGCATCGACGGCTTGCCTTTGAACAGCCACTCAAAAAAGATCCAAGAGAGGACGGCACAGGCGGTGGCGAGGAAGGTGTTGATGAAGGCCAGCGCGGCGGTGCCATTGGCCTCGAGTGCCGAGCCGGCGTTGAAACCAAACCAGCCGAACCACAGCATCGAGGCGCCGATCATCGTCATGGTCAGGTTGTGCGGCGACATCGCTTCCTTGCCGTAGCCGACACGCTTGCCCAGCATATAGGCGCCCACCAAGCCGGCAACACCGGCGTTGATGTGCACCACCGTGCCGCCGGCGAAGTCGAGCGCGCCCCACTGCCAGAGCAGGCCGGCCTTGGCGTTGAGCTCATCGACCAGCTTGGGATCGGTGTAGGCATCAGGTCCCATCCAGAACCAGACCATGTGGGCGATCGGCGCGTAGGCGAAGGTGAACCATAGCACCATGAAAATCAGCACGGCGGAAAACTTCGCCCGTTCGGCGAAGGCACCGAGAATCAGGCAGCAGGTAATGGCGGCGAAGGTTGCCTGGAAGGCGACGAATACCAGCTCCGGAATGACCACGCCCTTGCTGAAGGTCGCGGCCATGGCGAACTCGCCCTTGGCCGGATCGAAGGTGCCCTTGAGGAACAGCCGGTCGAGGCCGCCGAAATAGGCGTTGCCCTCGGTGAACGCCAGGCTGTAGCCGTAAATGCACCACAGCACGGTGATCAGCGAGAACACCACGAACACCTGCATCAGCATCGACAGCATGTTCTTGGAGCGGACCATGCCGCCGTAGAACAAGGCCAGCGCCGGAACGCTCATCAGCAAGACCAGCGCGGTGCAGACCATCATCCAGGCGACGTCACCCTTGTTTGGGACGGGTGCCGGTGCTGCGGCGGCGGGCGTCGCTGCGGCAGGTGCGGCCGCAGCGGGTGTGGCCGGAGCAGTGGCGGCCGGAGCGGCTGCCGGTGCTGCGGGCTTGTCCTCGGCAATGGCGTTGCCGCCAAAACCGATGGCGCCGACGAGGGCGAGCAGTGCAAATAGTTTTTTCATGATGTGTCCCCTTAGATCGCTTCCGCGCCGGTCTCACCGGTACGGATGCGCACGACCTGTTCCAGTTCGAAGACAAAAATCTTGCCGTCGCCGATCTTGCCGGTGTTGGCCGACTTCTCAATCGCTTCGATCACCTGGTCGAGCATGTCAGTCTTGATGGCGGCCTCGATTTTCACTTTGGGAAGGAAATCGACCACATACTCGGCGCCGCGATACAACTCGGTATGGCCCTTCTGGCGGCCAAATCCCTTGACCTCGGTTACGGTGATGCCTTGCACGCCGATGGCGGAAAGGGCTTCCCGTACTTCGTCAAGCTTGAACGGCTTGATGATGGCGGTCACTAGTTTCATAAAGTGCTCCCTGTATTTTCTGCTGTGGAAGAAAGGAGCCGTCGCGGCACCTTCCGCTTGCAAAATCAGAACGTTTTGAGGAAAGACAGAACGCCCTTGGTCTGGGCGGCGTTGTAAAAGCCGTTCGAGGTATTGCTGCCGGCGTTGTATTTGCCCCAGCAGTAGGCGTTGGTGCCGCCGGCGCCGCCGTTACAGGTGCCTTTTGTGTCCGTCCACGTAACCGCCAGGCCGAGAACACCCCAGCCAAAGTCCTTGGTTCCGCCCACTTTGTAGTCCATGTAGGACGCGTTGGTGTCGCCGGCGGCCTGGTAGTTCTTGACCTTCTGGCTGCCGATGTGTCCGTTGATGCCCCAGCCGCTGCCAAGGTCATAGTTGGCATTCAGTTCGAGGTAGTCACTGCCCCTGGTGTCGATGTTGGTATTGGTCCCGGTGGGGCCGCCGTACCAGGATATGAAGTTGCTGGAGGTGGTGTAGGAGTACTTCGCGCTCAGCCATTTCCAGCCCAGCCCGGCGTAAACTTCCACGGTGTCGGATTTGGCCGAATTGTTGGCCTTTACCGTCTTGGTGCCCGGGTAGTTGTAGCTGATCACGCCAAGGTCGTAGTTCCAGTCGCTGCTGCCAAAGGTGTTTTTGAAGCCGCCATAAACGTCGATTTCGACATTTGCGCTGGTATCTTGCGCATCCTTTACCCAGCTGACGTTGGATGCCCATGCGCTGGCATACAGACCGCTCGAATGGGAGTAATCAACGCCACCCTGGATCGCCGGTCCGCCGTGCGTCTGGCTGATACCGCGGAAAATATAGTCGGATACGACGCCGACGTTGGCGGAGAAGGCATGCGGCGAGGCTGGCGCTGCTGCCGCAGCCGGGGCGGTTTGGGCCAGCACAACGGTGGGCGCAGCCAAGGCGGCCGCGACTGCTGAAGCGAGGATCAACTTTTTCATGAGGGCAGCTTTCATAGTGTTAAATAAGAGAAATCGCAGGGAATGATTAGCAGAGGTCGTGCCAGCTTTATTGGTGTTATAAATCATTGAGTTAGCTTGGTCGCCCTAACGGGGCCGGCAGGTCTTGCACTGTGGCGATGCGCGGCGGGGGCGGCGCGCACTAAGGCGGTGCTGTAGCCCAAATCGCCAACCCAAGCGTTGTTTGCCTAGCGCGCTACACTCTGGCGTTCGAACAGCCCCTTTATTTCATGGTGAGTCCGTATGTCAAAAGCCCAATTTATTGAAGACCTGAACGCGCGCATGAGCGAAATCCTTGCCAGCAGCCCGGCGCGTGACATGGAAAAAAACCTCCACCTGATGCTCAGCAGCGCGTTCAACCGCCTCAACCTGGTTACGCGGGAGGAATTTGACGTGCAAGCCAAGGTGCTGGCGCGCACGCGCGAGAAATTGGCCGCGGTCGAAGCCAAGCTCGTCGAGATGGAACGCAAATAGTGATCGCGGTGACAACGAACGCCCGCCCGCATGGCGCGGGTCGCGCGCGGTCTGCAATCGGCGCCGCATTGCGCTTACCGCCTTTTCGATACGTTTTAAATGTCACTCGCCGTCCTGCATAGCCGCGCGCTGGTCGGGCTGGCGGCCCCGCCGGTTACGGTGGAGGTGCATCTTGGCAACGGACTGCCGGCCTTTACCATCGTCGGATTGCCCGAGGCCGAGGTAAAAGAGGCGCGTGAGCGGGTGCGTGCCGCGCTCGCCAATTGCCGTTTCGAGTTTCCCGCGCGGCGCATCACCGTCAACCTTGCGCCCGCGGAACTGCCCAAGGAAAGCGGTCGTTTTGACCTCGCGATTGCGTTGGGCATACTGGCCGCGACGCGGCAGATTCCCTCGGACGCATTGGAGAATTACGAATTCGCCGGCGAACTTTCGCTCTCGGGCGAATTGCGGCCGATTCGCGGCGCGCTGGCCATGACCTGGCGTGCGGCAAAAAGCCGTCGCGCCTTTATCCTGCCGTGCGCCAACGCCGCTGAAGCCGCGCTGGTGGGCGAGGCGCAGATTTATCCGGCGTCAAGCCTGCTCGAAGTGGTTGCGCACCTCACCGGTAAAACACCGTTGGCGCGTTACGCGGTGGCCGCGCCCAGCGACATCGCTGGCGGCGGCGGGTATCCCGACCTCGCCGAGGTCAAGGGCCAGGCGCAGGCCAAGCGCGCGCTTGAAGTGGCGGCTGCCGGAGGGCACAGCCTGCTGATGAGCGGACCCCCGGGTACCGGCAAATCGATGCTTGCCGCGCGCTTTGCCGGCATCCTGCCCGATCTGTCCGATGCCGAGGCGCTCGAGTCGGCGGCGCTGCAGTCCCTTGGCAGCGGCGGTTTTCGCATGGAAAACTGGAAGCGCCGGCCGTTTCGCGCGCCGCACCACTCGGCTTCGAGTGCGGCGCTGGTCGGCGGCGGCAGCGACCCAAGACCGGGTGAAATTTCCCTCGCCCATCATGGCGTGTTGTTTCTTGACGAATTGCCCGAATTTGACCGCCGCGTGCTCGAGGCCATGCGCGAACCGATGGAGTCCGGCCGTGTGGCGATTTCGCGCGCCGCACACCAGGCCGAGTTTCCGGCGCGTTTCCAGTTGGTGGCGGCGATGAACCCCTGCCCCTGCGGTTATCTCGGTCATTTCGACGGGCGTTGCCGCTGCAGCCCGGACAAGGTGGCGCGCTATCGCGCCAAGATTTCCGGCCCCCTGCTCGATCGCATCGACATCCAGATCGAGGTGGCGGCGGTGCCGCGCGATGAATTGATGGCCCAGGGCACCGGCGAGCCGTCGCAGGTGGTGCGCGAACGGGTGCTGGTCGCGCGCGAACGGCAACTGGCGCGGCAGGGAAAATTCAATTTTGAACTCGGCCCGCGCGAGATCGAGCAGGTATGCCGGCTCGATGCCACGGCCGACGGGCTGTTGCGGCAGGCCATCACCCGGCTGGACTTGTCCGCGCGCGCCTACCACCGCGTGCTCAAACTCGCGCGCAGCGTCGCCGACCTTGCCGGTGCCGGCGCCGTCGGCTCCGCGCACGTCGCCGAAGCCATACAGTACCGCCGCGTCGATCGCGCGCTGGCGCCGGCATGAGCGGCGCACACTGATGGCGACGTATGCCATCGGCGACGTGCAAGGCTGCCACGAGGAATTGCGGCGGCTGATCGATGCCCTGCGCTTTGACCCGGCCGCCGACAGCTTGTGGCTGGTCGGCGACATGGTCAATCGCGGCCCCGGTTCACTGGGCGTCCTGCGCCTGCTCAAGTCGCTGGGCGGGACATGCGTTGCGGTGCTTGGTAATCACGACCTGCACCTGCTCGCCGTGGCCGCGGGTCATGCGCGCCTGCGCACCGAGGACACCCTGGACGAAGTGCTCGCCGCAAGCGATCGCGACGAACTCCTCGACTGGTTGCGGCGGCGACCGATGGTGCATGTTGCCGGCAACTACGCCATGGTGCATGCCGGTTTGCTGCCGCAATGGGACGTCGCGACGGCGCGCTTGCTCGCCGGGGAAGTGGAAGCGGCCTTGCGCGGGCCGGCCTGCGATGAATTCTTCGCGCATCTGTATGGGAGCAAGCCGTCGCGCTGGGATGATGCCCTGACCGGCGCGGACCGCCTGCGCGTTATCGTCAATGCCATGACGCGCATGCGCTTTTGCACCGCCAAGGGCAAGATGGAATTTGCCAGCAAGGGCGGGCTCGACGGTGCGCCTGCGGGTTACCTGCCGTGGTTTGACGTGCCCGGGCGTGCCAGCGCCGACCACACGGTGATCACCGGTCACTGGTCGGCGCTGGGGCTGGTGGTGCGGCCCGATCTTGTCGCGCTCGACACCGGCTGTGCCTGGGGCGGCAGCCTTACTGCGGTCAGGCTGGAGGATGGCCGCGTTTTCCAGCAGCACGCACTGGGGCCGGGACGCCCAATGCCGCGGCAATAGCCGTCTCGGTGGCGTGCGCCAATTCGCGCCGCGCCAAGCCGGCGCCGGCAATGTACGGTTCAACCCTCACCGAAGCGGTCATGCGTCGCGTCGAAACGATCGCCCAGACCGAGTCGAGCAGCGAATCCTCGCCGACATAGGCGGCACCCGCGCACAGTTGCCCCTTGGCGTCGCTGTAGCGCAGCGCCACCGGCAAGATTGCCGCCCCGGCGTCGACCGCCGGCTGAAAAAGCGCGGCGTGAAAGGGCAGCAGCCGGTCGCCGTGGCTGGTGGTTCCCTCCGGGCAGATTGCCACCACCGTTCCCGACTCGAGCGTGCGGGTAATGCTGTGGTTGGCGCGTCGCGCCCCGCTTTTGCTGCCGCGCTCAATATAGAGCGTTCCGGCGCGCGTGCACATGCGGCCCACCAGCGGCCAGCGCGCAACATCCGCCTTGGAAACAAAGGTGGCGGGCAGGATCGCGTTGATGACGAATATGTCCAGCCAGGAAACATGATTGCTGGCGAGCAGGCAGCGTTCGGGCAAAGCACCGGGCAGCGCGACCGATTCGAGCTTGATGTGAAGAATGGCGAGAAGCTGGCGCGACCAGCGCTGCCGCATGCGCCCCTGCTGCAAGGCGGTCTTTCCGGCGTAGCTCACGGCGAGCAGGGCCAGTGCCCGCATGAGGTGCAGGGTGAGCCGCGCCAGGCGGAACAGGCGTTGCGGCAGCGGCGTGGGCGTGGACATGAGCGCCCTATTTTACCGGCCGGCGGCGGCGCGACCGCCCTATCTTGCAAGGCCGATGACTGGAAAGGCGCACCAGATGGCGCTTTGCAGCACATGTCCCCGGAAAGGCCCGCGCCACGGCCGTTTGCAGGTGGGCACGCTTGGAGCGTCTTGTATTTGCACCCAGTGCGGGTACCCGCTGCGGGCGCGGTGCCAGAGCCTAGTGCGAAACGCGGGTCACTCCGCCGGAGAACAGCAGGCGCACCGGCTCCCCGGGTTTGAACGCCTCGCCCGCCTCTTGTGTCACGGCGCGCAGTTCGCCCGACTCAAGGCGCACGGTGATTTCCACGCCGGGCTTTTTGCCGGCTTGTTGCGTGAGCGCTTGTCCGGCGAGACTCCCTGCAACCGCGCCAAGCACCGAGCTGACGCTGGCGCCGCTGCCGCCGCCGACCCTGGACCCTGCGGCACCACCGACGGCACCGCCAGCGATGGCCCCTGCGTAGCCGCTGCCGCCATCAATGACGACCTCGCGCACGCTCTCGACCACACCCATACGCACCACCGCTTCATTGCGTGCCGCGGAGGAGCTTGTGCCACCGCCGTCACCGGCACAGGCGGCGAGCGTGAGTGCGGCGGCGACCACGGCAATGGACTGTCTGGCGGTCCTCATCGTGACTGCCTGTTAGAGCGCTTCGCCAAACGCCTTTTGGTATTTGTCGGCGATTTCTTCACGGCTGGCAGTGTGATTCTGGCCGCCACGCGACGCGATCTTGAGCGAACCCATCAGCGATGCGATTTGTCCGGTCTTGCGCCAGTTGAATTTCGAGGTGATACCGTAGAGCAGGCCCGCGCGGTAGGCATCGCCGCACCCGGTCGGGTCGAGCACGGCTTCGGCTTTGACGCAGGGCACGTCAATACGTTGTCCCGCAGTGAAAATCGACGAGCCCTCGGCGCCGCGCGTGACGATCAACGCCTCGACGGCCTCGGCGATTTTTTCCAGGCTGGTGCCGGTGCGCTCTTCGAGCATCTTGCCCTCGTAGTCGTTGACCGCGACATAGGTTGCCTGTTTGACAAAATGGAGCAACTCCTCGCCCGAGAACATCGGCAACCCCTGCCCGGGGTCGAACATGAAGGGAATGTCGTTTGCCGCGAGTTCGCGCGCGTGCAGCAGCATGCCCTCGCGCCCGTCCGGTGCGATGATGGCGAGTTCGACATCCATCCAGCCGCTGACGTGATCCATGTGCGCGAAATTCATCGCGCCCGGATGGAAGGCGGTGATCTGGTTGTCATCGAGGTCGGTGGTGATGAAAGCCTGGGCGGTAAGCGCATTGGAGTGCTGGCGCACATGGGTGCGCGGCAGCCCCAGTTTGTCCAGGCGCGTCAGGTAGGGGCCGGCGTCGGTGCCGACGGTGGCCATGATCAGCGGGTCGCCGCCGAGCAGCTTGAGGTTGTAGGCGATGTTGCCGGCACAGCCGCCGAACTCGCGCCGCAATTGCGGCACGAGGAAGGACACGTTGAGGATATGGATCTGGTCGGGCAGGATCTGATCCTTGAAATGGCCCTGAAACACCATGATATTGTCGTAGGCCATTGAGCCGCAGATAAGGGTTCGCATTTGTGCTCCTGTCAGGTCCGGCGCTTTCGGCGCCGCGGGGTTGGGGTCACGGATAAAAAAGGTAAAGCCGGTAGCCGGTCGCCTTGATATCGGCCAGCTGTAGCGTCAGGCGGATGGCGCGTTCGGCACCGGCGGCAAAGCCGCCGTCCTTGTCCGGCGCGGCATCAAGATAATCGCCCGCCAGCAGGACGCGCCGCGCCAGCGGCAGGTCCTGCGCATCGGTAAGGGTGAGTTCGAGCGCCGGACTGGCCTGCGCGAACGCGGCGCGGTTGCGCAGCGTCGCCGTGAGTATCACCACATTCGGATTGGCCGCATCGGCCTGCAGGTCGGATGTTTCAATACTCATCAGTTCGGAACGCCGCGGCAGGGAAATGCGGCAACCGAGCAGGTCGCAGGCTTGGGCGAGCAGGGGTTTCGACTCGGGCGCGAGCAGTGCAATGTCGCTGCGGAAATGGAACACGCCCTGGGCGGTGAGCAGCAGCGACAGTGCGAGACTTCCGGCGATCCACGGCCAGCGCAGCCCCGGCGCCCGCGGCGGCGGGCCGAAGTTCAGTTCGCTCGTCGGCGCCTTGGTCGCGGGCGGGTTGGCGACAGCCGTTGCCTCGCTTGCAGGGTGGATTTCCTGTTCAATGGGCGTGATTGCTGGCGCGGGGAATTCGGCGTAATCACGCGCTGTTTCGGCTTCCGGCCACTCAGCCGGCGACGCATTGTCTGGCCCCGAAGCTGCGGGTGCTGGTTCCTCCGACGCGACAAGCGTATCCGGCAACAAATGCGCCGCCGCGTCGAACACATGGGTGCAGTAGCCGCAACGTACCTGGCCATTGCGTGCCGCCAACTGCGCCGCGGTGACGCGAAAGGCCGTCTGGCAGTCCGGGCAGCGCGTAATCATTCGAGCCTTGTTCCGGCAAGGCAGACCCAGCCGGCGTCGGTGGCGAAGGGCAGCAGTTCGAATGCCGGCCGGTAGGCGGCGATAACCTCGGCGGCCTGTGATTCGAGAATGCCCGACAGCGCGATGCGCCCGCCCGCGCGCACATGGCCGCAGAGGGCGGGGGCGAGCAACACCAGCGGATTGGCGAGAATATTGGCAATCACGATATCGGCCTGGGTTTTGAGCGCGGCGTCGGCGGTTTTGAACGTTGCCGCGACCCGGTTGCGTCCGCTATTGTATTGCGCCGTGGCAATGGCGTCGGCGTCAATATCGATTCCCACGGCCGACCCGGCGCCAAGCTTCATTGCCGCGATGGCAAGAATGCCCGAGCCGCAGCCGTAATCGAGGACATCTTCACCGCCGGAGAGCGTCGCTTCGAGCCAGAGCAGGCACAGGCGCGTCGTCGGGTGGGTGCCGGTGCCAAAAGCGAGTCCCGGATCGATATGGATGTTTATCGCTTCCGGGCGCGGTGGCTGGTGCCAGGACGGAATCACCCACAGCCGGTCCGATACCTGCACCGGCTGGAACTGCGCCTGGGTGCGGCGCACCCAGTCCTCGTCGTCTACGGTTTCGGTGCGGTAAGCCGGCGACGAGGGCAACTGTGCCGCTGCGGTCGCGCCGGCGACCAATGCGGCAACATCGCAATCGGGGCGGCACAGCACGCGCAACAGCGAACGCGTCCATTGCGCGCGGTGTTCGGAACCGGGCTCGCCAAACTGCGCCTGCTCGGCCGCGGTACCTGCGTCGGCGTCCTCCGCGCTGACCGAAAGCGCGCCGGCTTCGAGCAGTGCATCGGACAGCGTTTCGGCATGCGTCGCATCGGTTTCGAGGATTACCGACAGCCAGGGCATCGCCTACGCGCCTTTCATCGGCCGTTTATTTCTTTTCGGCACGCTTGTGCTGCTGCGCCAGCTTTTGTTCGAGGTAATGGATGCTCGTGCCGCCCTTGATGAAGCGTGCGTCGACCAGCAGGTCGCGGTGCAGCGGCAGGTTGGTCTGGATGCCCTCGAGCGCCATTTCCGACAGGGCGATGCGCATGCGGCGGATGGCCTGGTCGCGCGTATCGCCGTAGGCGATGACCTTGCCCACCATGGAGTCATAGTGGGGCGGCACAAAATAGCCCTGGTAGACATGCGAGTCGACGCGTATGCCGGGGCCACCGGGCGGGTGGTAGGAGGTGATGCGCCCGGGTGAAGGCGTGAAGCGATAGGGGTCCTCGGCGTTGATGCGGCATTCGATGGCGTGGCCGCGGATGGTGATGTCGCGCTGGCGCATGGTGAGTTTGTTGCCGGCGGCGACAAGAATCTGCTGCTGCACCAGGTCTATGCCGGTGACCATTTCGGTGACCGGGTGCTCGACCTGGATGCGCGTGTTCATTTCGATGAAATAAAATTCGCCGTTCTCGTAGAGGAACTCAAACGTGCCGACGCCGCGGTAATTGATGCGCTTGCACGCCTCGACGCAGCGCTCACCAACGCGCGCCCGGATTCTTTCGGTGATCTCCGGTGCCGGCGCCTCTTCAAGGACCTTCTGGTGGCGCCGTTGCATCGAGCAATCGCGCTCGCCGAGATAAACGGCGTTCTTGAAACCGTCGCACAGGACCTGGATTTCGATGTGGCGCGGATTCTCCAGGTATTTTTCCAGGTAGACCATGGGATTGCCAAAGGCCGACTGCGCCTCGGCCCGCGTCAGGTTGACCGCCGACACAAGCGCCGCCTCGGTGTGCACCACGCGCATGCCGCGCCCGCCGCCGCCGCCCGCTGCCTTGATGATCACCGGGTATTTGACGGCACGGGCTATTTTCACGATTTCGGCCGCGGTTTCCGGCAGCGCGCCTTCGGAACCGGGCACGCAGGGCACGCCGGCCTTGAGCATCGCCGCCTTGGCGCTGACCTTGTCGCCCATCAGCCGGATGTTTTCCGGGCGTGGGCCGATGAAGACAAAGCCGCTTTTCTCCACGCGCTCGGCAAAGTCGGCGTTCTCGGACAAAAATCCGTAGCCCGGATGAATCGCCTGGGCATCGGTCACTTCGGCAGCGCTGATGATTGCCGGGACGTTGAGGTAACTGTCCTTGGAGGGCGCCGGGCCTATGCACACCGACTCGTCGGCGAGCTTGACGTACTTGGCTTCGCGGTCGGCCTCCGAGTGCACCACCACGGTCTTGATGTCCATTTCGCGGCAGGCGCGCTGGATGCGCAGCGCGATCTCGCCGCGGTTGGCGATCAGGATTTTTTCAAACATCGCCACCTTGGTCAGCCGATCACGAACAGGGGTTCGCCGTACTCCACCGGCTGGCCGTTTTCGATGAGGATGGCGGTGATGACGCCGTCCTTGTCGGACTCGATTTCGTTCATCAGCTTCATCGCTTCGATGATGCACACGGTCTGGCCGGCCTTGACCGTATCGCCGACTTCGGCAAAGGACTTGGCGCCGGGCGAGGCCGAGCGGTAGAACGTACCGACCATGGGTGACTTGACGAGATGTCCTTGCGGCGCGGCAGGTGCCGCAGTCGCGGGCGCCACAGCGGGGGCCTGCGGGGCTTGCGGGGCCGGCGCAGTGGGGGCATGTACATAAACCGTTTCCTGGGCGCGCGCGCCCTTGACGATTTTGACCTTTTCCTCGCCTTCGGTGATTTCGAGCTCGGCGATGCCGGACTCTTCAACCAGGTCGATCAGTTTTTTTAATTTTCGCAGATCCATGGGAGTTTCCTCCGGTTGGGGCGACCGGTGAAACCGGCCAGATGCACGCTAGGACAGCGCGAGAACGTGACGCAAGGCGGCGAAATAGCCGCTGCTGCCCAGGCCGATAATCGAGCCGGAGGCAATGGCGGAAAAGTACGAATGGTGCCTGAACGATTCGCGTGCGTGGATATTGGACAAATGTACTTCGATGAATGGAATGCCCACGGCAGACAAGGCATCGCGCAAGGCGACGCTGGTGTGGGTATAGCCAGCCGGATTGATGATGATCCAGTCGACTTTCTGCTGCCTGGCCGCTTGCACTCGGTCTATCAGGGCGCCCTCGTGATTGCTCTGGAAAGTCTCAAGGTGGGCGCCGCCGGCGCCGGCCTCGGCGACCAGCCTGTCGTTGATGTCAGCGAGCGTCTCGCGACCGTAAATGGCCGGTTCGCGTGTGCCAAGCAGGTTGAGGTTGGGGCCGTGCAGCACGAGGATTTTTTTGCCGTCGCGACGGGTCGAGGCTTTGCTTTTGGTCTTTGCCATAGGGCGGAGTTTGGCGCAAATAGCGGCATTTTGTCCAGTAATTCGCCGAAGATGGGCGCGAAGTTGGGTAAATCCCAGACAAATCAGCGGACTAGGTCGGCGAGTTTCCGGTCCAGCTCCTGCTCCTTGATCAGGCCAAGATGGGAAAGCACGATGGCCGACCGCGAATCGAGCACGATGGTAAAGGGCAGTCCGCCGGCCTTGTTGCCCAAGCTGCGTGCCAGTTCTATGGTCTCCATGCCACCCACAACCAGGGGGTAGGCAATCTTGAACTGAGTTGCATAATCGCGTACTTTAGCAACCGAATCGACGGCGATACCGACCACTTCGACATTTTTACCGACATATTTTTCACGCAATCGCTGCAATCCGGGGATTTCCTCGCGGCATGGTTCACACCAGGTCGCCCAGAAATTGATCACCAGGATCTTGCCGCGCCATTGGCTTAGCGCCTGGGTGTTGCCCTGCGGATCCGGCAGGCTGAGCGCAAACATCTGACGCACCGCGCTGTTCTCGATGACATCGGTGCGGCTACCCTGATTGAAAGCGAAGTTGAGCGCGTAGCCGCCCCAGGCGGCGGCGGCCGCCACGGCGACGAGCGCGATGGCTTTCCAGGCCTTAGTCAATGCCGGCCACCAGGGCTGCGACCGCATCTATCCCGGCGCGCTCCATGGTCCGGCCGGCGGCCGAGGATTTGAGGGCGCTGCGTTCGTCATTGGTGGTGAAAACGGCCAGGCTGACCGGTGTGTCTTCCCACTCCATTTGCAACACCGTGACTGCCCGCAACTGGTCGCCGGCGTAGTGGCGGTGGGCGCTGGTTTCGTAGGGAATGCTGCGGTTGAGCAGGTACAGCTCCACCGCCTTGCCGTCATCGGTGAACAGTTGCAGCTCGATGTCGGCGTAGCGTCCGGCCGTGCCCTTGAGCACCGCGCCGGTCAGGTAGGGGCGGAAAGAGGCGAGGGCCTGCATCGCCGAGAGCGCGACCTGGCGCAGGTGAACAAGGCGTTCGCGCTGCTCTTCGCCCTGGTACAGCGACAGGTAGTTTTTGAGTTCGACCTCGATCTCGCCGTTGCCGGGCAGGACCTGGGTGTCGATTGCGCCGAGCTGGCGCGCGGCCTTGCGCTTGGCGAGGGCAAAGTCGGCAATGCCGTCCTCGGCCATCATGCGCGCCGCTACGGCGGCGATGCGTTGGCGCATTTGTTGTTGTTTTGGCCTGACCTTCACCATGCTTGTTCTTGTCATGCGCGCACCATGGGGTCGAAACAGCGGGCTTGCCCCGGTCTGCAACACCGGCGCGAATCGTGCCGGCATGCAGTAATCACCCCGCATCATACCCAGCCGCCGGATGCCGCGGCAATGTGCTTTGCCCGCACCCTGCAACGGTACAATACGCCCCGCACATACCGACAAAAAAGCGCCTCCTTCATGCATCTTCATATCCTTGGCATTTGCGGCACCTTCATGGGCGGCCTCGCCGTCATTGCCAAGCAACTGGGTCATCGCGTCACCGGCTGCGACGCCAACGTCTATCCGCCCATGAGCACGCAGCTCGAAGCCCAGGGCATAGCGCTGAGCGAGGGCTTCGATACAGGGCAGCTGTCGCTACAGCCCGATCTTTGGGTGATTGGCAATGTGCTTACCCGCGGCAATCCGTTGATGGAGGCGATTCTTGACCGCGGCGATCGCTATGTTTCAGGCCCGCAGTGGCTGGCCGAGCATGCTTTGCAAGGCAAGTGGGTGCTTGCGGTGGCGGGCACCCATGGCAAGACCACTACTTCGGCGATGTTGGCGTGGATTCTCGAGTACGCCGGTCTCAAGCCCGGCTTTCTTATCGGTGGAGTGCCTGAAAACTTCGGAATTTCGGCGAAAATGACCTCATCGTTCCATTTCGTGATTGAGGCTGACGAATATGACACAGCATTTTTCGACAAGCGCTCGAAGTTTGTGCACTATCATCCAAAAACCGCAATCCTGAATAATCTCGAGTTCGATCATGCAGACATCTTCGTCGATCTTGCTGCTATCGAGACACAATTTCACCATTTTGTGCGTACTGTGCCGCAATCCGGCCGTATTTTGGCCAATGCCAATGAGCCGGCGCTGGATCGTGTGTTGGCGCGTGGCTGTTGGTCGCAGCTGGAGCGCTTCGGTGCGGCCGGCGGCTGGAGCGCAACGGGCAGCGAGCAGCATTTTGAAGTCCTGTTCGAGGGCAAACCGCAGGGCGAGGTGCGCTGGGAACTAATGGGCGAACACAATCGCCTCAACGCGCTGGCGGCCATTGCCGCCGCGCGCCACGCCGGCGTTGCGCCGGCAACGGCGATCGCAGCGTTGGGCCGGTTTCGCAACGTCAAGCGACGCATGGAATTGCGCGGCGAGGCCGGCGGCGTTGCCGTCTATGACGATTTCGCCCATCACCCGACCGCGATTGCCACGACGCTGGCCGGCTTGCGCCGCAAGGTTGGCGACGCGCGCATCCTCGCCGTGCTCGAACCGCGCTCCAATACCATGAAACTGGGCGTGATGAAGGCGGCACTGGCCGAGAGCCTGCGCGATGCCGACCTGGCATTCTGTTTCAGCGCCAATCTGGGCTGGGACCCGGCCGGGGCGCTCGCCGCTATGGGCGACAAGGCGAGCTGCCACGCCGATCTCGACGAAATGGTCGCCGCCATCGTCGCACTCGCGCGTCCGGGCGACCAGGTCCTGGTAATGAGCAACGGCGGATTCGGCGGCGTTCACCAAAAGCTGCTCGAGCGTCTTGCCGGCAAAAAGTGATTGTCTATTTGCACGGCTTTAACAGTTCGCCGCAATCGCACAAGGCGCGATTTTTCGCCGCCTGGCTGTCTGAGCGCGGACTGGCCGAGCGCTTCGCTTGCCCGGCGCTGCCGCATTTTCCGGACGAGGCGATCGCTGTGGCCGAAGCGGCGATGGGCAGCCATCGCGGAAAGGAGGTCACCTTTGTCGGCAGTTCACTTGGCGGCTTTTACGCCACCCACCTGGCCGAGAAGCATGACGCCAGGGCGGTGCTGATCAACCCGGCGGTCGACCCGCACATCGGCCTGCGCGCCTGCCTTGGCACGCAGCGCAACCTCTACAGTGGCGCCGAATATGAATTGACCGCGGCGCATCTTGACGCCTGGGCAAGGCAGTTTGTCGGGCACATCAATCCCGAGCGCTATTTGCTGCTGGTCGAGACCGGCGATGAGGTGCTCGACTATCGCAAGGCCGTTGAAAAATACCGCGGTGCCCGCCAGGTGCTGCTCGAGGGCGGCGATCATTCGCTGGCGAGCTTCCCCGCACACCTGCCGCTGATCGCCGAATTCGCGCAACTGGCTGCGCCGGCCCACCCGCACCGACTATAATCGGCGTTCCGGCATGTAGTCGCATGTCCGCTCGTCGCGCGGCGGTATCCCCGCCCACCACCGGTTGTTCCCATGAATGTCCTTTACGAAGAAAACGGCGCTTTCAAGGTCGGCGCGGTGCTCGCGGACAGCGACACCTCGCTGCAGCTTGAGGCCCCGCACGGCAAGCGCAGCAAGATCAAGGCGAACGCCGTGCTGCTGCGTTTCGAGCAACCGGCGCTGGGCGAATTCATGGCGCGCGCCGAAAGCCTCGCCGCCGACATCGACACCGGCTTTTTGTGGGAATGCTGCGGTGAAGAAGAGTTCGCTTTCGCCGACCTGGCGAAAGAATACTGCGGTCATGCGCCCACCGCGCTCGAAGCGGCGGCAATACTGATCAAGCTGCATGCGGCGCCGGCCTATTTTTACCGCAAGGGCCGCGGGCACTACCGCGCCGCGTCGGCGGACATACTCAAATCGGCGCTTGCGGCGATAGAAAAGAAACGCCTCCAGGCGGAACAGGCGGCGCAGTGGACGGCGCAGCTCACGCGCTTTGAACTGCCCGAGGCCTTGCGGCCGTTGTTGCCCGAACTGCTGTACAAGCCCGATCGCGGCCGCATCGAAACCAAGGCATTGGAAGAGGCCTGTGCAAAAACCGGCTTGTCCACGGCAAAGTTGTTCGAGCGTTGCGGTGCGCTTGCCTCCAGCCATGATTTTCACCTCGGCCGTTTTTTGTTCGAATATTTTCCCAAGGACGGCAAGGACGGCGCCTTTGCCGGCGCGGCGGACTTCACACTGCCCGCCGACCTGCCACTGGCCGATGTGCGGGCTTTTAGCCTGGATGACGCCAGTACGACGGAAATCGACGACGCGTTTTCATTCACGCGATTGTCCGACGGCCAGATTCGCGTTGGCATCCATATCGCCGCGCCGGCGCTGGGCATTGCGCCGGACTCGGCGCTCGGGCGCTCGGCGCGCGAGCGATTGTCCACGGCCTACATGCCCGGCCTGAAGATCACCATGCTGCCGCCGGCGGCGGTGGAGGCGTTCACGCTGGCCGAGGGCCACAGCCGACCGGCTGTCTCGCTGTACCTTGACTGCGACCCGGATAGCTTTGCCATCAACGCCGATTTCAGCCGCATCGAGTCCGTGCCGGTTGCGGCCAACCTGCGCCACCAGCAGGTGGAATCGCTAGACCATGCCTTTGCCTCGGGCGAGCCGGCGCGTGACATTCCCTTCGCCGATGAGCTGCGCTGGTTGTGGCAGTTTGCGCAAAAACTGGAGGAGCGACGCGGCAAGGCCGGCAATGCGCAGGACCGGCTCGAGTACAATTTTTACGTCGAGAACGACCGGGTTTCAATCGAAGCGCGTCGCCGCGGGGCGCCGTTGGACAAGCTGGTGGCCGAACTGATGATCCTCGCCAACCACCACTGGGGAAAAATGCTCGACGAGCACGGCGTCGCCGCGATTTACCGGACACAAGGCGGCGGCAAGGTGCGCATGACCACGGCGGCGCTGCCGCACGAGGGCCTGGGCGTGTCGCATTACGCCTGGTCGAGTTCACCCTTGCGCCGTTATGTCGACCTGGTCAACCAGTGGCAGCTGACGGCATTGCTGTCCGGGTGCGAGCCGCCGTTTGCCGCCAACGATGCGGACATGCTCGCCGCATTGCGCGATTTCGAACTGACTTACGCCGCCTATAATGAGTTCCAGGACGGCATGGAGCATTACTGGTGCCTGCGCTGGATGCAGCAACAGCAGTTGGTCGAGATCGGCGCGGAGGTGGTGCGCGATAACCTGGTCAGATTGGGGGGCATCCCGTTCGTGACGCGGGTGCCATCGCTGCCGGAACTGCCCGCAGGCAGCAAGGTGGTGCTCGAGGTCGGTGAGATCGACCTTATCGACGCTACGGTAAAGCTGGTTTTCAAGGGGATAGCGCAGCCCGCCCAAGCTGAGACAACAGCTTAAAAACACGCTAGAATCACATGATTATAAGGATTTAATCCCTCTTGAGCGCATTTAATCCTTCTTGAGCGCGATGGTCTTTCAGCTATCCCGACTGCGCTGGCCCGAATTCATGGCCAGGATCGATTCTTCGTCGCGTGTTTTTACCCTGGCGATGGCGACCTCTGTTGTCTTGCACGCGGTACTGCTGTCCCTGCACTTCAAGTACCCGGACGCGACGCGCCTGAAAAACACGCCGCAAATGCTCGAGGTGGTGCTGGTCAACAGCAAGACCAAATCCCAGCCGGCCAAATCAGAAGTACAAGCCCAGGCCAATCTCGACGGCGGCGGTAACACCGACCAGAACCGCCGCGCCAGCACGCCGCTGCCGCTGCTCAATGAAACCGAGCGCGGCACCGACGTCAAGCGCGCCACCAAAAAAGTGCAGGAACTTGAGGCGGAGCAACAACGCCTGATGACGCAACTCGAGGCCAAGGCGAAAGTGGCTTCTACGACAGCCAAGCCCGAACCCAGCGTGGAGCCGCAACCGCAGGCCACGGGTGCCGACCTTGCCAACAGCGCGCTCGCCCTGGCGCGCATGCAGGCGCAAATCAACCGGCGCGTCGAGGAATACAACCAGCGTCCGCGCAAAGAATTCATCGGCGCGCGCGCGCGCGAGTACCGCTTTGCCCAGTATGTCGAGGGCTGGCGCATGAAGGTCGAGCGCCTTGGCAACGTCAATTACCCGGAGGATGCGCGCGGTCGCCTTTATGGCAGCCTTATCCTGACCGTATCGATCAAGACCGACGGCACGCTCGATGCGGTCGAGGTCAACCGTTCCTCCGGCCACCAGGTGCTCGACCGGGCGGCCGAGCGCATCGTGCGCATGGCCGCGCCTTATGCGGCCTTCCCCCCCGACATCCGCAAGGACACCGACGTGCTGGTCATCACCCGTACCTGGACCTTCGCCCCTGGCGATAAGTTGTTCGGGGAATAGGAGGTGATGATGCCCCGGTGCGCCGCCAGCGCGCGGCAATGAGCGGGCCGCTGCAATGAACGGACTACTGTGATGAAATGGCTGCTGCGCGCCTGGAAGCTGTTCAGCTACACCCTCGGTGCGCTGGTCCTGGCGCTGCTGCTGGTGCAGGCCTGGTTCGGCGCGCACATCCTTTACTGGAAATACCAGCCGCCGGGCAGCACCAGCTTCATGGCTTCGCGCCTTGAGCAGTTGCGCGGAAAAGACGCCAAGGCGCGCCTTGCCTATATCTGGACCGACTACGCAAAAATTTCGCCCGGCCTCAAACGCGCCATCATTGCCGCCGAGGACATGAAATTCGTCGACCACGAGGGCTTCGACTGGGAGGGCATCCAGCGCGCTATCGAGAAGAACCAGAAAAAGGGCAAGGCTGTGGCCGGCGGTTCGACCATTACGCAACAACTGGCCAAGAACCTTTTTCTTTCCGGCGAACGCAGCTACCTGCGTAAGGGCGAGGAGGCGGTCATCACGCTGATGCTCGAAGCGATCCTCGACAAGCAGCGCATTCTCGAGATCTACCTTAATGTCGCCGAGTGGGGCATAGGCGTGTTTGGTGCCGAGGCTGCGGCGCGGCATTACTACGGTGTGAGTGCGACCGCCCTCAACGCCGAGCAGGCGGCTCGTCTCGCCGCCATGCTGCCACGGCCGCAATACTACGATCGCAATCGCGGTTCGGCCTATCTTGCCGCGTATTCCGAGACCATTTACGCGCGCATGCCGCAGGCGCAGCTGCCCTAGCCGCGGCAATTTCACGACGCCATCTGAACGTTAGGGCGTTACGCGAGCGCCTGGCAGGGCGCTACCGCGGGGAAATGCTTCGCCGGCCCGACATCGACTGCTACAATCGGCTGCCCCCGACGCCGCTTTGAGCATGGCTTAGCGAAACCTTCGTGACCACCGAAACCACACAGCGCAAGGAACTGGAAGACCTGCAGCAGGACCTGCGCGCAGTGCAGGAACTGCTGCGCCGCCAGCGCCTGGTCGAGGTGCTGGTGCAGCGCCAGGACATGCCGCGGCACGACCTCGTCGAGTCGATGGTGCACAAGCAGCACTTCGCCGAGCTGCGCGCCAAGCTCGACGAGATGCACGACGCCGATGTCGCCTACATCCTCGAAGCGCTGCCGCACGAGGAGCGGCTGGTGCTGTGGGACCTGGTAAAGGCCGAGCGCGACGGCGAGATCCTGCTCGAAGTCTCCGACGGCGTGCGCGAGACGCTGATCAAGAGCATGGATACCGAGGAGCTCGTTGCCGCGACCGAGCAACTCGATGCCGATGAAATCGCCGATCTTGCCCCCGACCTGCCCGAGGAGGTCATCGAGGATGTTTTCGAGTCGCTGCCGGCCGAGGAGCGCGAGCAGCTGCGCGAGGCGATGTCTTATCCGGAGGGCTCGGTCGGCGCGCTGATGGATTTTGACCCGGTCAGCGTGCGCGACGATGTCACCCTTGAGGTGGTGACGCGCTATTTGCGCCGTTTTGACGAACTGCCCGACAACACCGACCAGATTTTCGTGGTCGACCGGGACGACAACCTAAAAGGCGTGCTGCCGATCAGCAAGCTCATTGTCTCCGAGCTTGATGATCCGGTGAGCAAGCTGATGAGCACGGATGTCGTGTCGCTCTACCCGGATGACAAGGCGCAGGAGGCGGCACAGGCGTTCGCCCGCTATGACCTGATATCGGCGGCGGTGGTGGATGAACAGGGCAGGCTGGTGGGCCGCGTGACGGTGGCGTCGGTGGTGGACTTCATGCGCGAACAAAGCGAGACCACCGCCTTGCGTGAAGGCGGCTTGCGCGAGGAAGAGGATATTTTTGCCTCGGTATGGGATAGCGTGAAAAACCGCTGGGCCTGGCTGGCCGTCAACCTGGTGACCGCCTTTGTCGCCTCGCGTGTGATCGGCGCCTTCGAGGGCTCAATCGCCAAGCTGGTGGCGCTGGCGGCGCTGATGCCCATCGTCGCGGGCATCGGTGGCAACTCGGGCAACCAGACCACCACCATGATCGTGCGCGCTTTCGCACTGGGGCAGATACAGTTCGAACAGGCGCGCAAACTGTTTCGCAAAGAGCTCGGTGTGGCGCTGGTAAACGGCCTGCTCTGGGGTGGCATTCTGGGCCTTGCGGCCTGGTGGCTTTATGACAGCATGCAGCTGGGCCTGGTGATGACCGCCGCGATGACCCTCAACCTGATGCTCGCGGCGATTGTCGGGGTGATGATCCCGTTGGCCATGGTAAAACTGGGTCGTGATCCGGCCATCGGCTCCTCGGTCATGCTCACCGCCTGCACAGACAGCGGCGGGTTTTTCATTTTTCTCGGGCTGGCTACCCTGTTCCTGCTGTGAGGGGGTAAGATTCGCCGACGCTAAAAACGAAAAAAGAGGGAATCATGCTCACGGAGTTCAAGGAATTTGCAATGCGCGGCAATGTCATCGACCTCGCGGTCGGTGTGGTGATAGGCGCGGCCTTTGGCAAGATCGTCGATTCATTGGTCAAGGACGTGATCATGCCGCCCATCGGCCTGGCCCTCGGCAAGGTGGATTTTGCCAACCTGTTCATCGTCATGAAAGACGGTGCGACTGCCGGGCCCTACGCCACGGTGGCCGACGCGGCCAAGGCCGGCGCCGTGACGCTCAACCTCGGGCTGTTTGTCAACACGTTGATCTCGTTTGTCATTGTCGCCTTTGCCATTTTCATGACGGTAAAGGTGATCAACCGGCTCAAGCGCGAAGAGGCCGCGGCTCCCGCGGCCCCGCCCGCGCCGTCCGAGGAAGTGTTGCTGCTGCGTGAGATCCGCGACGCGCTGAAAAAATAATACCGCGCAGGCGGTGACGTTCAGCCCGGTGTCGCCTGCATTTGCGCAAACACCGCTTCTGCGGCGGCCACGGTCGCTGCGATGTCGCCCGGCGTATGTGCGGCCGAAACAAAACCGGCCTCATATGCCGACGGGGCGAAATAGACGCCGCGGTCGAGCATGGCGTGAAAGAACCGGTTGAAGCTGTCCTTGTCGCTTTGCATCACCTCGGCAAAGGACTGCGGCACCGCCGCACTGAAATAAATCCCGAACATGCCGCCTATGGCTTGCGCCGAAAAAGCAATGCCGTGTTTTTTTGCCGCCTTGCCCAACCCTTCGGTCAGCGACTTCGTGCTGCTTTCCAGGCGATCAAAGAATCCCGGTACGGCAACGGCCTTGAGCGTGGCAAGACCGGCGGCCACCGCCACCGGATTGCCCGACAGCGTCCCGGCCTGGTAGACCGGCCCGAGCGGGGCGATTTTTTGCATGATGTCGCGGCGGCCGCCGAAGGCGCCGACCGGCATGCCGCCGCCGATTACCTTGCCCAGTGTGGTGAGGTCGGGCGTGATGCCGTAGCGCGCCTGCGCGCCGCCCAGGGCAACGCGAAACCCGGTCATCACTTCGTCGAAAATCAGCACGGCACCGTGTTTGGTGCACAGCGCGCGCAACGCCGCAAGAAACTGCGGCGTCGGCGCCACCAGGTTCATGTTACCGGCGACCGGCTCGACAATCACCGCGGCGATATTGGCGCCATTTTGCGCAAAGCAGGCCTCGAGTTCGGCGACATCGTTGTAGGCGAGCACCGTGGTATGCGCGACGGTTTCCGGCGGCACACCGGCCGAGCTCGGCTGGCCGAGGGTGAGCGCGCCCGAACCGGCCTTGACCAGCATGGCGTCACCGTGGCCGTGGTAACAGCCCTCGAACTTGACCAGGCCGGAACGGCCGGTAAAGCCGCGCGCGAGGCGCACCGCGCTCATCGTTGCCTCGGTGCCCGAGCTCACCAGGCGCACCATTTCCATGCTGGGCACCAGGCGGCACAGCGTTTCAGCCATGTCGATCTCGATTTCGGTGGGCGCGCCAAAGGACAGCCCATGTACCGCCCGCTCCTGTACCGCGGCAAGCACATCGGGGTGGGCGTGACCGAGGATCATCGGCCCCCAGGAGCCGACGTAGTCGATGTACTTGCGGCCATCGGCGTCCCAGACGTGGGCGCCGGCGCCGCGCGTAAAAAAGCGCGGTGTGCCGCCAACCGAGCGAAAGGCGCGGACCGGCGAATTGACCCCGCCGGGGATGGTGCGCTGGGCGCGTTCGAACAAGGATTCGTTCTTAGTCATGGCAGGAAGGTCCATTCAAACCAATTTGGGGGATAAACAAGGGGGCGTGCCCCCTTGTTCCATCGGGAACCCCGCCGGGGATGGTGCGCTGGGCGCGTTCGAACAAGGATTCGTTTTTGGTCATGGTAGGAAAGCAGTCGTTTCGGGATTAGGGAAAATATGCTTAAGAAGTCTGCGCGCGTTCTCTTTCATCCGGGCAGACCTGCTGGAAAGCCGCGCCAGTCGGGCGTTTCCAGCCATTGCCATTATAAAGGCAGTTGCGCCGGACAGGTTGCGCTGCTGCGCAAGATCACCCCGGGCGCAGGGTATTACGCCGGCGCGTCGGCGGCCAGCGGCCGGCTTGCGGCGAAAATGGCGTTGAACTGCCCGATACGCTCGGCGATATCCGGCGCGTCAAACAGATCGCTGATCACCGCCACCGCATCGGCGCCGGCGGCAACCACTTGCGCGGCGTTGTTGTGGGTGATGCCGCCGATGGCGACGATGGGCAGGCCGAATTCTCGGCGCAAGGCCGAGAGCATTTCCAGCTGGGCGCGGACCGCGCCGGGCTTGGTCGAAGAGGGAAAGATACTGCCAAAAGCGACGTAGTCCGCCCCGGCCGCTTTGGCGTTACGGGCGAGTCCGGCGCGATTGTAGCAGGATGCGCCCAGCAGGCGGCGCGGACCGAGCGCTTCACGCGCCGCGGCAAGATCGCCGTCTTCGGCGCCAAGGTGCACGCCGCTGGCGTCTATTTCGATGGCCAGGGCGAGGTCGTCATTGATGATGAGGGGCACGCCGGCTTCACGGCACAGCGGCAGGATGGCCTCGGCCTGTTCGCGCCTGAGGCGCAACCCGGCGGTTTTGTTGCGGTACTGCAGCAGGGTAATACCGCCGGCAATGGCTTGGCTGACGCGCGCGACCAGCACCGCGGTGTCGATCTGGTCGGGGGTGATGGCGTAGAGGCCGCGCACGAGACGCTGGGCTTGGGACGGGGAACTTGGGGTGGCCATGATTGTGCTCGGTAAGGTCGCGCGGCCAGGCCAAAAGGCCTAAGGGGCGGGGTGCGAAGAGTGCGGATTCAGGTTTCGTCGGGTGCGGCGGCGTTCTTGTCTTCCATGTCGCGCGCCCAGAAAAAACGGTCGGGAATGTGCTGTCCCATGCCGGGGCGAAAGGCTGAGGCGAGCGACTGCCAGGTGTATTCCTGCGCCTCGTGCACCGCTTCGGGAATATCGAGGCCGTTGGCGACGGTCGCGGCAATGGCTGACGCGAGGGTGCAGCCCGAGCCGTGGTAACTCCCGGGCAGCCGTTCCCAACTTTCAGCGCGCACCAAGCCGTCGGGGCCGTACAAGGTGTTGACCACCTGGGTCGTATTCTCGTGGGTGCCGGTAATCAACACGTATTCGGCGCCCATCTCGAGCAGGCGCCGGGCGCATTCGTCCAGCGAGATGTCCTCGTCATCCTCCTGCGCCAGGCAGCGCGCCTCGAGGCTGTTGGGCGTGAGGAGGGTGGTTTGCGGCACCAGCAGGTCGCGCAGGGCGGAAATCATGTCGTCGGTGGCCATTTCATCGCCGCGGCCGGATGCGAGCACCGGGTCGAGGATGAGCGGCACGTCCGGATAGTCGGACACCACCTCGGCGATCGCGGTGATGTTCTCGACGCTACCCAGCAGGCCGATCTTGAAGGCCGCAACCGGCATGTCTTCAAGCACCAGGCGGGCCTGGTCGGCGACCCAGTCCGAGTCTATGGGCAGGATGTCGTCCACCCCGGCGGTATCCTGTACGGTGATGGCGGTAATCACCGACAAGGCATGACAGCCCATCGAGGATAGGGTCATGATGTCGGCCTGGATGCCGGCGCCGCCCGAGGGATCGCTCGCGGCGAATGATAGTACGACGGGCGGGGAGGATGGCATGCTGGGCGGCTGGGAAAGAGGTGGTTTTTGCGCAGGGTCGGCAGGGCACCCATTGGCTCGAAGAATCCGACAGTCCGGGGGGGCGAAGGGCCCGAACCAAACCTAGAAGCTTTAAGAGCAACAAGGTAAGATGCCTGGGCCATTCTAACAGGGTGTTGAAAAAGGGGGCGATGCCCCTTTTAGATTCCCCAAGTCGGAAGCCGCCGGGGGAATCATGCATATCGTTCGCGACTGTGCCCCCACGGTATTTTTCAACCGCCTGCCAACTTACGCCTGCATATGACCGTCACCACCGAATACAAGACCTGGATGTGCCTGATCTGCGGCTGGATCTACGATGAACAAGCCGGCCTGCCCGACGAGGGCATTCCGCCCGGAACGCGCTGGGAGGATGTGCCGATGAACTGGACCTGTCCGGAGTGCGGTGCGCGCAAGGACGATTTCGAATTGGTGGAAGTCTGACCGGCGGGCTCCGCCGCGGTCACGAAATCGCGCCGCCAGTGCGCGGCGGGCATAGGCTGATATTCCGCCTGAAAAACGCTTTGCAACGGTTTGTTTTGCCGTGCTATAGGCGTATAGTTTCCTGCGATAATAGAACCCTGTCATAGGTCCTTAGGGACGGGCGCCTGCGACCGCTTCAGCAGCGCGCGCAGTGGCCGCAAGAGGGACGAGAGTAGTGAACGACACGGCCAGTCTATCCGGCATCAAGGTGATGGTGATCGATGATTCGAACACCATCCGCCGGAGCGCGGAAATTTTTCTCGTACAGGCCGGCTGCAAAGTCATTCTCGCGGAGGATGGTTTCGATGCGCTATCGAAGATCAGCGATCACCAGCCCGATGTCATCTTTGTCGACATCATGATGCCGCGCCTGGACGGCTACCAGACCTGCGCCCTGATCAAGAAAAACCCGCGGTTTTCCGGCACACCGGTGATCATGCTTTCATCCAAGGACGGCCTGTTTGACCGCGCACGCGGCCGCATGGTGGGTTCGGACGAATACCTGACCAAGCCTTTTACAAAAGACAGCCTGCTGCGAACCGTGGCCGCGTATGTGCCGCAAAGCGCGGCGTAGAAAAACCCCACATAGATCCAACTAGCGCAGAAAGAAGAAATCATGGCGATCAAGAAAATTCTCGTGGTGGATGATTCGGCGACCGAGCGCCAGTTCATGCTCGAGACCCTGACCAAGGCGGGTTTCCAGGTGGTGCTCGCCGAAAACGGCGAAGAGGCCATCAGCAAATCGAAAACCGAACTGCCCGACCTCATCCTTATGGATGTTGTGATGCCCGGCCTGAACGGTTTTCAGGTGACGCGCACCATTACCCGCGACGAGGCGACCAAGCATATCCCGGTGATCATGTGCACCAGCAAGGATCAGGAAACCGACAAGGTGTGGGGCATGCGCCAGGGCGCCAAGGAATACCTGACCAAACCGGTCGGCGCCGAGCAGTTGCTTGGCAAGATTGCCGCGCTGGGCTGAAATAAACAAGACGCATATCGTGGCCACCAAAAAAACCAGCCTTCGCGACTTCCAGCAGGACCTGGTCGAACGCATCAAGGGTGCCGCCGACCAGAGCAGCTCGGGGGCGCGGCTGGGGGTGCAGGCCGGGGCGGCGAATTTCTTGCTGCACCTGGAGGAGGCCGGCGAGGTATTGCCGCTGCCACAGGTGACCTCGGTGCCGCTGACCAAGCCGTGGTTTCTGGGCCTTGCGAACATTCGCGGCAATCTGCACAGCGTCATCGACCTTTCGCTGTTTATCGGCGGCGAACCGACGCCGCGCCGCGCCGATGCCCGCATCATGCTGGTGGCCGAACGCTATCACGTCAATGCCGCGCTGCTGATCAGCCGCATGGCCGGCTTGCGCAACGTGCAGCAACTGACGCCGGAAACCGGTGCGCAAGCGGCACCCTGGATAAGCAACAGCTATCGCGATGCGGAGGGCCGCCTGTGGCAGGAACTCGCAGCCGGCGAGTTGGTGAAGCACACGGATTTTTTGCAGGCGGGGGTCTAGCATCTGATGATGCAGGGACGGCCCGAATCTTGTTGGCAAACGGTATAACGACAGCGAACGCTTTGGAGGATGTATGGCATTCAAACTGCCTGAATTGATATTCGGAAAAGGCAAGGCCAAGAAGGACGACAAGCCGGCGGTGAACAAGGCCCCGGTCGCGGCGGCAAAGGCGCCCGCGACCAAGCCACCGGCCGCCGCCAAGGCGGCGATGCAGTCCACGCTGGTCATCCAAGGCAACACCACGGTCATGGAAAATACCGCACGGGCGGCGCGCCGCGCCGCTGCGCCGCTGCCGCTCATCGGCAAGATGCCCGCCAGCCGCCAGTACCAGGTGCTTGGCACGCTCATCCTGCTTTTCCTGGTGGTCACGGCGTTTATCGTTTTCATCGACGTGCGCATGGCGACCAACGGCACGGTCTATGTTTCCTCGGCCGGCCAGATGCGCATGCTGTCGCAGCGTATCGCCAAGGAGACGCAGACCGGATTGCAGGGCAGTGCCGAGGCGTTCAGGCGCTTGCGCGATTCGCGCGACAGCTTTATCAGCTTGCTGGGGTTGCTTACCAACGGCGGCGATGCGCCGGGCGGCGTCAAGCTCCCGGCCACCCCCGACCAGGTGCAGCCGGTGCTCGAGGCGCTGACGCGCGAATGGGAGAAGACCGACAAAAATCTCGCGCTGGTGCAGGCACAACAAAAAAATCTCGTCTCGTTGGGCCTGGCGGTGCGCAACATCAATTCGCGCAATTCGGCGCTGCTCGACATCGCCGAGCAGGTTGCCGCCCTCAAACTGCAATCGGGTGCATCACAGCGCGAGGTTTCACTCTCCGGCCAGCTTGTTATGCTGACCCAGCGACTGGCGAAAAACGCCAACACCATGCTCGCCTCGGACATCGTCGACCCGGAAGTCGCCTTCCTGATGGGCAAGGACACCAATACCTTCCGTGACATCCTGCAGGGTTTGATGAAAGGCAGTGACGCCTTGCGCGTCGGTGCCACCAAGGACACGGAAACCGCGGAAAAACTGGCCGAGCTCGAAGCGGCTTACAAGGAGTTCCAGCCGGCGGTTGCCGACATTCTTGGCGGGCTGCAGAGCCTGGTCAACGCCAAGGCGGCGGGCCGGGCGGTGGTGGGGGAGTCGGAAAACCTGTTGAATGCCACGCAAAAACTCGCCGATGCCTACCAGGAGGAACTCGCCGGGCGGGCGGGCAACTTTGGCACCATGGCATTTTTTGTGTTGCTGGTCATCGGCGGCATTGCGCTGATGGTCAAGGTCTATATCGACGATAACCGCCGCCAGGCCGAGGAGTCCGAGCGCCAGCGGCAGGAAGCGGCACGGGTGAACCAGTCCAACCAGGACGCCATTTTGCGCCTGATGAACGAGATGGGCGGCCTCGCCGACGGCGACCTTACGGTGACCGCCACGGTGAGCGAGGACATCACCGGCGCCATCGCCGACTCAGTCAACTACACCGTGGAAGAGCTGCGTGTGCTGGTCGGGCGCATCAACAAGGCCGCCGCCCAGGTGGCCGGCGCGACCGACGTGGCGCGCGAAACTTCGACGCGCCTGCTGGCCGCCACGGAAAAACAGTCCAAGGAAATTCTCGATACCTCGAGTTCGGTGTTGTCGATGGCGCGCGCCATCAACCAGGTGTCGGGCAGCGCGGCCGAATCGGCAAACGTGGCGCGCCAGTCGCTGGCCGCCGCGCAGAAGGGCACCACGGCGGTACAGAACTCCATTTCTGGCATGAGTGAAATTCGCGAACAGATCCAGGACACGGCAAAGCGCATCAAGCGCCTGGGCGAGTCCTCGCAGGAGATCGGCGAGATCGTCGAACTGATCACCGACATCACCGAGCAGACCAACGTGCTGGCCTTGAACGCGGCGATACAGGCGGCATCCGCGGGCGAAGCGGGCCGCGGCTTCACGGTGGTGGCCGAAGAGGTGCAAAGGCTGGCCGAGCGCTCGGCCGAGGCGACCAAGCAAATCGGGGCCATCGTCAAGACCATCCAGACCGATACGCAGGAGGCCGTCGCGGCTATGGAGAAAAGCACCCAGGGCGTGGTCGAGGGCGCCAAGCTCTCGGACAACGCCGGCCAGGCGCTCACCGAAATCGGCCAGGTGTCGGCCAGGCTTGCCGAACTGATCGAGGGCATTGCCGGCACCACCCAGCAGCAGGCGAAGACGGCCGGTGCGGTTGCCACCAACATGCAGGACATCCTTTCCGTCACCAAGCAAACCAGCGAGGGCATGCAGCAGACGGCGGTGTCCATCGGACAGCTTTCCGACCTTGCGCAGGAGCTCAAGGGTTCGGTTTCCAACTTCAAGATCGCCTGAGCGCTAGCAAGGCCACCAGCACATCATGAACTCGCGCGTCGAATTCGACATCGGGCCGCTCTCCTGGGTAAAAGGGGAGATCGACCAGTCGCTCGCGCGCGCGCTCGAGTTGTTGAAGAAATTTGTCGCCGACCCCGCCGACGCAAGCCTGCTCAAGGCCAGCCAGAGCCAGCTGCACCAGGTGCACGGCGCCTTGCAGATTGTCGGGCTTGACGGCGTCACCCGCGTTTCCGAGGAGCTCGAATCCTTCCTCGGCAAGCTTGACCGGGAAACGCTGTTGCGCGACGGCGGGGGCTTTTTGCTTGCAGAACGCGGATTTGCCGCTCTCTCTGGCTATCTCGACCATTTGATGAACGGCGCGCCCAACCAGCCGTTGCGCCTTTTTGATATTTATCGCGAACTGCTTGCAGTACGCAGTGTGGCGGCCGACCCGGGCGATCTGTACTTCCCCGACCTCTCGCACCGCCCGCCGCCGCGCGCCGCTGCGCCCGCACCGCTGACTGCGGAAGAGGCGTCGGCTTATTTTCGCGAGCAGCGCGGCCGCTTCCAGCGCGGCCTGCTGAAGTGGATCAAGCAGGATCCGGCCGGCGCGCTGGACATGCGCGAGGCCATCAGCGCAATCGAGGCGGCGCAGCAACTGGCCAGTCAGCGCGCTTTCTGGTGGGCGGCGGCGGCGTTTTGCGACGCCCTTGCGCAAAAAGCCCTGCCCCCGTCGCTTGACGCAAAACGCATGTGCATGCGCATCGAGCAGCAGCTCAAACGCCTGATAGACGGCTCGCAGAATGTCGCCGAGAGGTTGATGCGCGAGACGCTTTATTTTGTCGCGCACGCCGCCCCGGCGAGCGCGCTGTTGCGCGCGGTGCGCGACACGTACGCCCTTGAGGGCAGCCTGCCCGGGCACGATGCCGTGCGCGAGTCGGCCCTGCCCGAGCAACCGCTGCTGCGCGCCCTGCGTGAGCAGGCCGCCCAGGCCAAGGATGCCTGGAACAAATATGCCTCGGGCCACCAGCCCAGCCTCGCGGCGTTCCGCGAACTTTCAGTCCAGATCAGGGCGGGGGCGGCGCAGCTGCCCAAGACCGACATTGGCGCGCTTGCGCGCGAGCTGGCGGCGGTTGCCGAGTGGCTTGCCGGCAACGCCGCAAAATCCGGCGAAGCGGTGGCCATGGAAGTGGCCACTTCGCTGCTGTTGCTCGACAACGCGCTCGAAAACTATGCCGACGTTGGCGCGGAGTTCGCGCAGCAGGCGCAAATGATGGCCGCCCGCCTGAAAGCCTGTGTACTCGGCCAATTGCCCTCCGCAGCGCCGGACATTCCGCTGCTCGACGAGATGTCGCGCCGCGCCCAGGATCGCCTGGCGACGCACCAGGTGGTGGCCGAGATACAGGCCAATTTGCGCGTGATCGAACAGACGCTGGACGGTTTTTTCCGCGATCCGGCCAAGCGTACCGACCTGGCGGCGCTGGACAAACCCATCCGCCAGGTGCTGGGCGCGTTGTCCATGCTCGGCGAGGCGCGGGCCGGCGAACTGCTCGAGGCCTGTCGCAAGGACGTTGCGCAATTCGCCCACGAGGTCTATGCGCCGCAGTCGGAGGATTTCGAACGTGTTGCGCACGCTTTGTCAGGACTGGGCTTTTACGTTGAGGCGCTCGCCCATGGCAAGGCCGACTTTGACCTTGCCATGCAGCCGATCAAACCGGTCGTGCCGGAGACGCCGATGGAGCGCACGCAGCGCCTCGGTGCCTCGGTCGAGAGCGAACTCGAACAGCAGAAGAAAGACGCCGCCACCTTGTTTGAGGCGTGGAAGGACAAGCCGCACGATGTTGCAATCAAGCAGGAACTGAAGCAGAACCTCGAATCCATCCAAAAGGACGCGGGCCTGGTTGCCGATGCCCGTCTCGAGTCGCAGGCGAGCGAAGCCTTGTCCATGCTCGATGTCACCGGTGCGCTGCCGCACCTCCCGCTGGCCCAGGCGATCGAGGGCATCGTGCCCGGGACCGCCGCTCCCGCTCCCTCGGCCGAGACCGTCAGGCTTATCGACGCGACGGACGAGACCGTCGACGCAGAACTGCTCGCCGTGTATCTCGAGGAGGCCGAAGAGGTGCTCGGCAGTATTGCGCGCGAGGCGGCCGCCGGCGAGGCAAGGCCGCAGGACCAGGAGGCGCTTACGGTCATCCGTCGCGGCTTCCACACCCTCAAGGGCAGCGGCCGCATGGTCGGCCTGACGCGCCTGGGTGAGGCGGCCTGGGCGGTCGAGCAGGTGATCAACCACTGGTTGCAGGAAGCGCGCGACGCGACGCCGGCATTGATCGGGTTGGTGCGTGCTGCACACGAGTATTTCCGTGACAACGTTGCGCGCCTCAAACAAGGCGGCAGCTCCAGCGACGAGCGCGCCTTGGTGGCAATGGCGCAAAGGGTGCAAGCCGGTGAGGCGCCCGGGGCTGTTACCGACGCAAGCACGGCGCCCGAGCCCGGCGAGGCCGTCGTGATGCCGGTCGACGCACCGGAGCTTGAACAAGCGCCCGTGCAGCCGCTCGATGCGCCGATCGAAATCGGCGAGATTCGCGTCTCGCCCGCGCTGTTTGCCATTTTCGTCGGCGAGACGGCGGCCCACCTGGCGGTCATGCGCGACGAGCTCGAAGTGCTCAAGGACCACGGCGTGGTGAGCGATGCCCTGCTGCGCGCTTCGCACACCCTTGCCGGCATCGCCGGCACCATCCGCCTTGATGACATGCGCGAATTGGGCCACGCCCTTGAGCGCGCGTTGCAGCAGTTGTCCTACGATTCGGTCAGCGATTTTGACCAGGCGCTGGTCGTCGACGCGGTCGCGTCGCTCGATACCATGGCGATGCGCGTGGCCGAATGCATCCCGCCTGATCCGGCGACCGAACTGATAGAGCGCCTGGAAACGGCCGCGGTCGCCGCAGCGCAGAACGTGCAAAACGCGGCCAGCGCCGCAACTGCGGCGGCCACCCAGTTGCGTGGCAGCGAACCTGAGCAGCCTGAGTCCGCCCCGCCGCCGGCTGCGGTGCCGGTCGTTGGAGCCGCACCGGCTGCGCAGCCGGATCGTGGGGCTGCGGCGCTCGAAGCAGAACAAATCGAAACCGAGCGCCGCCAGCCGCGCATGCAGGACGAGCTCGATCCGGAACTGCTGCCGGTGTTTCTCGAGGAAGCGGGCGAACTGGTGCCGGCCATTGGCGACACCCTGCGCGCCTGGCGCGCCAACAGCGCCGACGCCTCACTTGGCCAGCAGTTGCAGCGCCTGTTGCACACCCTTAAGGGCAGCGCGCGCATGGCCGGTGCGATGGGGCTGGGCGAGTTGACCCACCACATGGAAACGCGCATCGAAAACGCCGTCGCGCTCGGGTCGCTGCCCGAATCGCTGTTTGACAGCATGGAAACCTCGCTCGATCGCATGGGTTACCTGTTTGACCGGTTGCAGAACCCGGCGCTGGCGGAGCCGCCAGCCGCGGAGGTGCCGCAGGTGCCGCAGGTTATTGCCCAGGCTGTCGCGCCCGTCGTGCAGGAGGAGGCGCCTACGCCGGCGGCCGAGACGACAGCCCAGGCCGCGGTGGCGCTGGAGGGCGCGCGCGCGGGCATCCTGCGCATCCGCGCCGATGTCATCGACCGACTGGTCAACCAGGCCGGCGAGGTGAGCATCGCGCGCACCCGCATCGAAGGCGAGATGCGCACGCTCAAGGCCGCCTTGCAAGAACTGACCGACAACATGGTCCGGCTGCGCGCGCAGTTGCGCGAAGTCGAGATTCAGGCCGAGACGCAAATGCAGTCGAAGCAACAAATCGTCAGCGAGACCAAGGAAGGCTTTGACGCGCTTGAGTTCGACCGCTTCTCGCGCTTCCAGGAACTCACGCGCATGATGGCCGAGAGCGTCAACGACGTCGGCACGGTGCACCAGAACCTCACCGGCGCGGTTGACGAGACCGACGCCGCGCTGGCGGCGCAGGCGCGCATGAGCCGCGACCTGCAACAGGACTTGATGCGCATCCGCATGGTGCCCTTCTCGTCCATCGGTGACCGGCTTTACCGACTGGTGCGGCTGACGGCCAAGGAACTGGGGAAGCGCGCCAACCTGGATATTCGCGGCGGGCAGGTCGAGATGGACCGTTCGGTGCTCGAGCGCATCACCGCGCCCTTCGAGCATTTGTTGCGCAACGCCATCACCCATGGCCTCGAATCGCCCGAGGGGCGCCGTGCCGCGGGCAAAAACGAAACCGGCGAGATGCGTCTTGACTTGAGGCAGGAGGGCAACGACGTGGTGCTCGCGCTGTCCGACGATGGTGCCGGCCTGAACCTCGCGCGCATTCGTGAAAAAGCCATCGCACAGGGCTTGATAACGGCAGAGGACCAGCCCACCGAGAGCGAGCTCGCGGAACTGATTTTCCGGCCGGGTTTTTCCACCGCCCAGGATGTCACGCAACTGGCCGGTCGCGGCGTCGGCATGGACGTGGTCAAGAGCGAAGTGGTGGCCCTGGGCGGTCGCGTCGAGATCAAGACCGAGGCGAGCAAGGGCGCCAGGTTCACCCTTTATCTCCCGCTCACCCTGGCGGTAGCGCAGGCGGTGCTGGTTCGCGCCGGCGGGCGCCTGTTTGCCGTGCCCGGGTCCATGGTGGAGCAGGTGATGCAGCTGCGGTCCAAGGACATCGCCGCGGCGCGCGAAACGGGCCACGCCGAACTGCACAACCGCCGCTACCCGCTGCACTACCTGCCGCGGCTGCTCGCCCTGCCGCCGGTTGCCGCGGGCGAGGCGCGCCGCACCACGCCGTTGTTGTTCCTGAAAAGCGGTATCGACATCGTCGCGGTCGAGGTTGACGAGATGGTCGGCAACCAGGAGATCGTGGTCAAGAACGTCGGCCCGCAAATCGCCGGCATTCCCGGCATCACCGGTGCGACGGTGCTGGGTAACGGCGACATTGTGCTGATCCTCAACCCCGTGATACTCGCCCAGCGCGCGCAGCAGGCCGCGGCCGTTGTGGCAGAAGCGGCGGCCGCGGCGACCGCCGCCGGGGAAGTGCCGGCGCCGGTTGACATGCCCCCGGTGCCCGCGCCGGTGGCCGAAGTCGCCGCCCCGGTGATCATGGTGGTGGACGATTCGCTTACTGTGCGCAAGGTCACCGGCCGGCTGCTCGCCCGCGAGGGCTACCAGTTCGTCACCGCCAAGGACGGCGTCGACGCGCTCGAGCAGTTGCAGCGCATGAGCCCGGCCGTCATGCTGGTGGACATCGAAATGCCGCGCATGGACGGCTTTGACCTGTCGCGCAACGTGCGCGCCGACGCGCGCCTCAAGCACGTTCCCATCATCATGATCACCTCGCGCATGGCCGACAAGCACCGCGCCTACGCCAAGGAAATCGGCGTCAACGTCTACCTCGGCAAGCCTTTCCAGGAAGACGAACTGCTCACGCATATCGCCGGGTTCATAAAAGAGCAGGTCTAGCCGGCATCCCACGCACCGTCTACGGCCTGCGAACAGTGACAAATCTGTCACTACTTTCGCTTGAAAAGCCGCGCCTGGCGGGGGTTTCCGAAAACAAAAGTCAAACATTTTGAGCCAATACGACCTTGTCATCATCGGCGGCGGCATCAACGGCGCAGGCATTGCGCGCGACGCCGCCGGACGCGGCCTGTCGGTGCTGCTCGCCGAACAGCATGACCTGGCGTCGGCGACTTCTTCCTCAAGCAGCAAGCTCATTCATGGCGGCCTGCGCTACCTGGAGTACTACGAGTTTCGGCTTGTTGCCGAAGCGCTGGCCGAGCGCGAGGTGCTGCTGTCGATCGCGCCGCATATCATCTGGCCGCTGGAGTTCGTGCTGCCGCACGAGCCGCACCTGCGCCCGGCCTGGATGATCCGTTTGGGCTTGTTTCTTTATGACCGTATCGGCGGGCGCACCACGCTGCCCAAGTCGCAGGGTGTCGAGCTCACCGGCGATGCCTATGGCAGCGGACTGAAGTCCGAATTCGGGCGCGGCTTCACCTACTCGGATGGCTGGGTCGATGATGCGCGCCTGGTGGTGCTCAACGCGCGCTCGGCCGCGGCGCATGGCGCCACCGTCCTGCCGCGCACACGATGCAGTGCGGCGCGGCGTGAAGCGGGAGTATGGCGCGTGACGCTCAAGGACGGGCAGGGCGAGCGCGAGGTGACGGCGCGTGCGCTCATCAACGCCGCCGGCCCCTGGGTCAAGCAGGTCATTGACAATGAAATCGGCATCGGCGCGCAAGGCAAGGTGCGCCTGGTCAAGGGCAGCCACATCGTCGTGCCGCGCATCCATGACAAGCGCCACGCCTACATCCTGCAAAACCCCGACCGGCGCATTATTTTCCTGATTCCCTATGAGCGCGAGTTCACGCTTATCGGCACCACCGACGTGGCGGTGGGCGAGTCCGAGCAGCGGCCGGAGATATCGAAAGAGGAAATCGCCTACCTGTGCGATGCGGCCAGCCGCTATACGCGGCGGCCGGTGACGCCGCAAAACGTCGTCTGGGCCTACAGCGGCGTGCGCCCGCTTTACGACGATGGCACCACCGATCCCTCGGCGGTCACCCGCGACTACCATTTCGAGCTCGACGCCGGCGCGCAAAGCGCGGCTGCGCCGCTGCTGTCGATTTTTGGCGGCAAGATCACCACCTATCGAAAACTGGCCGAACATGCGCTGGAAAAACTCACGCCCTGGTTTCCCGCCAAGCGCGGCTGGACACATGCCGAAGCCCTGCCCGGCGGTGATTTTGGCGGCCGCGACTTCCAGGCGGTGCTCGCCGACATTCGCGCCGCGAGGCCGGGCCTTGACCGGCAGTGGCTGGCGCGCCTGCTGCGCCGGCACGGCACGCTCGCCGATGCGCTGCTCGGAGAAGCCAAGACCGTGGCCGACCTGGGTGAAGCCTTTGGCGGCGGATTGTTCGAACGCGAAGTGCGTTACCTCGTCGAACATGAATGGGCGCGCGAGGCCGAGGATGTGCTGTGGCGGCGCACCAAGTGCGGACTGCACATGACGCCAAAGGAGCGTGCGCGCGTCGCCGACTTCATGAAAGCCAGGCCCTGATGCGCCCGCTCGCGGACCTGCGCGACGCCGCCGGCATCCGCGGCGTATTTTGCGACATTGACGACACCCTCACCACCGACGGGCGGCTGACGGCGCGCGCCTATGCCGCGCTCGAGTCGCTCAAGGCGGCGGGCAGGCTGGTGGTGCCCGTTACCGGGCGACCGGCCGGCTGGTGCGACCACATCGCGCGCATGTGGCCGGTGGACGCGGTGGTCGGCGAGAACGGCGCGTTTTATTTTCAGTACGACGACAAGTCGCGAAAAATGCGCAAGCGCTTTCGCGACGATGAGGCGGTGCGCATGGCCAACCGCGCGCGCCTTGCCGCGATACGCGGCCTGATCCTCAAGGAGGTAGGCGGCAGCGGCATCGCCTCGGACCAGCTTTATCGCGAGGCCGACATTGCCATTGATTTTTGCGAGGATGTGCCGCGCCTGCCCGATGCCGCGATCGACCGCATCGTCGCCATCATGCGCGATTCGGGCATGAGCGCGCGCGTCAGCTCCATCCACGTCAACGGCTGGTTCGGCGATTACGACAAGCTGGGCATGACGCGCACCTTGATGCGCGAGCGTTTTGGCGTCGACCTTGACGCCGAAAAGGCGCACTACGTGTTTGTCGGCGACTCGCCCAATGACGCGCCGATGTTCGGCTATTTTCCGCGTTCGGTGGGTGTGGCCAATGTCGCCGATTTCAGTGCGCGGCTGGAATCACCGCCCGCCTACATCACCGGCGCACGCTCTGGCGATGGCTTTGTTGAACTCGTCGCGCATTTGTTGAAAGTATCGGGATGAAGGCCATTAAGGCTGGCCCCTTGCCTCGCCCCGTCGGGAGAGAGGGGAGATTCGTGCGCATGAAGGAGATATAAAACTATGGAATGGCTTGCGGGCTACCTCGCCATCGGCGCGGCGGTGGGCTTTTTTGCCGGGTTGCTGGGCATAGGCGGCGGCGCGATCATGGTGCCGCTGCTGGTCATGTTGTTCGAGGCCCAGGGCCTGCCGCGCGAGCATGTGCTGCATCTTGCCGTCGGTTCGGGCATGGCGACCATCATGCTTACCTCCATGTCGAGCGTGCGCTCACACTCGGCACGTGGGGGCTTGCGCTGGGATGTGGTCAAGGCGATGACGCCGGGCATCCTGGTCGGCGGCCTGCTTGGCTCGGCCCTGGCGGGGGTGATTCCGACGCGCTTGTTCGCCATTTTGTTTTGCGTCATGGTCTATCTTGCTTCGGGCAACATGCTGCTCGAACGCAAACCCCGGCCGTCGCGCCAGGTGCCCGGATCTGCCGGCATGTTTGCCGCAGGATTTGGGATCAGCGCGGCTTCGGCCTTTGCCGCGATCGGCGGGGCCTTTGTGACGGTGCCCTTCCTTGTCTGGTGCAACGTGCCGCTGTTGCAGGCGATTGGCACGGCTGCGGCGGTGGGGTTTCCGATCGCCGTCGCCGGCAGCATCGGCTTTGTCGCCGCCGGCCTGATGCAAAACGGCCTGCCCGAATGGAGCGTGGGCTACATCTACCTGCCGGCCTTTGCCGGCATCGCCGTTAGCAGCATAGTGTGCGCACCGCTTGGCGTGGCTTTGGCCCACCGCCTGCCAACCAAGATGCTGCGCAAAATTTTTGCCGTGCTGATGTTTGCCATGGCGACCAAGATGCTGGTCGGCTTCTGGTAGCTATCTAAGGAAGCTCTGAATAATTCTCTATTTCGTCGTTCCCGCGGAAGCGGGAACCCATTTTGACCCAATGAATCGACGCTTTAGGTCAAGGTGGATTCCCGCTTCCGCGGGAATGACGGACTTAATCAGAACTTTCTAGACTATTCCGTCAGCGCGCAATTTGGCGATATCCGCATCGCCCTTGCCGAGTGCGCGCAACACTTCCTCGGTGTGCTGGCCCAGCGTCGGTGGCGCCAGATTGTGTTCTATTGGTGTGCCGGAAAAGCGCATCGGGCTGGCTACCAGGGGCATTTTGCCGGCGACCGGGTGGTCGAGTTCGATTTTGATCTTGCGTGCCTTGACCTGCGGCTCCTCGAATACCTGCGCGATGTCATTGATCGGCCCGTTGGGCACGCCGGCCGCTTCAAGCGCATCGACCCAGTCGCGGGTGCTGCGTTTGGCGAAAATGGCTTGCAGCAGGCGTGTAAGCTCGACGCGATTCTCGACGCGTTTGCCGTTCGTGGCGAAGCGCGCGTCTTCAACGTACTGCGTGCATCCGGCCACTTCGCA
>CAMAWC010000034.1 GCA_945861875.1 Bordetella parapertussis
TGGATCGGCTGTTTGATGCAGCGCCGGACAGAACATGCCTGGCGATTGCAAAGTCGCTCAGTGACTTGAAAAAACCGCCGTACTCAAAAGCGGAACTGCTAGCCGCGCTGCGTCTTCATGGTGCGAAAGCGACGGCGGAGGGTCTAAAAAAAAGGCAATTCGGATGATTACGGCGGTAACGAGCGACTCGTTGCACACCCTGTAGTCCGCCGACACCCATCGCGCGTTGATCCGGCAAAGTCATCACACCTTGCCACCCCTGCCCCGCCGCCCGAGAGTTCACCTTGGAGCGGAAAAAGGGGCCAGGCTCAATTTCAGACTACGGGAAATTGAGCCTGGCCCCTTTTTCCTAACAAAGGCAGCGCTTGCGCGGCGCGGCGCGGCAGCACAAGGGGAAAGTGGCTGGAAACCCGCGCCGGTATTGGCTTTCCCGCCGATAGCCACGACCTGCTTGCGCCCGGGACACAGGCGTCAGGGTCAAGTCCAGGCGGCTGCGATGGCCCCTGCAACGCACTCCGAAACACTTCAGGGCGGGCAATCGCCCCCTGGCGCCGTGTAAGCGGCCCGGCTACTCGGGCTGGATGCCGGCGGCATCGACAACCCTCTTCCAGCGCGCCGCCTCCTCTCTTACGAAGGCGGTGAGTTGGCCGCGACTCATGTCACCGGGGATCGCGCCCATGTCGGCAAAGCGTTTGCGCACCGCCTGATCGGCGAGCGCGGCCCGCACCGCCGCGTTGATCTTGTCCAGGATAATCGGATCGGTACCGCGCGGCGCGGCGATGCCCTGCCAACTCCCGGTAAGCAATTCCGGAAAACCGGCCTCTGCGCTGGTGGGAACGCCAGGCAGGGCTTCCAGGCGGGAAGTCGACGCGACGGCCAGCGGCTTGAGTTTGCCGCCGCGAATCAACGCCAGCACCGGCCCCATGGTATAGAAGGCGAGTTGCACCAACTCCTGCTGCAACGCGAGCATCACCGCGGGTGAACCGTTGAACGGAATGTGCACCATTTTCACGTCGGCGAGCGCGGCGAAAAGCTCCGCCGACAGGCGCGGCGGCGTACCAACCCCGGGGGAGCCGAAGTTAAGCTTGCCCGGATTGGCCTTGGCATAGGCGGCAAGTTCGCGCAGCGTATTGACCGGCACACCGGGGACCACGCCGACGACCGTCGGCGAGTTGGAGATAAGCGCGATCTGGTCGAATACGGCGATCGGGTCAAAGCCCATGTTCTTGTACAGAAACTGGTTCGACGTAAAGTTATTGCCGCCACCCAGTAGCAGCGTGTACCCGTCGGCGGCGGCGCGCGCCACTTCTGCCGCGCCGATATTGCCCGACGCGCCCGGCTTGTTCTCGATGACGAAGCGCTGTCCGAGTTTTTCCTCGACCGCGCCCGATATCAACCGAAACGCAATGTCACCCGCGCCGCCCGCGGCGTAGGGAACAATCAGGCGTATGGGCTTGTTCGGGTAGTCCTGGGCGAGAACGCTGAGCGGCGGCAAAAACAGCAGGGCGCATAACAGGCTGGCGATGCGCTGGCAAACGGATGGCATGATGGGTGACTCTCCCGACAAAATGGCTTCAAACCGGCAAGGGGCGCGCGAACGTGCTGCGAACGCGCGCCGCCTCTTCCCAGGGGCAAACCGGCGGGGACACCGCAGCGTCCCCGTCCGTTTTATGGCTCGCCGAAAAAACTCACCGCATTATCGTACAAAATCTTGGTCTTCTGCACTTTGGTGATATCGGTCCGCTCGATGATCTCGCGCGCCGCACTGTCGCGACCCTCGCCGTGCGGGAAATCCGACGAATAGAGTATCTGGCCGTCGCCAAGCAACGCGAGTTCGTGCGGCATCATCTTGTCGCTCGACTCTACCGCAAGGAAAAGGCGCCCGGAGCTGGCGACTTCCTCGGCCGTCATTTTTGGCAGCATTTTCGGATCGGCCATGCGCAGCTTGTTGATTTCCATGTAATGGGTCATGCGACCGACGGAATAGAAAATCCACTCGCCGCCAAACTCGAGAAACGCCACCTTCATGTCGGCGTAGCGTTCCATCATGCCATGGCCCACCAGCGCGACAAAGGCGAGCTGCGCCGGCATCGCCTTGCCTATCATGTTGGAGTCCTGGATCGACTGGCAAACCTGGTCGAAAGGCGGAAAGCTCATCGCCATGTGAACGCACACCGGCAATTTCGATGCGGCGACAGCGTCCCAGATCGGGCGGAAGCTTGGGTTGGAGTGCATGCGCTCGCCGACGGTGCCGAACACCACCACCGCGCTCGCACCGAGCTTGACCATTTCCTCCAGCGCCTCGATACCCAGCTTGGGGTCGCGCATGGGCAGCAGCCCCGCCCATTTGAGCCGCTTCGGTGCCTGCTTGCACTGCGCCGCGATATAGCGGTTGTAGCAGCGGAACAGCGCCGCCTCCAAACCCGGATCGATCGAAAGGGTCGCGAAGAGCGTGCTCGGAAATATCATCTGCACGTCATGGCCCATCGAATCCATTGCCTTGAGGCGGGCCGGGACATCGCCCCCGGTGACGGTGCCAATAGACAGGCCCTCGGCATTGAAATCGCCGGCGTTGTCGGGCTTGGCGCCGTACTCGACCATGGTCATCCCCGGCGTGTTGGCGGCGTGGGTGCCCGGACCAAACGGATGCGGTTCGATGCGGCCGTCGAGCAGCCAGGCCGAGCGCCAATGCGCAAGGTCGGCCGAATCACCGATCGCAATAGGGCGGGGGCGGCGCAACGAATATTCCTTGGGCAGGTCACGCCACATTTCCGGCGTCATCATGACATGGGCATCAGCGTCGTAAATCTTGAATCCGTCAAGCATTTGAATATCCTGTTCTTTAAGAGTAAAGCCGTTTCAAGGACTGGTGATTGTTGGTGAACGTCGGCGCGCGGTACCCGTCAGTCCCGCAACCCCATGGTTTCAAGCGCCGTCCGGGCAAACGGCGTCGCCGGATCGCCCAACAGCTCGAGAATTTCGAAATGATTGACCGCCTCGCAACAAAGCAATCGCGCCGGCTTGCCGGCGGCGTTGAGCGCTGTCGCAAAACTTTGCGCCTGGCGCTTGAATTCCGGCGTTTCCAGACCGCCGTAAGCCACGGTGAGGGGCGCGCACACCCGCCCAATGTGCAGCAACGGACTCAATTCCACCATCTCTTCGTCCGATATCTTCACGTAACTGCTGCGCACACTCATCATCACCGGCCTCAGGTCGTACATGCCGCTGATCACCAGGCCGCTTTTCAAGACATCGAATGGCAGGCCGAAGGCCGCCCAGTCTGTCGTCAACAACACCCCCGCCATGTGGCCGCCTGAGGAATGTCCGGAGAGGTGGATGCGCGACGGGTCGCCGCCATACCCGGCGGCGTGACCGTGTATCCACGCGATGGCGCGGCGCACCTGGGCGATCATCTCGGGCAGGCGCACCGCGGGGATGGTGGAAAAATTGAGCGCAATGTACATCGCGCCGGCCGGCACAAAGGTCCGTGCAAGAAACGACTCCTCGTCCTTGGTCAGGTGGCGCCAGCCGCCGCCGTGCACGTGCACGTGTATCGGCGCATGCGGCTGTGCCGCCGGAAATATGTCCAGGGTTTCGTCCGCGCCGGGCCCGTACGCCACGCCATAGCGATGCGCGCACTGCGCGCGCACCTTCGCGCTTTCGCTGCCGTAGCGCGCTATCACCTCGTCCGCATTGGCCGCCCAGGCGCGCTGGGTGTAGGCGCGGTCAAGCTCGGCCTGGGTATAGTCCAGGTACACCTTTGGCTCGCTCATGCAAGGTGCCGGCGAAGGTCGCAGTCAACGGGTTTCACGTTTCCGGCGCCCAGGATTTGAGCACGTCTGCGAGCGTGGTGACGTCGCCGAACAGGAAGCGCACATTGTTGAGCGTGGCTGCGTGCGCCGGCGGCGTATGCGATGCGACGCAGTCCTCGGGCACGACGCAATAAAAACCGAGGGCATGGGCGTGGCGCAGCGTTGCTTCGACGCAGACGTTGGTTTGTACGCCGGCAAACACGAGGCTGCGCACACCGCGGCCGCGCAACCGCGCCTCAAGGGAGGTTCCGACAAAGCCGTCGTAGCAGGCCTTGTCCACCACCGGCTCATCACCCGCGGGCTGCACGCCGTGCCAGTCGTAACCCCAGGTTCCCGGCGCGCAGCACACGTCGGTGATGCGCCGTTCGGCAAGTTTGGCGCGCATCGATTCGGGCAAGCCGGCAGTGGCGTAATTTGCGCGCAGCCAGAACACCGGCACGTCGTGCGCACGCGCCGCGGCGACCAGGCGATTGACCGGCACGGCGACCACGCTGCAGGCGGCCGGGTCTTTGCCGATTACCCTGTCAATATAGCCGCCGCTGGCGCAAAAATCATTCTGCATGTCAACGACCAGCACCGCGGTATGCTCCGCAGCTATCTTCGAGGGCAGGTCAAGAAGCAGTGCCGGTGCAGCGCTCATGCCGTCACCGCCCACTCCACCCCGCCCATGCCGCAACGCAGCGGCACCGAGGGAACATAGAACATGGTTTCGGCGGCAAGCGCGGGCCTGACAGCGTGGGCGGCACCCATGGCCACCAGCCAGGCGAGCAACTCCACCGTGCCGCCGTCGCCGGCGCCTATCATTTTATCGATGGTCACCTCGCGCAGCACGCGCGCGTCGTCGCCGCTGCCGAGCAGTTCGAGGAACCAGCGGTCGAACTTCTCATCCACATCAAAATACTTCTGCCCACCCGGGTCGTGCGACAGGCCACCGGTGGCCATGATGGCAACACGCATTTTGCTTGGCCAGGCCTGGATGACCCCGGCCAGCACCCGGCCGAACTCGGCGCAGCGCGCCGGCGCGGGCATGGGTGGTACAACGCAGTTCATGTGGATGGGCACCAGCGGTATCTGGTGGCCGGGCGTAAGAAAGTGCAGCGGCACCGACCAGTTGTCGTCGAACTCGAGTTTTTCGGAGAAGGCAAGGTTGATGCCGCGCTTGCCGCACTCGCGCACGATGGTCCGCCCCAGTTCGCGGTTGCCCGCCACTTCGTAGGACGGCACGTTAACCCAGTCGCGAAACCACTCCGCCGGGCCGTGCCAGCGGTCGGCGATGCCGACGCACCAGTCGGGGATGTTCTCGACATTGAAGTTGAGCATGTGGTCGTTGGCCACGCCAACGATCAGGTCCGGCTTGGTCGCACTCAGGCGCGCGGCCATGCGGCCGTAGCCGGCGATGATCGCGTCCTGCTCGTGCTGCGGCGCCTTATCCAGCCAGCCGGTTGCGCCGGGCGCGTGCGCAAGGGCAATGACGGAGACGATTTCAGCCATAGCTATTTTCCCTTCAGCATTTTTTGCGCGTAAAGCTGCGCCGCTTCACTATCGTTGTGGTTGTAGCCCGCGCCCTTGAACAGCCGCGACACCTGCGGCAAAAAATACGGGTGCACGCCCAGGTCGGACAGGGTCTGCAAATCAATTTCACGCAGCGCCCGCTGCTCGATCTCCGACAATCCGTAGTCGCGCATCAGTCCGTCAAGATCGTCGCGGAAGCGCGCGCGCAGCGCCGCATCACGACGCACCTCGAAAATAAGGCGGTTGGCCGGGAGCGTCCGGTCGGTCTGCATGATTCCCATGGTGAAGTCTCCTCTGCCGTCCAATTCATATGCCACGCCGTGCCGCTGCCCGGCGGCACCCTGCGACCTCTTGCATGATAATCGATCATTTATGAATAATCGATTATTATCATGGCATGACTTTTGAATTCGCGTCAAGCCCCGGTCGTCGCGCCATTGCCGCCGGCCGGCCCGATACAATGCCGCAATTCTGGCAATGCCCGCGCCAACGACAGAAAGAACCTTAATGAGCTCCCGCACATCAGCAGCCCCCGCGCCAATCGACATTGGAGAAGCCGGACGCAACCTCGCCGGCGGACTTGCCACGCGTTTGCGCAACGACATTGTGTCGGGTGTGCTGCCACCGGGCACCAAGATATCGATTGATGAGCTTCGCGCCAATTATGGCGTAAGCCTGTCGCCCATGCGCGAGGCGCTGGCACGACTAACGGCGGAGGGTTTCGTCATTCTCGAGGACAAAAAAGGCTTCAGCGTTGCGCCGGTATCGCGGGAAAACTGCCTGGAAGTGGCGCGCTTGCAAAAACTTCTCGAAACGCAGGCGCTGACCGAATCGATAAACCGTGGCGATGCGCACTGGGAAGAAGCCCTTGTCGCGGCCTCGCACAGCCTGTCGCGACTGGAGCGCAGCGGGCGCAAAGACGGCGCCAGTGTGGACGCATGGGAACAGCAGCACCGGCGCTTCCATGGCGCGTTGATCGCCGCTTGCGGCATGCCATTGCTGCAAAGCATGTGCGCCTCCTTGCATGACTTCAGCGCGCGCTACCGGCGGCTGTTTCTCGCATCGCACGCTTTTGACGCCGCCGTACCCGCCGAACACCACGACATCCTGCAAGCGGCGATAGACCACAAGCCCAGGGAGGCCTGCCGCCTGATGACTGCGCACATTGAGCGCACCGCCGAGAACATCCTTGCCTTGCTGGACGAGCGCGCGCCAAGGCCCTAAGCGCCGATCACACGCTCAGTATTGCCTGTCGGGCAGACGCACCACCAGCCCGTCAAGCCCATTGCTCATCCTGATCTGGCAGCTCAGGCGGCTGTCGGGCAGGCGCTCGGCGGCGGTGAAGTCGAGCATCGCCAGCTCGTCGCCGTCCGGCGCGGGCAGGCGCGACAAGTACGGCTCGTCGACATAGACATGGCAGGTGGCGCAGCTCATCACGCCACCGCAGTCACCGGCGATTCCGGCGACGCCGTTTTGCGTCGCCGCGAGCATCAGCGTTTCGCCCACGGCGACTTCAAGGGCGGTTTGCATGCCGTCGGCGGCGATCAGGGTGACGTTGGGCATTTGTTCTCAGTAGATATCAAAATATTCGCGTTGTTCCCAGTCGGTCACTTCGGCGTTGAAACGCGCCAACTCGGCCTGCTTGATGTGTATGAAGTAATCGACAAAGTCGGCGCCGAAGCCCTCGCGCATGCAGGCGCTCGCACCGAGCGCGGCAAGTGCGTCGGGCAGCGAGGTGGGCAGGCGCGGCGCCTCGGTCTCGTAGGGCAGGTCGGCCGAAGCACCCGGGTCGCGCTTTTTTGCAATGCCGTCGAGGCCGGAAAAAATCTGCGAAGCAAGGTAAAGATAGGGATTGGCCGCCGGTTCACCGACGCGGTTTTCCACGCGCGAGGCGGGGTCGCCCTCGCCGCCGATGACACGCAACATCGCACCGCGGTTGTCGCACCCCCAGATGGCGCGGTCCGGCGCCAGCGAAAGGGGACGGTAGCGGCGATAGCCGTTGATGGTCGGCGTGGTAAAAGCCGCCGCACCGGCCGCATGCGCGAGCAAGCCGCCGACAAAGCTGCCGCCAAGCTCCGACAGGTAGTGGCCGATGTGCCCGGCCTCTTGTGCGTGTGCGTGTGCGTGTGCGTGTGCGGATTTTTGCGGAATGAACAGGTTGCGCCCGCTCGCCGGATCGCGCAGCGACTGGTGCAAGTGCCAGCCCGAGGACATCACCTCGGGCACTTTGGGCCGGCACATGAAGCTGGCGTGGCAGCCCTGGCGGCGCATTACCTGCTTGGCGGCGCTGCGAAACAGCAGCATGGCGTCGGCTGGCGCGAGCCCGGCCATGGGCGCGAACACGAACTCGCACTGGCTCGGCCCGAGTTCCACCTCGACCGAGCGCAGCGGCATGCCCATCGCCAGCACCGCGCGCTGCAACTCGGACACCACCGGTTCGATCTGGTCATAGCGCTGCTCGGTCAGCAACTGGTAGCCGCTATGGAGCATGCTGACATCGCTGTGCAGCAGGCTTACTTCGGGCGGGGCGGCCGGCCAGCCGGCGTCGCTGGTGGCAAGGCGCGGGTTGTCGACACGAAAGACATAGAACTCGACCTCCAGCCCGGCGACATACTCGCAGCCCGATGAGGCCAGTCGATCGAGTGCGCGCGAGAGAATGGCGCGCGTGTCGTAGGGCACCGGACGGCCGTCGGGAAAATAGGCGTTGCACTGCATCCAGCCGGTCTTGCCCACCCAGGGCAGCACGCGATACGTCGCCGGGTCGGGCACCAGCACCACGTCCGAGGCGGAGTGAAAATCGCGCCCGCCGAAGGGCGCTGTACCGCCGAAAATCGGCCATGCGGTGCGGCCGGAGGTGTCCTTGAGCAGGATGGTGCCGACCAGGCGCACGCCCTCGCGCATCGCCGAAGCCACGCCGTCGCCGACGATCGCCTTGCCGTGCGGAATGCCGTGCTGGTCGGCAAAGACAAAGCGCACCGTCTCTATGGCGTCTTTTGCTATGCGCGCCTGCACCTCGCGCGCAGCCAGCGCCTGTGCGTCGGTCCACAGACCGTGCTTGTCAATAAAACTCATGTCCTGGGGTCTGCTATTGCCGCGTCAGGCCGCCTTCGACGCCGGCCCGGGCGGCGCCCAGGGTGCGTTGGCGCGGCGTCGTTCGGCAAGGCCCTTCCAGTAGGCCTCCCAGTTTTGCGTCGGGCCGACGCCGTCGACCGTGTCCGGTCCGTGCAACTGGGCAGCCGCGGCGGCATCGAGGCACATCAGCGGCCGTTCGCCTTTTTGCGCCACCTCAATCGCATCGAGCAGCATGCGCCGGTAGGCGATGATGCCGCGGTCGCTGGTGCCAAGGTGCTCGCGCGTGCGGTCCTGTATCAGCCCCTGCGTTTCGCAGGCCCACTGGTCGTGGATGTTGATGTCCATGCCCATGCCGGTGTAAGTCTGCGTTTTTTGCTCGTCCGGGTTGTAGCCGTAACGGTTCTGCCGGTTGAATATGGGCCGGTAGTCGGGAGCGGGATAAGTCTTCAGGCGTATTTCGCGGAAATGCTTTTTGTCTATGGGCTTGCCAAAACTGGTGAACATGGTGAACCAGTAGGTATTGGTGTCATCCACCGGCACATGCCATTGCGAGATGGTGATCTCGTCGGACATCGGGATGAGAAAGGCCTGCGGAAAAATGGTGTTGGTCACGCGCACATGGGTTTTTTGCTCGTCGATCTTGCGCAGCGTGATCAGGCGCTGGCCCCAGTCGGATTTTTCAATGCGGATTTCCGGCCGGTTGTACTCGCGCAACACCTTGGTCATCGGTATGTCGGTGTCGCTCGAGGCGCTGCGGAACTGGCGGCCGTAGCTCTGGCCCAGATCCTCGTCCTCGTAGTACACGTGCAGGAAGGAGGCGTGCGCCGGATCGATGCCGACCTCGAGCGCCTGCAGCCAGTTGCACTGCCACAGGCCCTTGAAGGCGAAGACGTGGGTGTCGGGTGCGACAAAACAGTCAAAATCGGGAAACGCCGGCGGCTCGCCCTCGCCGAGGTAGGCCCACAGGATGCCGGCCTTTTGCACCACCGGATAGGCACGCTGCGACACGCGATCGCACAGCTTGCTGCCCTCGGGCTCGGCCGGCGTTTCCAGGCATTTGCCCCTGACGTCGAACAGCCAGCCGTGAAACAGGCAGCGCAGGCCGCCGTTCTCGAGGCGCCCGTAGGACAGGTCGGCGCCGCGATGCGGGCAGTCACGGTCGAGCATGCCAAAGCGCCCGGCCTCGTCACGAAACAACACAAAGTCCTGGCCCATCAGGCGCACCGCCTTGACCGGCCGCTCGCCCTCTGGAAATTCATCGAGCAGCGCCGCCGGCTGCCAGTAGCGGCGCAACAGCGCGCCCGCGGGCCGGTCAGGACCGACGCGGGTTAACAGTTCGTTTTGTTCAGGACTCATCGTGGCTGCCTCTCCATTTCAACGACAGCCGTAGCTTAGCATTGTCACCCGGTGCAATAAACGACCGCCGGCCGGAGCGAAAGCTCACGCCCGGCCGGCGGACACTCACCACTTTACGCAGGAATATCGCCCGCAAACGCCCGCCAGGCTTGGCTTTCCAGCCGGTGCCCGCCGTAAGCGCACCGGTCAGCGCGTCAGGTTCTCGCCGCCGCCGGGCAGCATTGCGTCGGCCGCCTTGAAATACGCGCGCCCGAACTTGAGCAGTTCGCCCTCGCTCGGATGATCGAGCGTCTCGACGCCCACCAGCCGGTCGACCAGGCGCGGATGGCGTTTGTGGATGTGCTTGACGAACTCGACCTTGGCGTTGGCCGGCCCGGTCACCAGAAGTTCCGGCGTGTCGCCAACGGCGGCGAGAATCTGCTCGTAATATTTCGGATCCTCATGGGCGTGGCCGCTGCCGATGGAACCGCGGCGGTGGTGCAGGTGGCGCGCACCGCCGTCGTGGGTGATGGCGGCCGACGCGCTGGTTTCGCGGCCGAAACGGATGACTTGTGCGCGTTTGTGATCCAGCCAGATGACTGCGTGCAGATAGTTCATGATGTCTTTCCTGTGGGTTGATGAATTTGAGTGCAACCGGGGACAGGCCACGATTTTCGAATTCCCGGGGTTTCCGCGATTCCCCCAGGTTTCTTCAATTCAAAAATCGCGGACTGCCCCGTCTTCCTAGAGCGATGAAGTCCGGGCCTGTGAACGCTCGCGCTCACGCTGGCAGGTGGTGCAGCGCTTGGCCGTCGGCCAGGCGAGCATGCGCGCCGGTTCAATCGGTTCACCGCAGCCGATACAGGTGCCGTAGGTGCCGGCGTCCATGCGCGCCAGCGCCGCGCCGATGTCGCGCACCTCGGCGAGGTCGCGTTCGACTTCGGCGTGATGCACGCTGCCCAGTGCATCCAACTGTGCGGCGTCACCGCCGTCAGTGCTGGTATTGGAATCAAAACCCACCTTCTCGCTGCGCACTTCACCAAGCTTGCGATTGATGTCGGTCTCAAGATCCCGCTGCCGCTGCGCCAGCCTCGCGCGCAATTCGGTCATGGGCGCCGGCGGGGCGCCTTTTAGTGCTGTCATGCCGGACTCCTTAAAGTGTGGCTACACCCCCACTCTAGGCGACACGAATGCTGCTGGATTGATTTATATCAAAGTCCGGCGCTTATGATCCCGGCGAACCAGACGCGCCTCAGTCAGGCTTGATATTGGCTTCGCGGATCACCTTGGCATAGCGGTCCATGTCTTCGCGAATCAGCTTGGCAAAGCGCTCCGAACTGCCGCCAAGAGGTTCGTACTGTTGCGACAGCAGGCGTTCACGCAGGTCCGGCAGGGCGAGCGCCTTGTTGACCTCGGCATTCAGCCGCGCCAGCACCTGCGGCGGGATTTTCGACGAACCGACCAGGCCGAACCACACATCCATGTCCACTTCGGGATAGCCCAGTTCGGCCACAGTCGGGAAGTCCGGTGCGAACTGGCTGCGTTTGGCGCCCAGCATCGCATAGCCGCGCAGCTTGCCGCTCTTGATCTGCGGCGCGAAGTGGGCATAAGTACTGATGAATACCGGCACCGTTCCCGACAACACGTCGGCCATGGCGGCGCCGCAACCCTTGTAATTGATGTGCTGCCACTTCATTTTCGCCATCGAGCCGAGCATTTCACCGGCAAGGTGCTGCGGCGAGGCCGGGCCGCAGGTGGTGAAATCGAGTTTGCCCGGATTGGCCTTGCCCATGGCGATCAGTTCCCCGAAGGTCTTGGCCGGAAAACCCTCGGTCACGCCGATCATGATCGGCGTGCTCGACATCAGCGCGATCGGCGCCACGTCCTTGAGCGTGTCGTAGGGCACCTTGGCGTAGAGCACGGGGATGATGGAAAGGTTGTTGGGCATCATCGCCAGGGTATGGCCGTCCGGATCGGCCCTGAGCATCGCCTCCATGCCTATCATGCCGGCCGCGCCGGCGCGATTCTCCACCACGCAGGGCTGGCCCAGCGACTGCGGCAATTTTTCACACAGGTAACGCGCCATCAGGTCGGCGGCGCCGCCGGCGGCATAGGGCGCGATGATTTTTATCGGCTTGGACGGGAAGCCCTGCGCCGAGGCGGTCTGCGCCGTTGCCACAAGAATAGATGCACACACGCCCAGCCATAACCTGTCATTTTTCATTTTCTTCTCCTTTGCCAATCGACTACCTTCGTCGTCATTCCCGCTTTCGCGGGAACGACGGGTTTTTAAGTATTTCACTACCGCAGTCACGCCGGCTTGGTCGGGGCTGCCTGGTGTGGCCGCGTCTTGTCGAGCACGGTCATCGCCGTGGCCATCATCGAGGACACGTCGGCGAGGTTGGCCGGCACGATCATGGTGTTGTTGGTGCGCGCCAGCAGTGCGAAGGAATTGATATAGGCCTCGGCGATTTTCAGGTTGGCCGCCTGCTGGCCGCCCTCCTTGGCCATGGAAGCGGCGACCGCCTCGACCGCGAACGAGGTCGCCTCGGCCACCACGCGAATGGCGGTGGCCTGGCCCTGCGCCTTGTTGATGGCCGAGGTCTTGTCACCCTCGGACTTCAGAACCGCCGCCTGCTTTTCGCCCTCGGCGATGTTGATTTCCTGCTGGCGCTGGCCCTCGGACTTGGCGATGAGCGCGCGCTTTTCGCGCTCGGCGGTGATCTGCGCCTGCATTGCGCGCAGGATTGTTTCCGGCGGGGTGATGTTCTTGATCTCGTAGCGCAGCACCTTGACGCCCCAGTTGCGCCCGGCCTCGTCGAGCACCGACACCACCTGCTTGTTCATTTCGTCGCGCGACTCGAAGGTTTTATCGAGCTCCATCTTGCCGATTTCCGAGCGTAGCGCGGTCTGCGCCAGTTGCGTAATGGCGGCGATGTAATTCGAGGAGCCATAGGAGGCAAGGCGTGGATCGACCACCTGGAAATAAATGATGCCGTCGACCGAAAGCTGGGTGTTGTCGCGCGTGATGCAGATCTGCTCGGACACGTCGAGCGGCACCTCCTTCAGGGAATGGCGGTACTGCACCTGGTCAAAAAACGGCACGATGATGTTGAGCCCCGGCTCGAGCGTGGCGTGGTACTTGCCAAGGCGCTCCACCACCCAGGCGTTTTGCTGCGGCACCACGCGCACGCCCTCGATGACGAACACCACCACCAGGGCGATGATGAAGAACGGCACGGCGAAGCCGCGCGTCTGCTCCATGCTCGCCACGGCGAAAGTGAGGATGAATATGCCTATCAGTTTTGGGAACATGCCAATCTCCTGCGGGGGTTTGACGGGTAGATGGGAGGTCAGGTCGGCGAACCAGTCTGACGGCTTGGGCGGTCTTGTTTGCATGTCAGTCAGGCTCAGGGACGCGTCTTTGCAACACGCAGGCTCGATCCCTCGACCGCGCTGATGTAATAAATGTCGCCGGCGGCGGGCGACTCGCCCGCGGGCAGGACGGCGTCCCACCCGGCGCCGCGGTATTTCACCCGCGCCATGCCGCCCGACTGGTTGACCCAGGACTCGAATGTCACCGACTGGCCGGTCTCGAGCGAGGGCATGGAGGCGGTATTGCTCGCCTTGTGGTGCTGGTGCACCCACCACACCCCGGCAATGGCCACGCCCGCGGCGCACAAGGTCTGCACCCAGAACGCCCCGCCCAGCCAGGCCGAGCCTGCGCCGGCGAGGGCGGCGACACCCAGCACCAGCAGGTAAAACGTGCCCGAGGTCAGTTCGGTGATAACCAGCACCAGGCCGGCGATGAGCCAGATCAGATAGCTGTCAATCGGCATAACCCTTCCCTCCTTTTGCGATTGTGACCATGTTACCAGTCTACCCGCGCTGCCATTGCTGCAATAGCGCAATACCGCGGCCGCAAAAATCATGGCAGACTGGCTTCCGTAAAAAACCCGCACCCGAAACAACCCGGCCAAAGCGCCCATTTTTTCCGGAGAATTCAATGGTCAAACTCACCGTCAACGGCAGGGCAGAAGAAGTCGACATGCCCGCCGATACGCCCCTGCTGTGGGCCCTGCGCGACAACCTCGGCCTCACCGGCACCAAGTTCGGTTGCGGCATGGCGCAATGCGGCGCCTGCACCGTGCACGTCAACGGCGTCTCCACCCGCGCCTGTGTCACGCCGCTGTCGGCGGTGGCCGGCAAGAAAGTCACCACCATCGAGGGCCTGTCGACCTTTGGCGACCACCCGCTGCAAAAAGCCTGGGTGGCCGAGCAGGCGCCGCAATGCGGCTACTGCCAGTCGGGCCAGATCATGGCCGCCGCCGCGCTGCTGGCCAAGAACAAGAAGCCCTCGCGCGAACAAATCGTGCAGCACATGTCGGGCAACCTGTGCCGCTGCGGCACCTACAACAAGATCATCGCGGCCGTAGAGCGTGCCGCGAAAGAAGGCTAAGGAGCGCGCCATGACCACACCCAAATCCAAAGTCAAAACCCTCCCTGAGGCCACCGGTTTCGAGGGCATTGCCTATGCCGGCATGTCGCGCCGCGCCTTCCTGCTCTCGGGCACCGGCGCCGCATTCGGCGTGCTGTTCGGCGCACCACTGGCCGGCATTGCCTCTGGTGAAGCCTTCGCCCAGGCCGCTTCGTTCGCACCCAATGCATGGATGCACGTTGCGACCAACGGCATCGTCACCATTTACTCGCCCGCCTCGGAAATGGGCCAGGGCACCATGACAGCGATGCCCCTGCTGATCGCCGAAGACATGGACCTCGACTGGGCCAGGGTCAGGGTCGAGCAGGCGCCGGCCAATCCCAAGGCCTTCGGCAATCCACGCTTCGGCGGCGGCATGGTCACCGGCGCGAGCCGCACCACCCAAGGGTATTACGACATCCTGCGCCTCGCCGGCCTGCAGGCGCGGCAGATCATGATGCTCGCCGCGGCGGAAAAATGGGGTGTGCCGGTGGCGCACGTCACCACCGAACCGCATAGCGTGGTGCACACGACCTCGGGACGCAAAATGGGCTACGGCGAAATCGCCGGCTTTGCCAGGGTGCCGGACACGGCGCCGGCGCTGGCCAAGACCGACCTCAAGCCGGTCAGCCAGTTCCGGCTCATCGGCAAGGACACGCCACGCGTCGATGTGCCGTCCAAGACCACCGGCAAGGCGGTCTACGGCATAGACACGCGCCTGCCCGGCATGCTCTACGCGACGGTGTTGCGTCCGCCGGTGCAAGGCGAAAAACCGGAAAAAATCGACGATGCAGCGGCGAAAAAAGTCGCCGGCGTGGTGAAGATCGTACCCATGCCCTACGGTGTGGGCGTCATCGCCGAAAATTACCCGGCGGCGAAAAAAGCCAGGGCCGCGCTCAAGGTGGAGTGGAGCAAGACCGCCAAGGCGCGCAGCTACAGCTCGGGCGCGATCACCGCGGCCTACGTCGCACGCTCGCGCGACCTCGCCGACGGCGGCGTGACCTTCCATGCCGAGGGCGACGCCAAGGGCGCCATGGCCAAGGCGGTCAAGACCGTCAGCGCGGAATACACCTCCGAGCACGTCGCCCACACCACCATGGAGCCGATGAACGCCACGGCGCTGGTAACCGGCGACAAGATCGAAATCTGGGCGCCCAGCCAGTCGCCGTTCTTTATCGTCGGCGGACTGACGCGGGTGCTGGGCTTCCGTCCCGAGAACGTCACCGCCAACATCACGCTGCTGGGCGGCGGCTTTGGCCGCCGCGTCGAGAACGACTACATCCTCGATGCCGGCATTCTTGCCAAGGCGATGGAAGGCAAACCGGTCAAGGTGATCTGGAGTCGCGAGGACGACGTGCAAAACGACAAGTTCCGCCCGCTGGTGGCGCAACACCTGTCGGCGGGTCTGGACGACAAGGGCAACATCGTCGCCTTCCGGCATCGCATCGTCGCCGAGTCGATTTACGCGCGCGTCGCGCCGCCGCTCTTTCAGCAGGCAGGCGGCAAGGACCAACCGGTGTGCGAGGGCGCCGAGATCAATTACGACGTGCACAACCACCTGGTTGAGTACCTGCGCGAGCAGCGCGGCATCGATGTCGGATTCTGGCGCGCCGTGGGCCCCGGCTACACCAAGTTCGCCATCGAATCGCTGATCGACGAAATCGCCATTGGCGCCGGCCGCGACCCGGTTGAGTACCGCCTCGCCATGCTGGCGAAGGTGCCGCGGGCACGCGCCGTCATCGAGGAAGCGGCGAAAATGGCCGACTGGAAAAAGCCGCGCGCCGCGGGACGCGCCCTGGGCTTCGCCTACTCGGACGCCTGGAACACCCACTGCGCCGAAATCGCCGAGGTCTCGGTCGACAAAAAAACCGGCAAGTTCCGCGTGCACGAAGTCTGGAGCGCGGTCGATTGCGGCGTCGCGGTGCAGCCGGCCAACGTCGCGGTGCAGATAGAGGGCTCGATCATGTTCGGCATCAGCCACCTCAACGAGCGCATCACCATCAAAGAGGGCGTGGTGCAGCAGTCGAACTTCCACGACTACCCCATCCTGCGCATGAACGAGGCGCCCAAGGTGACGGTCAAGGTGATGCCCACCGACAACCATCCGGGCGGCGTCGGTGAATCAGGCCTCGGCCCGATCGCCGCCGCGGTCGGCAACGCCATCGCCAAACTCACCGGCAAGCGCGTGCGCACCCTGCCCTTTGATACCAACCTGATCAAAGCCTGATCAGCAAAGCCGTTCAAAAGCCCTGCGCCGTGGATGCGGCGCAGGGCTTTTTTTTGTTCATTTATTGCATGCCGATGGCTGGAAAGCCGCTCTGGACGGGCGTTTCCGGGTGATACCATAGGCTCGGCACGGCCAGAATCGGGGCATCGCCCCTGTTGTGGCGCGGCTTCTGCATGACTGCTTTCGGCCATCAGCAGACAGTCAGTACTGTCGCCGGATAGCAGCCGTTCAGGTAACAAATCATCAACATATTGCCAGCAATCAATCGCCTTACTATAATGCTAGACGTAAGGACAAAAGGAGAATGCAATGTCAAACGACGCCACGCTTACTAGCAAAGGTCAAACAACGATTCCCAAGGAAATTCGGGATAGTCTTTCCATGAAGGCCGGAGACCGGATGACGTTCACGTTGATGCCAGATGCCACAGTAGTCATGCGAGTGAAGACCAAAAGCGTCATCGAACTGGCGGGTGTTTTGCACAAGAAGGGTCGCAAGCCTGTTCCGGTTGAGCAGTTGTCGCGGTGATGCTGGGGGTCGATACTAATGTTCTCGTTCGCTTCCTGGTTCGGGATGACGAAGCTCAGTTTGAGAAGGCACGAAAGCTGATCAAGCGCGAGCTCGCGGCAGGGCGCCGCGTCTTCGTCAGCCAGCTGGTTCTCCTGGAAACCGAATGGGTACTGCGTAGCCGATACAGCCTGCCGAAGAACCTGATCATTGAGGCCATCTCGGGCTTGCTCGACGCGGCCGATGTTCGATTCGAGGATGAGCCGGCCATCGAGGAGGCCCTTTTCATCTGGAAGGATACGACTTCCGATTTCGCCGATTGTCTGATCGGCGTCCAAAACCGACGGCTCGGATGTCGAGCGACGGCAACCTTCGATATGAAGGCTTCCAAGTTGCCTGGATTTATAACTGCCTAACGACAATCCGCCAAGCGTGGTCACATCGCGTTTGCTAGAGGCGTTCCTGGCCTGCCCCGTTAAGTGCCATCTGCTGTACAAGGGCGAGGTCCCCGTCGGTACCGAATACTCAGCATGGGCCGCCGCGAGGGAGGAATCTTATCGGCGCGAAGGCTTCCGGAAGCTGACATCCCAAGAGGCGGGACCGGACATCGCTTCGACGGAACCCGCCCTCTGGAAGTACGAGTCCTGGCGGTTCGCCGCCGGCAAAACAGTACGGACCGAAAGCGAGTCTGGCTGGAATCGGCCAGAAGCAGGCAGTCGCCAAGCGCTACCGGAAATCTCAGGGACAGACCACGGGTTCCTGCACGTCGAGAACCTTGATCTGTTCTGCATTACATAAATCGTGATGCGCCAGTTCGTGACCCAAACAACTCACGCAGTCTTCGCATCAAACCCCTTAAGCGCCAACGCCACCACGCGCGGCACCGGCTTGGCGCCTGACTCGTAGTACGCCACCGCCCGGCGCGACAGGCCCAGGCTGTGCGCCGCTTCGGTGAGCGAGAGCCCGTGCGCGGCGCGCCACGCGGAGAAGTCAACGGACTCGCCCTGCGTCGCTTGTTCCCGCGCAATACGCCATACCGCGTCCGCGCCGATTTCGATCTCAGCCCCTTCCCGCCCACCCCACGAAAGTGAATGGCCCCATTCACCCGGTACAACGGTGGCGAAGCGTGCTTTCTTCAGCGCAGGCGCAAGCGAGGCATGCGCCTTGAGCGCGGCGCCGACGTTCACCTTGTCGATCCGTCCGGTGGACCAGATCACTTCGACCCGATGCGGCGCCAGCGCGCGCGCCGCTTTGATGGTGGGCAATTTCATGAATTCAGTTCCTTCCAGCGTAGTCGCAACAATTCCCGGTTTTCCCGCGCCCAGGCCAGCGCCTCGTCCAGCACAGCCCGGTCAACACTGCCGACTATCACCACCAGCCTGACAATCCAAACGCTGCAACGTCCGTCCGGCGTTTACACATGAAAGTGCGGCTCACCGTGGTCGTTCGCATACATGGCGATCTTGCCGTTGGAGAGCCGCTTCAGCGTGGGCATGGAACAGTTTAGTGCATGCTATGCACTATTTCAAGGGGCTCCGGGAATACCTCAGGCTGCGGTTTCCTTCAATTCGAAAACCGTGGCCTGTCCGGCAAGTGCGGCTGTGCTATGTTGTCGCGTCAGGGCAATCACCCATGCATCAGGAGGAACACCCATGAAAATCCGCGCCGCAGTTCTTAACCAGATGCAAATACCGCAACCTTACGCGACCACCAGGCCGATCAGCATCGAGACCATTGAGCTCGATCCGCCCGGCCCGGGCGAGGTACTGGTAAAAATTGCCGCTGCGGGGCTGTGCCATTCCGACCTGTCGGTCATCAATGGCGACCGGCCGCGGGTGATGCCGATGGTGCTGGGCCACGAAGCCGCGGGCATCGTCGAAGAGCTCGGGCCCGGCGTCCTCGATTTGCAGCGCGGCGACCATGTGGCGCTGGTGTTCGCGCCCAATTGCGGCCACTGCATGCCCTGCCACGAGGGCCGACCGGCGCTGTGCGAGCCGGGCTTTGTCGCCGCGGTCGCCGGCACGCTGCTCGGCGGACACCGCCGCCTGCATCGCACCGACAACAGCCTGCTCAATCACCAGGCCGGTGTGTCCTGTTTTGCCGAATATGCGGTGCTGGCGCGTGGTTCGCTGGTCAAAGTGGATCCCGCGCTGCCGTTCGATGTCGCGGCGCTGTTCGGCTGCGCCGTGCTCACCGGGGTCGGTGCGGCGATCAATTGCGCCCAAATGAAACTGGGCAGCTCGGCCGCGATAGTCGGCCTCGGAGGCGTCGGCCTGTCGGCGCTGCTGGGCGCGCTCGCGGCGGGTGCGCGCGAGGTCGTCGCCATCGACAAGCTCGACTCGAAACTGGAGTTCGCGCGCACGCTCGGCGCCACGCACACCTTTAATGCCGGCGATCCGGACTTGGTGGCGAAGGTCAAGGCGGCGACCAACGGCGGCGTCGAGGTGGCCATCGAGGCGGCGAGCGCGGTTGCCGCCCTCGATACGGCCTACAAGATCACCCGGCGCGGCGGTACCACGGTTACCGTCAGCCTGCCGCCGCCAAGCGCCACGCTGGCCGTGCCGGCGGTCAACCTGGTGGTCGAGGAGCGCACGCTCAAGGGCAGCTTCCTCGGCTCGGCCGTGCCGCAGCGCGATCTGCCGCGCTACATTTCACTTTTTTTTGCCGGGCGGCTGCCGATCGACAAGCTGGTGACGCATAGAATAAAACTCGACGAGATTAACCTCGGATTCGACCGCCTCGCCAATGGCGAGGCGATCAGGCAGGTGATCGTTTTCTAGCAGGGCATACAGCCCTGCGGCGCAAGGGGACAGGGTGTCAGTGTGTCAGGGCGCCGCTGCACACAGCGGCAGCGCCAGCGCCTGCAGCACGTCGCCGGTCCTGCGGTTTTGCACAAAGGCAACGGCGCCCGACTGGCTGCGATTGCGTCCGGCGAGTGAAACGGCGAGTTTCGATTCCACGCGACCATCGCCACCCAAGGCAACCGCTGCGCCCCAGTCGCGCGCCACATGGTCGTGCTGCAGCGTGGCGCCCTTGTTCTCGCCGGCCTGCACCGCGCTCGACAGGCCGTTCTCGTACAGCGCCAGCACCAGCCGGGCGTCGGCGCGATCTTCGGGCTTACCCGCGGGCTTATCCCCGATTGCGTTGAGACTGGCGCTGCCCCTGATTTCGATGCGCCCCGCGCCGGCGTCGTGGATCTCCAGCGCAATATCCGCCCGCGCCGGCTGCGCGTTGATGCGCCTTACTTCCGCGGCAAGGCCGCCGCCGGACCAGCGGCGAAAGTCGCGACCTGCGAGCAGCACCTGCGGTGTATAGACAAAGCTCGCCTTGTTGGCCGCGCTCGCCTCCTTTTGCCGCGCGGTGAACAAGGGTTTGGCGTAGGGATCCTTCCAGCCGATGTAGTCCCAGTAATCGACGTGCAGCGACAAGGCCACCGCCTTGTCCGGCGTGATGCCCTCGCGCGGCAGCGAGCGCAGCCAGCGGTCCGCCGGCGGGCAACTGTCGCAGCCCTCCGAGGTGTAGAGCTCGACCAGGGCCACGGTGTGGGCGCCGCTTTGGGCGCTGCACAGCGCGGCGGCGGCAGCCGGACCTGCGGCGGTGCACAGTGTCAAAAGCGATAGCCATGTTTTCATGATGTTCTTTCTGCGCACTCGATTTGCCATGCCGGTTGGTCGCGCCAATCGGGCAGGCCTTACAGCGCGAAACGCTGATTTAGTGCGCAAGCTCGCCACAGCGCGCAATAGTGAAGTCGCCCTCCTCCCCGCAAACGCCTTCTCACGCCCGTCCCGGATGCGCCGCCCCACAGGAGTTTTGTCGCACCGGGGAAATAATCTAGATTTTGTGGCGGCGCGCCCCCATACTCGATGCCATGGAAATGGCAGAACTGCTGGGCTGGATTGAGCGATACGACCAGTGGGTCTATGGCCTGCTGCTGGTCTACTGCCTTGGCCAGACAGGGCCACTGCCGATGCTGGCAGCCTTTGCCGCGGCACAGGGGGCGCTGCGCGTGGACGCCGTGGTTCTGGCGACCGTACTGGGCAGCATCGCCGGCAGCCAGGTGCGCTTTGTGGCGGGACGATTCGCTTCCCCCTGGATCTGCCGCACCTTTCCCGGCTTTGCGCCCTGGATCGCCCTGGCCTGCGCCGGGGTTGAGCGCTACAGCCTGGGCGTTCTGCTGGGTTATCGCTTCGTCAAAGGTACTTTTTCCCTGGTTGGACTGGGTGCGGGCGCATCGCTGCTGGCCTGGCGACGCCATCTGCTGCTGGACAGTGCGGGGGCCTTGCTGTGGATCGGCGTGATGGTTGGCATTGGCTGGACGTTCGGGCGTCTGGGTGGGGCACTTGATCCGCGCTGGGCGGCCTACCTTGGATTGAGCTTGCTGGTCCTGAGCACCGTCGCGCTGGCCGTAGTGGGTAACACCATCAAAGCCCGCCTGCAACCGCTGGCCGAGCAGATTCTGGCTGAGCGGATATCAAAGAGAGTGATTCCACAGCCCGTCTGATGTTGAAGTAAATCAAGCTTCATGATGCATCCATGAACCGCCCCGCCCTCAGTTTCGCCGCCCTGGCGCCGTTTTTCCTCAGCTCTTTTGCCTGGAATTTCGCGCTCGGTTCGACTTACATCCTGGTTCCCCTCTACGCCTTGTCGCTGGGCATGACCGGGGTGCAGATCGGCGCGCTGGTGGCGCTGCCGGTGGTGTTGCAAGTCATCCTCAACCTGGTGGGCGGGGCGTTTTCCGACCGCCTCGGCGGCAAGAACCTCGCCATGGCCTCGTGCGTGATGACCATACTCGCTGCGCTGTTGTACATGGTGACCCGCAGCTTTGCCCTGATGTTCGTGGCGCAATTGATGATGATCGCGGCGCGGGCGATGTTCTGGCCGGCGACCTGGTCGATGGCGAGCCAGCTGCCCGGCGCGTCGGGCGTGCAAATGGGCAGGCTCAACGGCTCGACCAATGCCGGGCAGATTTGCGGCACCGCCGGTGCCGGCTTCATCATCCTCGCGGCCGGCTTTCGCGCCGGCTTTGCCGCGATGGCCGCGGCGGGCCTGATCGCGCTGATACTCAACCAGGTGTTCCGCCATGCCGTGCGGCCGCGCGGCGCACACCTGCCGATGATCGCCACCTACCGCATGCTGCTCAAGAAACGCAGCATCCGCTATGCCATGGTCTGCGCCTATATTTCGGCGCTGCCCATTTCGCTGTCCTTTTCCTTCTACCCCATCCTGCTGGTGGAGCAGGGCTTCAATTCGGACGCAACCGGCTCGCTCATTTCACTGCGCGCTGTGGGTGCCATCGCCGCCGGGTTCATCGCCGGCCACCTCGTAAAGCAGGTGCGCGGCGTCGGCACCCCACTGGTTGCGGCGGTGGTGACGGGCCTCTCGGTAGCCCTTGCCGCGGCATTTTCGCAAGGGCTGCTGATTGCCCTGTTCATGCTCGGCCTGGGTGCCGGTTCGGCGCTGATGACCATTTATTTTCAGATGTTGATCAGCATGGTCAGCACCAGCGAGACGCGCGGCTCGGCGATGGCGCTGGGCGGCATGGGCTGGGGCGTGTCGCACCTCTCCACGCCCCTGCTGATGGGTGTTTTAAAGGACTGGCTGGACATTCACACGGCGTTCTACATAATGGGCGGACTGGCCCTGCTGTGCGGGCTGGCGCTGCTGCCGCTGCAGCGCTGGGCTTTCGCCGGGCCGGAATGATGCGCGCCACACGCCACACGGCGCGCACCGCCGTATAATTGCCGCATCACCATTCAACACAGCAACAAGGGGACGTCATGGATTTGAAATGGGCTTACATCACCTTCGGCGCCGGCATCCTGCTTGTCATCATCGAGTACGTCATGAAGTCAAAGAAAAAAGGCGGCATCACGGCGACCGACAAGAAAAGCATGATCGGCCTGTTCTGGCTGTCCATAGGGGCGGCCGGCCTGGTCGCCTTTCTCACCAACGCCTGAGCGGTGAAAATCCCCGCATGAAAGAGCCAGCGTGAAAGAACCGGCGTGACACTGCGTCTGGGCGTGCTGGACCAGTCGCCCATCATCTCCGGCCACACGCCGGCCGAGGCGCTGCGCGAGACCATCGCGCTGGCGCAGCATGCCGAAGCACTGGGCTATTCTCGCTACTGGCTGGCCGAGCACCACGCCATTGCCGCCCTTGCCGATCCCTGCCCGGAAATCCTTGTCGCCGCGGTGGCCGCCGCAACTTCGCGCATACGCGTGGGCACCGGCGGCGTGCTGCTGCCCTATTACAGCCCGCTCAAGACGGCCGAGGTGTTTCGCATGCTGGAAGCCTTGCATCCGGGGCGCATCGACCTTGGCATAGGCCGCGCACCGGGCGGCGACATGACCACGGCGCGCGCCATGAGCGGCGGCCAGTACGGTGGTGCCGAAGACTTTCCCGAGCAGGTGCAGGACCTGGTCGGCTTTCTCGATGACACCCTCCCCGCCGACCATCCGTTTGCGCGCGTCAAAGCCATGCCGGCCGGTCCGACCGCACCCGAAGTGTGGCTGCTCGGATCGTCCGGCTATAGCGGCGCGCTTGCCGCCCACCTCGGGCTTCGTTTTGCCTTTGCCCACTTCATCAGCGCCGAGGGCGGTGACGCGGTGATGCGCGACTACCAGGCGAAATTCCAGCCATCGGCGCGCGAGCGCCGGCCGGCGGCGCTGCTTTGTTCGTTCGTGATCTGCGCCGACAGCGACGAAGAGGCCGAACAACTGGCCAAAAGCATAGACCTCAGGCGCCTGCACATGGCCCTTGGCGTGGATGCGCCGGTGCCGACCCTGGCCGAGGCGACGGCGCGCAATTACTCGGCACAGGAGCGCGCCTACATCCAGCAGCAGCGCGCGCGCCTGGTGCTCGGTTCGCCCGGCACGGTCAAGGCGCGCCTCCTTGAACTGGCGGCGCAATACGGCGCCGATGAATTGTCCATCCTCACCATCACCGGCGACTATGCCAGCCGCCGCCGCTCTTACGAGCTTGTCGCCGGGGCCTTTGGTCTCGAACCAGGGCTCAAAGCACAGCACAACCCGTCCGGCACCGCACCGCGTGAACCCGCGCTCACAAGCTGACCTGACGCTGCGCCTTGCCGGCGAGGAGGACGCGCGCATCATCGCGACCATGTCGCGCGAGCTGATAGAGACGGGCCTGGGCTGGAGCTGGACGCCCTCGCGCGTGCTGCGCGCCATACGCGACCCGGACACCCTCACCCTGGTGGCCTGTGACGGTCCGCTGATCATCGGTTTTGCCATCATGCAATTTGCCGCCGACCGCGCCCACCTGTCGCTGCTGGCTGTGCGTAAACTCCGCCAGCGCCAGGGCATAGGCCGGCGCATGGTCGGGTGGTTGGAAGCCTCGGCGCGCGTCGCCGGCATCGCCCGCGTTCACCTGGAGCTGCGCGTCAACAACCACAGCGCGCGCGCCTTTTACGCCGACATCGGTTTTGCCGAAACCACCCAGGTGCCCGGCTACTACCGCGGCACCGAGACCGCGGTGCGCATGGTACGGGTGCTGCGCACCCACAACGAACTGCCGCCGTTTCCGGAAATTTTTTAGCTGCGGCAAGCAGGGATGGCACGTAGCCAAAAAACGCCGTCATTGCGAGCGCAGCGAAGCAATCTCATCGCCCTTGTGACAGCCCCCGCAACGCCACAAGATTGCCGCGTCGGCTTCGCCTCCTCGCAATGACAAAAAATGGCGATATGCTGGAGAGCCGCGCCAGTCGTGGCTTTCCAGCCGTCCACTAGTCGAGAAATATATCCGGCAGCGGTGTGCTGCCCGGCACCATGGCGTAGCCGGCAAGGTCGGTGATGCCCGCCGACGCGAGTACCTCGTCATCGATGTAGAAGTTGCCGGTGCGCTCGCCGCTGTTCCCACCACTGTTGCGAGTGAGAATCACATGCGCCGCATCGGCGACAATCTCGGGCTTGCGTCCCATCTCCGGCTTGACGCCGGGGATCATGGCCAGCGCCGCGGTGGCGATGAGGGTGCGCGGCCAAAGCGCGTTGACCGCCACGCCCTGCTTGCGGAACTCCCCGGCCATGCCCAACACGCACATGCTCATGCCGTACTTGGCCATGGTGTAGGCGACGTGGTTCTTGAACCACCTGGACTTCATGTTGAGCGGCGGCGACAGCGTGAGGATGTGCGGGTTAGCCGCCTTCAGAAGATAAGGCAGGCAGGCCTGCGATGTGCAATAAGTACCGCGCACATTGACGCCGAACATCAGGTCGAATCGTTTCATCGGCGTTTCCAGCGTGCCGGTGAGGTTGATGGCGCTGGCATTATTGACGAGGATGTCGATGCCGCCAAAGCGCTCGGCGGTCGCGCGCACCGCCGCCTGCACTGCGATCTCATCGCGTATGTCCACCTGCAGCGGCAAGGCCTTGCCCCCGGCGGCCTCGATTTCAGCGGCGGCAGAATGAATGGTGCCGGGCAGTTTCGGATTGGGGTCGCTGGTCTTGGCCGCTATGGCGACATTGGCGCCGTCACGCGCCGCGCGCAGGGCGATGGCCAGGCCGATGCCGCGCGAGCCTCCGGTAATGAACAGTGTCTTGCCTTTGAGGCTCATGCTTGCTCCCTGAATGCGTTAACCCAGAAACCGGGGGACACACAACAATTCTCCGTCATTCCCGCGGCCTTTAGTCCCCGCGAAAGCGGGGAGGGAATCCAGCGACTTTTGAATTTAAACCCCACGACACTGGATCCCCGCTTCTGCGGGGATGACGAAGCGGGGCAGCCATTCATCGCATTATTAGCTGAACCTGGAAAAATCCGGCGGACGTTTTTCGAAAAACGCAGAAAACGCTTCCTTCGCTTCCGGCGAAGCGAGCAGCGTGCCGAAGTGCCCGCTCTCGGTGGCCATGGCCTTTTCGATCGCACCAAGGTGCGCCGCTTTCATCAATTGCTTGGTCAGGCGCAGCGAGCCGGGCGGCTTCGCAGCAAGCTTTGCCGCGGCCGCGGCGGCGTGCGCAAACAATTCGGCCTCGGGCACCACGGCATTGATGATGCCCGCCGCCCTGGCCTGCTCGACGCCAAAGGGCTCGCCCAGCATCAGCATTTCGGCCGCCTGGCGGTAACCGGCCGCAAGGGGCAGCAGGTAACTCGAAGCCGCCTCCGGGCACAGCGCGAGATTGACAAAGGGCAGGTGAAATCGCGTATTGGGCGCGGCATAGACAAGGTCGCAATGCAGCAGCATGGTGGTGCCCACACCCACGGCCGGACCAGCGACGGCGGCGACGATGGGCTTGCTGGCGTGGCTGATCGCGCCGAGAAAGCGGAACACCGGCGCATCGGCGCTGCGCGGCGGATTGTCGGCAAAGTCCTTGAGGTCGTTGCCGGCGGTAAAGCAGGTCGGGTCGCCCTGCAGCAACATCACGCGCACTGAAGTATCTGCCTCGGCCGCGGCAATGGCCTCGGCCAGCGCGCCATACATGTCGCGGGTGATGGCGTTCTTGCGCTCGAGGCGGTTGAAGCTGATGCGCAGGATGTGGTTTTGTTTTTCGGTAAGGATGTGGGACATGGGGTTTTGCGGATTGTCGCAGTGGCGATGAGGAAGTATATCCGGTTGCACAGCCTCGCCCGCTAGGACGGGAGGTCTATTGCCATTCCGGGGATATCGTGGTTTCGTCCCTTGCAGGATGCAACGGTTTGTCTTTCTTTTGATCTTGTCGTTTCACTCCCCTGCGGGGAGCGAGTCCCTTCTTTTGCTTCGCCAAAAGAAGGAACCAAGAAAAGGCGACCCGGAGGTGCCGGTCGCTGCGCGACTGCCCTGTGATGCTCGCGCCAATGGGCCGGAACCTAAACTCGGCCCACAAAGGACGTGGGCCTCAGACATAGGTCCCGGACACCTCCCATCGGCGCTGCGCTTCTCGGCGTCCCCTACGGGAGTTAAATTCAAAAACGGCATGAACGCTGTCGACTGGCGTTTGGCCTTTGACCTCGGGGCCCCTGCGGCGCCGCCGAGGAGCGCAGGCGAAGCGGGAGGTGTCCGGCCCTTATGTTTGAGCCGCGCAGCGGCGAGTTTAAGGGCCGGCCCGCTTTGCCGAGCACCACAGGGAACCGCCGAAGGCGGCGGCGTCGGGGGTGTGTTTTCTTTGGTTACTTTATTTTGCACAAGCAAAAGAAAGTGACTCGCTCCCCGCAGGGGAGTGAAACCACCCAACTTAAAAGAAAGAATCTGCTGGCGCTGCGAAGAACCAACCCCATGGATTCCCGCTTACGCGGGAATGACAACAGTAGTTGCAGGACTCACGGAAGCGACCGGCAGGTCAGACATCATTCTTCCGGATTGCCGAGGCCGGCAAGCCCACGACATGGTCAAAAACCCAGGTAAACACCAAGGCATAGACAAAGAAAAAGACCAGCACTCCGAGATCTGCAATGAAAGCCTCCAACACCGTGATATCCAACCACCATGCGATGACCGGAACCAGCATGATGACGAGCCCGCCCTCGAAGCCGCTGGCATGCGCAATCCGGCGCAGCACCGACCGGCCCCTTTGGGATTGACCGGCCTCCCATCGCTCGAAGAAGCTGTTGAACACGTAATTCCAGGCCAGGGCGAAGACGGACAGGAAAACGGCCAGCGACAAGGCGGTAACTGCCGGCTTGTCGAAGATCAGCGCGAGCGCCGGGCCGACGAAGGCAACAGCAAAGACTTCGTACAGAATCGCCTGGACGACGCGTCGGGTCTTTGGAGACAGTGCTCGCTGCATGGCAAGTATGCGCAGGCTGGAGAGGCACGTCTGGCGCGGCTTTCCAGCCTATCCGCCCCTACGCGGGCCTCCCCTACTTCAGCGCTTTATAACGAATCCTCTTGGGCTTCGCCCCTTCTGCGCCGAGGCGTTTCACCTTGTCCGCCTCGTACTCCTGGTAGTTGCCGTTGAAGAAGGTCGCCTTCGAATCGCCCTCAAACGCAAGGATGTGGGTGCAAATGCGGTCGAGGAACCAGCGGTCGTGGCTGATTACGAGCACGCTGCCGGCGAATTCGAGCAAGGCATCCTCAAGGGCGCGCAGCGTTTCAACGTCAAGGTCATTGGACGGTTCGTCCAGGAGCAACACGTTGCCCCCGGCGATGAGGGTCTTGGCAAGGTGCAGGCGGCCGCGTTCGCCTCCGGAGAGGTTGCCGACCTTCTTGCTCTGGTCGGTGCCCTTGAAGTTAAAGCGCCCGGCGTAGGCGCGCGAGGGCATTTCAAAACGGCCGACGTTGAGCACGTCGGCGCCGCCGGAAATGTACTCGTACACCGTCTTGTCGCCCTCAAGGTCGTCGCGCGACTGGTCGACATAGGCCATCTTCACCGTCGGCCCGATGACGATCTCGCCGCTGTCGGGCTTTTGGTTGCCGGTGATCATGCGGAACAGCGTCGATTTGCCGGCGCCGTTGGGGCCGATGACACCGACAATGGCCCCGGCCGGAACCTGGAAGGACAGGTCGTCGATGAGCAGGCGCTCGCCGTAGGCCTTGGTGACATTCTTGAATTCGATGACCGAGTCACCGAGGCGGTCGGCGACGGGGATGAAAATCTCCTGCGTCTCGTTGCGCTTCTGGTATTCGTAGGAGGACAGCTCCTCAAAGCGCGCCAGGCGCGCCTTGCTCTTGGCCTGGCGGCCCTTGGGGTTCTGGCGCACCCACTCCAGTTCCTGGCGTATGGTTTTTTGCCGTGCCGACTCGGTCGATTCTTCCTGCGCCAGGCGCTTGTCCTTTTGTTCCAGCCAGGAACTGTAATTGCCCTCCCAGGGAATGCCGTGGCCGCGATCGAGTTCCAGAATCCACTGCGCGGCGTTGTCGAGGAAGTAGCGGTCGTGGGTCACCGCCACCACGGTGCCGGGAAATTTCTGCAGGAATTGCTCCAGCCACTCGACCGACTCGGCATCGAGGTGGTTGGTCGGCTCATCGAGCAGCAACAGGTCGGGCTTGGACAGGAGCAGGCGGCACAGCGCGACACGGCGCTTTTCGCCACCGGAGAGCGGGCCGATTTTTGCGTCCCATGGCGGCAGGCGCAGCGCGTCGGCGGCAATCTCGAGCTGGTGATCGACGTTGTCGCCGGCGGTGGTGGCGATGATGGCCTCCAGTTCGGCCTGCTCGGTGGCGAGCTTGTCAAAGTCGGCGTCCGCCTCGGCGTAGGCGGCATAGACCTCATCGAGGCGTTTTTTCGCGCTGAACACCACGCCCATGCCCTCTTCGACGATTTCACGCACCGTCTTGTCCGGGTCGAGCTTGGGTTCCTGCTGCAGGTAACCGATGTTGAGGTTGGGCATGGTCACCACCTCGCCGTCGATGTCGGTATCCTCGCCGGCCATGATGCGCAGCAGACTGGACTTGCCCGAGCCGTTGAGGCCGAGCACGCCGATTTTCGCGCCGGCGAAAAAATTCAGCGAAATATTCTTCAGGATCTGGCGCTTCGGGGGCACGACCTTGCCCACGCGGCGCATGGTGAAAACGTATTGGGCCATGGCGGTTTTATGTCAATCGATGTACGGGTAGGGCGCATTCTAACCGACCCCCGCGCTTTATCCGGCTGCGCCGGGCACGCAGGACTCCCCGGCTATGCTACTGTACTGCCAGTGATTAAAAAGCGGCATCACCGGCACCGGTTACTGCCCCGTCCAAACGTGAGAAATGCGAGGATTGCCATGAACACCCTGACCAACCGCCTCGCGCTGCTGCTCGTAACAGGCCTGCTCGCCTGCGCCCCGGCTCACGCGCTGACCCTGCTCACTGAAGAGAACGCCCCCTTCAATTACACCGAGGGCGGCAAGTTCACCGGCCTGTCGACCGACATGGTCACCGAAATGGCCAAGCGCGCCGGGATAGCCATCCAGATCAAGGTCCAGGATTGGGACGTGGCCTACACTTCGGCGCAGGCGGAAAAAGACACCTGCGTCTACTCGACCGCACGCCTGGAAAACCGCGAACGCCTGTTCCAGTGGGTCGGCCCGCTGTCGCTCAACCGCTGGGCGGTGTTCGGCAAAAGCGATTTCGCCGTACCTGTCAGCAAACTGGCCGACCTGCGCCCGCTGAAAATCGGTGCCGTCGCCGCCGACGCCAAGGTGGATTTCCTGATGAGCCGGTCAATCACCAATTTCCGCCTTGCGGGCAGAGACTCGCAGTTGCCGCCCCGACTGCTGCTCAAAAAGGACGACCCCAATTACGTCGACTTGTGGATCACCAATTTTTATTCGGCCAAAAAAGTCGCCGCTGACGCCAATGTCAAGGACATCAAAATGGTGTTTGTGGTGCGCGAGCAGGACTTGTACCTCGCCTGCAGCCCGCGCACCTCCAAGGATGACGTAAAAAAACTCGCTGACGCGCTCGCCGCCATGGTCAAGGACGGTGCGGTGAAAAAAATCATGGACACTTACGAAAAGCGCTTCGCCCCGTAAGCCGCCAGAGCAGCACCGCCGCCCGGCGGTGCGCATCACATCAAAGTCGGTCGGTTCCTGTTGTCCTCCCCCGTTTCAGTCACACCCGCCCGCCTTGAGTTCAATGTCCAGGGCGAGCTCATCTCGTCCGGCTTTGACGATATTTATCACAACGCCGGCGGCGCGCTGGAACAGGCGCGCCGCGTGTTTATCGCCGGCAACGGCCTGCCGCAACGCTGGCGCGGACGTGACACTTTCACCGTCCTCGAAACCGGCTTTGGCCTTGGCCTGAATTTTCTCGCCACCTGGGCGGAGTTTGCGCGCGACAAGCCGGACGCGCGCCTGCACTACATCGCGGTCGAACTGCACCCGTTCAGCGCAAGCGACCTCGCGGCGGCGCATGCGCGCTGGCCCGAGCTGGCGGATTTTTCAGGCCGCCTGGTCGCACAGTGGCCCGCCCTGTGGGGCGGCTTTCACCGCCTGCATCTGGGGCGCGTCACCTTGACCCTGCTGTTTGGCGATGCGGCACGACTGCTGCCGCAACTGGAAGCCCGCGCCGACGCCTTTTTCCTCGACGGCTTTTCGCCGGAAAAAAACCCGCAGATATGGTCACCGCCCATTTGCCGCGAATTGGCGCGTCTCGCGGCGACCGGGGCGACCCTCGCCACCTGGACGGTGGCCGGCAGCGTGCGCGCGGCGCTGGCCGGGGCCGGCTTTGCCGTGGAAAAGCGCGCGGGCTTTGGCACCAAGCGGCAAATGCTCGCGGGTCGCTTTGCCGGACACACCAGCGCGCACGCTGGGACGCATGCGGCGCCGGCGCAAGACGCCCGCAGCGTGACGGTCATCGGCGCCGGCCTCGCCGGTACTTTCTGCGCCGAGCGCCTTGCCGCACGCGGTTGGTCGGTGACGCTGGTCGAGCGCCACGCCCAGGCGGCGCAGGAGGCTTCGGGCAACCCGGCCGGGCTGCTGCGGCCCATCGTCAACAAGGAGGACGCGGTCAACGCGCGCCTGTCGCGACCGGCGCTGGGCTACGCGCTGCGCCACTTTAATGCGCTTGTCGCCGAAGGGCATGCCCTGCCCTGGCGGCAAAGCGGCGTGCTGCAACTGGCGCGGGATGAAACCGAGGCCGGACGCCTTGCCGAAATCACCGCTTTGCACGACTTTCCGCACGACTGGGTGCGTTATGTCGATGCCGCCCAAGCCGCCGACATCGCCGGTTGCGTCGTGCGCGGCGGCGGCTGGTGGATGCCCACCGCCGCCTGGGCGTCGCCGCCGGCGCTCTGCCTCGCCAACCTCAATCGGCCGGAAACGCCCGTCCGGCGGGCCTTTTCAGCCAACGCCCTGCGCCTCGCGAAGACCGGAACACGGTGGCGTGTCGAGACAGCAGAGGGGGGGATCAGCGAGACGGCGCAAGTCATCATCGCCACCGCCTTTGATGCGCGCGCGCTGGTCCCCGAGGCTGCGCTGCCGCTCATTTCGGTGCGCGGCCAGTTGAGCTTCGTGCCGGCGGCCGGCCGGGCTGCGCTGCCGCGGGTACCGGTGGACGGCGATGGCGTGGTGGCGCCGCTCGCGGACGGCGGTTTTTTTCTCGGCGCAACCTTCCAGATCGACGATGCGGAGCGCGAGGCACGCGTCGAAGACCACGCCGCGAATCTCGTCCGCGCCGAGTCGCTGCTGCCCGGCTTCACCCGCGGACTGGATGCCGCAAGCCTCACCGGCCGCGCCGGCTTTCGCGCCACCACGCCCGATCGCATGCCCATGTATGGCGAACTGTTGCAGCATCCGGGCGTGCACCTCGCCCTCGGGCTGGGGGCGCGCGGCCTGCTGTGGGCGCCGCTGCTGGCCGAGCACCTCGCCTCACAACTGGCCGGCGACCCGCTGCCGGTGGCGCGCGACCTTGCGTCAACATTCGCAACGAGGCGGTTCACGCGAGGCTAGCAGCTGTGGCACACTCGGCGCCCATGATCGCGACAAAGCAGCACATCCGCTTTTGCAAGACACCCGACGGTGTAAAGCTTGCCTACGCCAGCTCCGGCAAAGGTCCGCCCCTGGTCAAAGTGGCGAACTTCCTTAACCACCTTGAATTCGACTGGCAGAGCCCGGTGTGGCGGCAGTGGCTGGACGATCTCTCGCGCGACCATACGTTCATCCGCTATGACCAGCGCGCCTGTGGCTTGTCCGACTGGGAGGTATCCGAGATTTCGTTCGAGGCCTGGGTCAGCGACCTGGAAACCGTGGTCGACGCGTTGGGGCTGGAACGTTTTCCGCTGCTCGGCATGTCCCAGGGTGCGCCGATCGCGATCGCCTACGCGGCAAGACACCCGGAGCGCGTCAGCCATCTCGTCTTGTACGGTGGCTATGCGCGCGGACTGCTGCGGCGCAACCCCACGCCGCAGCAAATCGAGGAAGCGCAAACCATGGTCAAGCTGGCCGAACTCGGCTGGGGTCGCGACAATCCTGCGTTCCGGCAATTCTTCACCACGCAATTCATCCCCGGCGGGACACCCGAGCAGCACAACTGGTGGAACGAACTGGAGCGCGTGTCAATTTCGCCGGAAAATGCCGTACGCTTCATGCGCACCCTGGGCCAGATCGACGTCAGCGCCCTTGCACCACAGATAAGCTGCCCGACACTGGTGCTGCACGCCACGGGAGACGCGCGCGTGCCCTTCGAAGAAGGGCGTTTGCTCGCCGGACTCATACCCGATGCCCGTTTCGTGTCGTTGGCCAGCCGCAACCATGTCCTGCTCGAAGACGAACCGGCATGGCGGGTCTGGTTCGATGAGGTGAACGCCTTCCTGCCCGGTGCTCGCGCAGAAGCGGCGGCCTTCCCCAATCTCACACCGCGCGAACGCGACATCGTCGACTGGATCGCCAGGGGGTCAGACAACGCCCAGGTCGCCGCCCAACTCTCCTTGAGCGAAAAAACCGTGCGCAACCACATCACCAGCATTTTTGCCAAACTCGAGGTGGAAAACCGCTCACAGGCGATCGTGCTCGCGCGCGATGCCGGTTTCGGCAAAAAACCCACTTAATCCCGGTCCGGGACCACGGTCCCGGACCTTTCGGCCGGCAGGCGGCGTTTTCCCGGACAAACCGGGACTGCCGCCTCAAGACTGCGGCCGCGCCGTTCAGCACAATGGTCCCCGTTAGCGCCGCGTTTGCACACGGCGATTGGAACCCAACGGACAAGGACGCCGCCATGACAAGCCATCAGGACAACAAACAAACAGACACGCCTCAAGGCAAGCTGCTGCGACTGGGTAAACAAAGGGAAATTGCCATTTATTCTTATGCCGGCACGGCCTGGGTGGCGGAATTCAACAACGGCAAGGGTGCTCTTTTCGCCGCCGGCACCTGGCTCATATCGCACGCCCAAGAAGGCGCGTTACGGCGCCGCATGGAGGACGATGCGATCAACCCGCTGCCGGACGAGTATGCGGCGCACATCCAGCGCCTGCACCGCGAGGCAGATCCAGACCTGATCAGTGCACTGGCGGACGGCTTGGCGAGGACCTGCGGTCTGATTCGCGCCACATCGAGCAAAATGCACGCGAGGCTTCGACACGCGATTTCGTTGCACATGCCCTGCTGATTTTTTCCGGGAGCCGCCGGCGCTTAGCCTGTCACGACCAGCGCCGCGCGCCCCGTACCCGTCACACCCTCGTCGTCTATCCAGTCGAACAGCATTTCGCCGCTCGCCTCGGCGATGGTGGTGAACTGCAAATAGGGATTGGCGGCGATGCCGGCGGACAGGTCGGCGCGAAACACCTCGACGCCGTTGTAGCGGCAGCGCAGCAGGTTGATGCAGTTGCGCGGAATGGGTTTGCCCGCCGCGTCAAAGCGAAAACCGGTTTCCATCGGATGGCGGATCAGCACCTGCACGGCGATCACCTCGCCGCGTCTGGCCTGCACCGGCAACTGGATGCGTGCGGTCATGGCCTGGGTCTGCGTCTGGGCCCGGATCTTCGCACCGGCGTCAATTACCTTCGCTGCAGGCCGACACCGTGACCTCGACATCGGCGCTGCCCGACCAGAAGCTGCCGTCGGACATTTCCGCCAGCGCCATGACACGCTGGCTGCCGGCGAGGCGCACCCGCGACACCACCTCGGCGCGGCCGGCGCGCGGCCCGAGATAAAACACCGCCATGTTGCGCTGTGGATTGCGCTCGGAAAAAAGGTGGATGGCCTTGACGTGGTCGCGCGCGCTCATCGGGCTGTCGACCGTGACTTTCATCGGCACCGCATTGCCGTTGTCGGCGAGCGGCGGCAACTCCAGCCTGACGCGCCCGGGCCGCACCGCCTCGCCGCGGGTGATCACCCACAGCAAGGGATCCAGCGTCGCGTTCGCGGCCGCCGCCTGGGCCGCGACGCCGCGCGGCAGGGCCAAGGCACCGGCGGCGCCGGCAAGAAAAGCGCGGCGCTTCAACGCTGTCGCGCCGTGCGTTCGGGCGCGCTGGCGAAAAAAGTCATCAAGTCCATGAAATGTAATCGGCCTGCAATGGTTTCAAGGCTTCCAGCGCGGCATTGTGCCATCGCCATGCAAAACGCAATGTCCTATTGTGTGATGCCGGTGCGCCGCCGGCGCTGACAGCAAAGCGGCTGTGCCGCTAAAATACGACTCCCTCTCCGGTACCCCTCCCCTTGAAGCCAGAATCCCCACCCGACGCCATCGTCATACGCGGCGCGCGCCAGAACAATCTCAAAAATCTGACCCTGGCCATTCCCACCGGCGAACTGGTGGTGGTGACCGGCGTGTCCGGGTCGGGAAAATCGTCGCTGGTCTTTGACACCCTTTACGCCGAGGGCCAGCGCCGCTACGTCGAGACCTTCAGCCCCTACGCGCGGCAATTCCTCGACCGCATGGACAAACCGCAGGTCGACGCCATAGAAGGCATCCCGCCGGCCATCGCCATCGACCAGACCAACCCGGTGCGCACCTCGCGCTCGACCGTGGGGACGATGACCGAACTCAACGACCACCTCAAGCTGCTGTTTGCGCGCACCGCGAGCCTGCACTGCAGCGGCTGCGGCGAGACCGTGCGGCGTGATTCGCCCGAGGCGATTTATGCCGCGCTGAAAACGCGCGCCGCCCTCGCCGGCGACCCGCGCCTCGTCATCACTTTTCCGGTTACGGTGCCGGCCAATTTCAGCGAAGCCGAGGTGCAGCAGCTGCTCGCCCACCAGGGCTACACGCGCATCCATGCACGCGAGGGCGCGCTGCTCGAAGTGGTGCAGGACCGGCTGCGTTTTTCCGCCGAAGACAAGACACGGGTCATGGATGCACTCGAGGCGGCGCTACGCGTCGGCCAGGGCAAGGTGAATATCTATCCTCAAGCTGAGGGCGAAACATTCGGCGCCGCATGGCGCTTTTCCTCCGACCTGCACTGCCCCGATTGCAACATCCATTACCAGGACCCGACGCCGTCGCTCTTTTCCTTCAACTCGCCGCTGGGCGCCTGCGACACCTGCCGCGGCTTTGGCCGCGTCATCGGCCTGGATTTCGGGCTGGTGCTGCCGGACGAATCCAAGTCCATCAAGGACGGTGCGATCAAGCCCTGGCAGACGCCGGCCTTTCACGAATGCCAGGACGACATCGAGAAATACGCCAAAAAACGCGGTGTGCCGCTGGATACGCCCTTCAACAAGCTGTCCGCTGCGCACAAGAAGTGGGTGCTCGAGGGCGAACCGGAATGGGAGAACTGGAAAAAGTCCTGGCCCGGCACCTGGTATGGCGTGGCGCGTTTTTTCAAGTGGCTGGAAACCAAGTCCTACAAAATGCATGTGCGCGTGCTCTTGTCCAAGTACCGCGCTTACACGCCCTGCGAGACTTGCAATGGCGCGCGCCTTAAAACCGAATCAATGTTGTGGCGCCTTGGCACAAAAGAGGATGCCGACGCGGCCATGCCCGCGGCCAAACGCTTCATGCCCAATGGCGTGGCATTCACGCGTGACAAACTCGAGGCCCTGCCCGGCCTCACCGTGCACGACTTGATGCTGCTGCCCATAGACCGCTGCCGCAGCCTGCTCGACACCCTGCACCTGCCCTGGGCGCCCGCGCGGGCAGTGCCCCGGGGCGCAACACCATCTGAAGCGGGCGCTACGAGCGCCTCCGGGGTCGCATCCCCTGAAGGGGCCCCTGCTCCGCCCTCCGGCGCTCCCCTGGACGAGGCAACAGACTTGTTGTTGACGGAAATCCGCGGCCGCACTCGCTACCTGTGCGAGGTCGGCCTTGGCTACCTCACGCTGGACCGCCAGTCGCGCACTCTCTCCGGCGGCGAGGTGCAACGCATCAACCTGACCACGGCGCTGGGTACGTCGCTGGTCAACACCCTGTTCGTGCTCGATGAGCCGTCGATCGGCCTGCATCCGCGCGACATGGGCCGCGTCATCGGCGTGATGCAACGCCTGCGCGACGCCGGTAATTCGCTGGTGGTGGTGGAGCACGACCCGCAAATCATGCTCGAGGCTGACCGCCTGCTCGACATGGGGCCAGGCCCCGGTGAGCGCGGCGGCAATGTGGTGTTCTTCGGCACCCAGGAAGAGCTGCGCAGTTCAGACACCCTGACGGCGCAGTATCTCTCCGGCCGCAAGCGTGCCGATGGCGAAAGCCCCTCACCCCAACCCTCTCCCCGTACACGGGGAGAGGGGGTGGCAGTTATTCCCTCGCCCCCGCTTGCGGGGGAGAGGGTTAGGGTGAGGGGGCAGTTGGAATTGCTCGGTGCTTCCGCACACAATCTCAAACAAATAGATGTCGCAATTCCCCTGCACTGCCTGGTGGCCATCACCGGCGTGTCAGGCTCGGGCAAGTCCACCCTGGTACAGGACGTATTGCACGCCGCCTTGCTCAAGGCCAAGGGAAAACCAACAGAAATGCCCGGCGCTTTCCGCGAGTTGCGCGGCGCCGAACATATCGGCGATGTGGTCATGGTCGACCAGTCGCCCATAGGCCGGACGGCGCGCTCCAACCCGGCGAGCTATGTCGGCGCCTGGGACGCGGTGCGCAAGCTGTTCGCCAACGAGTCGGTGTCCAAGGAACGCGGCTATACCGCCGGCACCTTCAGCTTCAACGCCGGACCGAAGACGGGAAATGCGGGCCGCTGCCCTGCTTGTAACGGCAACGGCTTTGAGCACGTCGAGATGCAATTCCTCTCGGACGTGTACTTGCGCTGCCCCGACTGCGACGGCAAACGCTTTCGCGCCGAGGTGCTCGAAATCACGGTGCAAAACAAGATGGGCAAGCGCTCCATCGCCGACGTGCTGGACATGACGGTGAGCGAAGCGCTGGCATTCTTTGCCGGCGAGCCCGAGGTGCAGGCCGCGCTGGCGCCGCTTGCCGAAGTGGGCCTTGAATACCTCAAGCTCGGCCAGCCGGTGCCGACGCTGTCGGGCGGCGAGGCGCAACGCCTCAAACTCGCTGGGCACCTCGTTGAAGCCATTAAAACAGATGCACTCCCCGCACGGCGGGGAGTGCGCACGAACCTCCCCTCGCCCGCGAAGGCGGGAGAGGGGCCGGGGGAGAGGGTGGCGAAGGGCAAGCTGTTCCTGTTTGACGAGCCGACCACCGGCCTGCATTTCGAGGACATCGCCAAGCTGTTGCGCGCCTTCCGCCGCCTGATTGCCAGCGGTCATTCGCTGGTCGTGATCGAGCACAACCTGGACGTCATCCGCGCCGCCGACTGGATCATCGACCTCGGCCCCGAGGGGGGCGAGGCAGGCGGCGCGGTGGTCTGCACGGGTACGCCGGCGCAGGTGGCGGCGCACACGACGTCGCACACCGGCAAGGCACTGCGCGACTACGAGCTCACCTTCTCCCCCTTTGAAAAAGGGGGCCGACGCGCCGAAGGCGCGCGGGGGGATTTATCGGTGACCGAAAAAATTCCCCCTAGCCGCCCTTTTGCAAAGGGGGGGATGGCTGGAGAGGCGCGCCAGGCGGGCGTTT
>CAMAWC010000035.1 GCA_945861875.1 Bordetella parapertussis
ATCGCAGGCCTGGCCGAGGTGTTTTGCCGCCCAGGCATCGAGCAGCAGGTTGCCCGGCCCGGTATCAAAGCCGCTTACCGTGCCGTCATGGCCCGCCGGCAGGCTGGTGAGATTGGCGATGCCGCCGATATTGACGATGGCGCGGTGCAACTTGGGGTCGGTGAACAGCGCGGCGTGAAAGGCCGGCACCAGCGGCGCGCCCTGGCCTCCGGCGGCGATATCGCGGCTGCGAAAATCGGCGACTACGGCGATGGCGGCAAGTTCGGCCAGCAATGCCGGTGCGCCCAGTTGCAGGGTATAAGCGTGTTCCGGGCGGTGGCGTACGGTTTGCCCGTGACAGCCGATGGCGCAGATGTCCGCCGCATTGATGCCATGCTTTTTCAGCAAGGCCGCGACCGCCTGCGCGTACAGGCGGCTCAACTCGACGGATACTTGTGCCGCACGATGCAGTTCGTCGGTGCCGCTGACATGCAAATCGAGCAGGCGGGCACGCAGTTTTTCAGGGTAGGCGGCGAAGTGGCTGCCGCGCAGTTGAGGCAACGCGGATGAAAAGTCGACTAAGGCTGCATCGATGCCGTCGAGGCTGGTGCCCGACATCAGTCCGATGTAGAGACCGGGCGCGCTCACTCCATCAGGGCGAGGTTGGTGTTGCGCAGCAGGTCGAGTTGTCCGGCAAGGGGGACTGCCGAGGCGCGGAAGGCGGCAAGCTTGCCCGCGCCCACCGGCAGCGCGGCCGGCAGGGCGATGGTGAGCGGGTTGCGGTGTTCGTTGTTGACCCTGAATTCATAGTGCAGGTGCGGCCCGGTGGCCCAACCGGTCTGCCCGACAAAGCCGATGACGTCGGACTGGGCAACGCGCGCGCCCTTCTTGATGCCGGGTGCGAACCCGGAGAGGTGGGCGTAGGTGGTGCTGTAGCTGCCGTTATGGCGCAGGATGACCATGTTGCCATAGCCGCCCTGGCGGCCGGCGAATTCGACCACGGCGTCGCCGGTGGCGCGCACGCGTGTTCCGCTGGGCGCGCCGTAATCGACGCCCTTGTGCGCCCGCCATTGCTGCAGGATGGGATGAAAGCGCATGCTAAAGCCCGAGGTCACCCGCGAGAACTCCAGCGGCGAGCGCAGGAAGGCCTTGCGCATGTTCTTGCCATCGGGGGTGTAATAGCCGCCGCGGCCGTCGCCGTCGTCGTCAAACCATACGGCGCGCAGTATTTTTTTGTTGTTGATGAACTCGGCTGCGAGCACCCGGCCCGAGTACACCGGACGGCCGTTGAGGTAGTGGATCTCATAGACGACGCTGAAGCTGTCGCCGCGGCGCAGGTCGCGATGGAAGTCGATGTCGCCGCCGAATATGTCGGCCAGTTGTATGGCGACGTTGTCGGGCACGCCGGCCGAATCGGTCGCGGCAAACAGCGAACTGCGAATTTCGCCGGACTTCATTTGCGTTTGCCTGAGCAGGGTGCCGGACTGTTCGTAGGCCTGGTAGCCCTCGCTATTGGCGAGGCGATCCACGCCGAGCACGGTGTCGCGTGTGGCGATAAGCCGCAGGGACAGCAGGCTGCCGTCATCGGCGGTCTGCGCCTGCACCGTCGAGCCCGGGCGCAGTGCGCGCAAGGGTTTGGCCATCTCGGGCACGCGCGTGAGGCGATAGGCTTCGTCGGCGTCCACACCGAGGCGCTGCAAGAATGCGCTGTAGGTGTCGCCGCGCTGGAAACGTTGCTCGTTCCAGTAAGTCTGTGCCTGGCCGGCCGCGGGCGCGGCTGGCGGCAGCGCGAGCGCCTCAACCACGGTTTGGCTGGTCAGCGGTTGCAGCGGTGCATCGGGTACCGTGCCGAAGGCGGCAACCATGCCGAAGCATGAGATGACGGCAACGGCGGCAAGGCGACGTATTTTCGGTCGCTGCCACGCACGGGATTGGGCTAAAATCGGTTTTTCAGATTCTTGCATCTAAATGTTAACGACTCAGTATTTTCAACGGCTTAGACGGCGCATTCTAGCAAACAAATGACCTTTATTCCACCCTCGGTGACAGCCCGGTGACGGCCCCGGCGGAACAGCTCGAACTGATCAGGCGCGGCTGCGATGAACTGCTGATCGAGACCGAACTGGCGGAAAAGCTCAAGACCGGGCGGCCGCTGCGCGTCAAGCTCGGTATGGACCCGACCGCCCCGGATTTGCACCTCGGGCATACGGTGGTTATCAATAAACTGCGCCACTTCCAGGAACTCGGCCACCACGCCCAGTTCCTTATCGGCGATTTCACCGGCATGATCGGCGACCCGACCGGCAAGAACGCCACCCGGCCGCCGCTCTCGCGCGAGCAAATCCTCGAGAACGCCAAAACCTACCAGGAGCAGGTGTTCAAGATACTCGACCCGGAGAAGACCGAAATACTGTTCAATTCGACCTGGTGCAACGAACTCGGCGCCGCCGGCATGATACGGGTGGCGGCAAGCTACACCGTCGCACGCATGCTCGAGCGCGATGACTTTTCCAAGCGTTTCAAGGGCAACCAGCCCATTGCCATCCACGAATTCCTCTACCCGCTGATGCAAGGCTATGACTCGGTGGCGATGAAGACCGACGTCGAGCTGGGCGGCACCGACCAGAAATTCAACCTGCTGGTCGGTCGCGAGCTGCAAAAACAGCACGGCCAGGCGCAGCAATGCATACTCACCATGCCGCTGCTGGAGGGCCTGGACGGTGTAAACAAGATGGGCAAGTCACTCGGTAATTACGTCGGTATCACCGAGGCGCCGCAGCAGCAGTTTGGCAAGCTGATGTCGGTGTCCGATGAGCTGATGTGGCGTTACATCGAACTGCTGTCTTTCGAGTCCAGCCAAACCATCGCCGGCTGGAAAAAAGAAGTGGCCGGCGGACGCAATCCGCGCGACATCAAGGTCGGGTTTGCAAAGGAGATCGTGGCGCGCTTTCATTCGCGCGCCGCGGCCGATGCGGCGCTGGCCGATTTCGAGGCGCGTTTCCGCCAGGGCGTGGCGCCCGAGGACATGCCCGAGGTCACCCTGGCCTTGGGCGGCCAGCCGCTGGGCATCGCCCATGTGCTGCGCCAGAGCGGCCTCACCCCCAGCACCGCCGAAGCCTTGCGCATGATCGAGCAGGGCGGCATTCGCCTCGACGGCGAGCGCGTCACCGATCGCGAACTCAAGCTGGTCGCCGGCAGCACCGTGGTGTTGCAGGTGGGCAAGCGCAAGTTCGCACGGGTGATCCTGGCTTAGGGAAGCACCGAATAAGTCTCCGCTTCGTCATTCCCGCGAATCCCACTCCGGGGACTAGAGCGGGAATCCATTTTGACTCATAGAACCCACGCTTTACTTCAAGGTGGATTCCCGCTTTCGCGGGAATGACGGACTTGATCAGTGATTCCCTGGGCGCCAATAAAAACGACGACTAGCTGGAAAGCCGCTACTGGCGCGGCTTTCCAGTCATCTGCCTAGTTCATGCCGCGGGTTGCCCAGCCGGTCATGCGCCGTTCGAGCACGGCAAACACCTCGTACATGAGCATCGCCATGGCGCTGATCACCACCAGCCCGGCGAACACCAGCGGCATGCGCATTTGCGAGCCGGCGGACATCATCAGGTAGCCGATGCCGTCGTTGGAGGCCACCGTCTCGGACACCACCGTGCCGACAAAGGCGAGGGTGATCGCCACCTTGAGCGAGGCAAAAAAGTAGGGCAGCGAGCGCGGCATGCCGACCTTGACCAGCACGTCGATGCGGCTTGCGCCCAGGGCGCGCAGCACGTCCTCAAGTTCCGGTTCCAGCGTGGCAAGGCCGGTGGCGATGTTAACGGTAATGGGGAAAAAGCAGATGAGGAACGCCGTCAGTATGGCCGGTGTCGAACCAATGCCGAACCACACCACCAGCACCGGCACGAAGGCAACCTTGGGTATGGCGTTGAAACCGACCATCAGCGGGTAGAGCGCGTTGTAGAGAAAGCGCGACGAGCCGATGATGAAGCCAAGCAGCACGCCGACCACCACGCCGATGGAAAAGCCGACCATGGTGGTCCAGAAGGTTTGCAGCGCGTGGTTGGTGATCGGCCCGGCGAATTCAAACAGCGACAGCACGATGCCCACTGGGCTCGGGAAAATGAATTCTGAAACGCTGAACACGCGGCAGGAGAGTTCCCAGGTCAGCAGGATGCCGCCCAGCGCAATCCACGGTGCCATCGGTTCCAGTTTGTGTTTTTTTGCCATGGTGGGGTTCCGTCAGGTTTTTCTGATGTGGCCGATATGCTCGCGAAGTTCGAGAACAATCGATGTAAACGCGTCGTGGTAGGTCACTTCCAGGTCGCGCGGCCGTTCGAGGTCGATGTGGCGCTTGACCAGCATCCTGCCCGGGCGCTTGCTCATCACATACACAGTGTCGGCGAGGAAGGTCGCCTCGCGCAGGTCGTGGGTGACCAGCACCACGGTAAAGCGCTGCAGCGTCCACAGGTCGCGCAGCACGCACCACAATTCCTCGCGGGTAAAGGCATCGAGCGCCGCGAAGGGCTCGTCGAGCATCAGCAGCTTGGGCTCGTGCACCAGCGCGCGACAGATCGAGGCGCGCTGTTGCATGCCGCCGGAGAGTTGCCAGGGGAATTTTTCCTCATAGCCCTCGAGGCCCACGGTCTTGAGCAGTTTTTTCGCCCGCTCGATGTACTCGGCTTTTTTCGCCTTGAAGTTCGAGCGGAAGGGTTCGACGATTTCGAGGGGCAGCAACACGTTGTCGAGCGTAGTGCGCCAGGGCAGCAGGGTGGCGTTCTGGAACGCCATGCCGACGATCTTGAGCGGTCCGGCAACCTCGCGGCCATCGACGATGACCGTGCCCTTGGTGGGCGGTTTGAGGCCGGTGCACAGTTTCATGAAGGTCGATTTGCCGCAGCCGCTGGGGCCGACAATGGCGATGAATTCGCCCTCTCGAATGCTCATCGAAATATCCTCGATGGCATTGCCGCTGGCTTCATCGTAGGCGAGATCGACGTGGTCGAACTCGACAAAGGCATCAGACATGGGGCTTCCCGGGAAGAGTCAAAAAAAAGCCCCCGGCTTGCAGGGGCTCGCGGACTTGTGCGCCGTTACTTGGAGAAAATCTGCCGTTCCGACTTGGACGGGAAAAAGCTCGAGTTGAACAGGTTGTCCGAATTGGGCGCCTGCTTGATGCCAAAGGCGGATACGATCTGGGCGACGGTGTCCTCGAAGCGCACCTTGTTGATCGCGCCTATGCCGTTTTCCCTGAAGTCGGGTGTGCCGATGGCGTCATCAATGGCCATTTTCAGGCGGCGTGTCTCAAGCGCAACGTTGATCAGCGGATCGCGCTCCTTGAGCACCTGGATGGCGTAGTTCTGGTCGGCGATTGCATCCTTCATGCCGCGCGAGAGCGCGCGAAGAAAACCGGCCACCGCCTTGGGGTTCTGGTCGATGAACTTCTGGCTGGCAATGACGACGTTGCCGTACAGTTTCACGCCGTTGTCGGCGTACTTCATCATCACCACGTCCTCGTCCTTGACGCCGCGCGCGTTGAGGTTGAGCAGGCTGGTAAAGGTGAAGCCGGTGATCGCGTCGACCTGGCCCTGCACCAGCATGGTCTCGCGCAAGGCCGGTTCCATCGAGGTCCAGGTGATCTTGCCCGAGTCGAGGTTATTGGCCTTGGCGAACATCGGGAAGGCCTTGCGGCCGGCGTCAAACACCGGCGCGCCGAGTTTCTTGCCGTTGAGGTCTGCAGGTTTGTTGATGCCCGATTTTTTCAGGGTAAACACCGCGGCCGGCGTGTGGTCATAGACCATGTACACCGCCTGCATGCGCGCGCCCGGGTTGTTCTGGTTGTTGGCCATGAACTCGACCATGGCGCTGATGTCGGCAAAGCCCATTTCATAGGCGCCGGAGGCGACGCGGTTGACCGAGGCGCCCGAACCGGAGCCGGCGTCGATGGTGACGTCAAGACCTTCGGCTTCGAAGTATTTTTTCGCCTTGGGCACCAGGAACAGCGCCGCCGGTCCTTCGAAGCGCCAGTCGAGGATAAAGCGGATCTTGGTCATCGGCTGGGCTTGGGCGAAAGCCGCGCCGGAGAAGGCCGCCAGTGCGAGGGCGGCAAGAGTGCCGGCGAAACCGCGGCGGGTGAGTCGGGTGAATGAAGTCATGATGCGGGCTCTCCTGTTGTGCTGGATTGAACCGTTGGCGGTTCGCTCAGGGTAATCGTGAAAACAGTAAAAAACGGGTTGGCAATGCTGGTGATGTTAGCAATCCGCGTGCCATGATGCAGCCACCGGCATGAAAGATGCTGGATTCGTTCCAATTGGTTCCAATTGCTTTCAAGCGGGGTCTATCTTGAGCCATTTTGGCGAATCGTGCAGACGCCGGAACTGGCGCACCGATCGGGCTTTTTGTTGACATTTTTGCGACCAGATATGAACATGATTCGGTCTGGAAATCAAGAAGGTTGGCACCTTGGGCGCGGAACATATTGATTCGGCAACGGTTCGCTTTATCCTCGACGGAGTGGTGCGGGAAATTCGTGATACCGCGCCGACGCGCAGCGTTTTGCAATACCTGCGCGAGGACCTTGGGCGCAGCGGCACCAAGGAGGGCTGCGCCGAGGGCGATTGCGGCGCCTGCACCGTGGTGCTGGTCGAGGCCGACGGGGATCGCCTGCGCTGCCGCGCCGTCAACGCCTGCATCCAGTTCGTTTCGACCCTCGATGGCAAGGCCTTGTTCACGGTCGAAAGCCTCAGGTACGCCGATGGCAGCCTGCATCCGGTGCAGCAGGCCATGGTCGACTGTCACGGCTCGCAATGCGGCTTTTGCACGCCCGGTTTTGTCATGTCCTTGTTTGCGCTGTACAAGAACAATGCCGCGCCCTCGCGCCAGGTGATAGACGACGCGCTCGCCGGCAACCTGTGCCGTTGTACCGGCTACCGCCCCATCGTCGCCGCGGCGGGCAGGATGTACGAGCTGGCCGGACCGGCCGGAGACTGGGCCGGCCTGGCCTGTGGCGCCGAATCGCCGGCGGCGGCGGATTCCGAGCTGACCCTGCTGGCGCAACTAAAAAACCTGCAGCGCAGTGAACCCCTCGTTACCGGGGATGGCCGCGCGCAATTGCATGCGCCACAGACGCTGGAACAACTGGCGGCCTTGCGCCTGCGCCACCCGGCGGCGCGCATCCTGGCCGGGGGCACCGATGTCGGCTTGTGGGTGACCAAGCAGTTGCGCGACATTGGCGACATCCTCTACGTCGGCAATGTCGCCGAACTGGCGCAGCTTCGCGTCAGCGCCACCCACCTCGATATAGGCGCGGCCGTGAATTTTTCCGACCTGCAACCCGCACTGGTCGAACATTTCCCCGAAATGGGCGAATTATTGCGTCGGTTTGCCTCGCCACCGATACGCAACGCCGCCACCCTGGGCGGCAATATTGCCAACGGTTCGCCCATAGGCGACGCCATGCCTCCTTTGATTGCATTGGGCACCAAACTGGTGCTGCGTAAAGGTGCGGTGGTGCGCGAACTGGAGCTCGAGGCGTTTTACCTCGATTACCAGAAAACCGCGCTTGCGGCCGGCGAATTCGTCGAGCGCATCCTCATTCCCCTGCACAACCCGTTGCGCCAGACGCAGTTTCGCGTCTACAAGCTGTCCAAGCGCGGCGACCAGGATATTTCCGCGCTGTGCGCGGCGTTCTGGCTGGTGTTGCGCGGCGGGCGGGTGCAGGCGGCACGCATCGCCTTTGGCGGCATGGCGGCGATTCCCAAGCGCGCGCGGCAATGCGAAGCGGCGCTGCTCGACAAGGAATGGAACGAGGCCAATGCCACTGCCGCGGCGCAATGCCTTGATACAGATTTTCAGCCCATCGGCGACATGCGTGCCAGCGCCGCTTACCGCGCGCTGGCGGCGCGCAACCTGCTGCAGCGTTTTTACCTCGAAACCGCCGGCGGCGACGCCATTACGCGTGTCAGCCAGGTGAGTGCATGAGCGCGGCCGGCCAGGGAGAGTCAGCCATTCTCGGCGGGGTGGGCGCGGCGCTGCGCCACGACAGCGCCCATTTGCACGTTGCCGGCGCGGCGCCATATGTCGATGACATTCTCGAAGCGCGCGGCACCCTGCACGCCGCTTTCGGCCTGTCGCAGCGCGCGCATGCACGCATTGTCTCTGTCGATCTTGCCGCGGTGCGCGCGGCGCCCGGCGTGGTCGCGGTGCTGCTCGCGGCCGACATCCCGGGCGAGAACAATTTCGGCCCCATCCTGCACGATGACCCCATTCTCGCCGGTGACGAGGTGCAGTATTTCGGCCAGCCGGTTTTTGTCGTGGCGGCGCACACGGTGGATGCGGCGCGGCGCGCGGCGCGCCTTGCGCGCATCGAATACCAAGACCTGCCCGCGCTGCTGACCATTGACGACGCGCTTGCCGCGCAGTCTTTTGTCATTCCCTCGGTGCGGCTTGCGCGCGGTGATGTCGTGGCCGCGCTGGCTGCCGCGCCGCGGCGCGTGCAGGGTGAGTTTCGTTTCGGCGGCCAGGAACAGTTCTATCTCGAGGGCCAGATCGCCTACGCCATTCCTCTCGAAGACGGCACGCTGCGCGTGCACAACTCGACGCAGCATCCGGGCGAGGTGCAACTCAAGGTGGCCGAGGCGCTTGGCCTGCCCGCGGCGAGCGTCACGGTCGAGTGCCGGCGCATGGGCGGCGGTTTTGGCGGCAAGGAAACGCAACCGGCGTTGTTCGCCTGCGCCGCGGCCTTGCTCGCGCGCCATACCGGGCGACCGGTCAAGCTGCGCGCCGATCGCGACGATGACATCATGATCACCGGCAAGCGCCACGATTTCCTGGTGCGCTATGACGCCGGCTTTGACGCCACCGGCCGCCTGCTCGGCCTGGAATTGATGCTCGCTTCGCGCTGCGGCTATTCGGCCGACCTGTCCGGGCCGATCAACGACCGCGCGATGACCCACGCCGACAATTGTTACTTTCTTGAACACGTCGCCATCACCTCGCACCGGCTGAAAACCCACACCCAGTCGGCCACGGCGTTTCGCGGCTTTGGCGGCCCGCAAGGCATGATGGCCATCGAATATGTGCTTGACGAAGTGGCGCGTACCCTCGCCCTCGACCCGCTCGAGGTGCGCCGGCGCAATTTCTACGGCGCCAACGGCCGCGACACCACCCATTACGGCATGCGCGTCGAGGACAACATCATTCACGAGCTGGTGGCCGAACTGGCGGCTGACGCGAAGTACGCCGAACGGCGCGCCGCCCTCGCCGCATGGAATGCCGCGAGCCCGGTGATCAAGCGCGGCATCGCGCTGACGCCGGTCAAGTTCGGCATTTCCTTTACCGCCACGCACATGAACCAGGCCGGCGCGCTGCTACAGGTGTACACCGACGGCACCGTGTTGCTCAACCACGGCGGCACCGAGATGGGCCAGGGCTTGTTCACCAAGGTGGCGCAGGTGGTGGCCGAGGAACTGCAGATCGATGTGGCAAAGGTGCGCGTCAGTGCCTCCGACACCAGCAAGGTGCCCAATGCCTCGGCTACGGCCGCTTCGAGCGGCAGCGACCTTAACGGCAAGGCGGCTCAGGCGGCGGCGCGCACACTCAAGGAGCGCTTGATCGCGTTCACTGCAACGCATTTCAAGGTCGCGCCTGCGGCGGTGCGCTTTGCGGGCAACCGTGTGCATGTCGGGGAAAAAGACATCAGCTTTGCTGAACTCGCACGCCTCGCCTGGTTTGGGCGCGTCTCGCTGTCTGCGACCGGGTTCTACCAGACGCCGAAAATTTCCTATGACCCGAAAACTCTGATGGGGCGGCCGTTCTATTATTTTTCCTACGGTGCGGCGGTGTCCGAGGTGGCCATCGATACGCTCACCGGCGAGACGCGGCTGCTGCGTGCCGATATCCTGCACGACGCCGGGCGTTCGCTCAATCCGGCCATCGACATCGGCCAGGTCGAGGGCGGTTTTGTCCAGGGCATGGGCTGGCTTACCAGCGAGGAATTGTGGTGGGATGACAAGGGCAGGTTGCGCACCCATGCGCCTTCGACTTACAAGATTCCGGTCGCCGGCGACGTGCCTGAGGCCTTCAATGTGCGGCTGTTTGAGCGCGGGCAGAATGTCGAGGACAGTATTTTCCGTTCCAAGGCGGTGGGCGAGCCGCCGCTGATGCTGGCGATCTCGGTGTTCCACGCCATCAAGGACGCCGTGGCGGCGGCGGCCGGCTCCCGTGTCAGCCCGCGCCTGGACGCGCCGGCAACACCCGAGCGCGTGCTGTTTGCCGTCGCTGCGGCGCGCGCGGCCGCCGGCGACACCAAGGCAGCGAAGCAATGAGTCTCAACGCAACATGGCTAAGGGCACTGCGCACGCAGGCCGAACCGGCGGTGCTGGTCACATTGGCGCGCGCGCAGGGCTCGGTGCCGCGCGAGGCGGGTGCCAAAATGCTGGTGACCCGCGACCGGTTGTTCGACACCATAGGCGGCGGCCACCTGGAATTGCGCGCCGCCGAGATCGCACGCGAGATGCTTGCCGACACGCAGGCCGCACCCGTGGTGCATTACCGCTTTCCTCTGGGGCCCAGCCTGGGCCAGTGTTGCGGCGGAGCGGCCGAACTGGTGTTTGAATATCTGTTCTGGCCGCGTCCAGTCTGGGTCGAGGAGCTGGCTGCGCTGCTTGACGCCGGCCGCGCTGCGGATTTGCATACGTCGTTCGAAGCCGGTGTGCCCAAAGTCATTGCCGCTTCGTCAGCCGGCCACAGCGTGTGTGAATTGCGCCGCGACGGCGCTGCAGTGACGCTGGCCGAGCGCATCACGCCCTGCGATTTTCGCATCATGTTGTTTGGCGCCGGCCACGTCGGCAGCGCGCTCGCCAACATTCTCGCCGCGCTGCCCTGCGAACTGACCTGGCTGGACAGTCGCGAGGGGCAGTTTCCGCAAATACTGCCCGGAAATGTCCGTGCAGAAACAGACGATGCGCTGGAAAGCCGCGCCAGTCGGGCGTTTCCGGGTACTTATTATCTGGTGATGACGCACGACCACGCCCTCGACCAGGCCGTCAGCGAGGCGATTTTGCGCCGCGGCGACTTCGCCTGGTTCGGCTTGATAGGCTCGGCAACCAAGCACAGCCTGTTTGAGCGGCGGCTCCTGGCGCGCGGCATTGCGCAACAGATGCTTGATCGCATGACCTGCCCGATAGGCATCGCCGGCATTGGCGGCAAGCAGCCGGGTGTGATCGCGGTGGCGGTGGCGGCGCAACTGCTGGCGGCGCGCGAGGTGCAGCTCGCATACCTGCGATCGGCCCTGCAGCCGGCGACCTGATCCGGCGCAGCAGTCCGCCCGCCTTGCCCGACACGGGCTTGCGGGCATGCACCGGGTCAGGCTTTTTCCAGGGCGGCGGGCGCGCCGCGGGTCTTCCACAGCGAGACGATGATGCCCCCGGCGATCAAACCGAAGGTGACGCTGAGTGAAACCGCCGGCGGAATCTTGCCGATCATGCCGACCAGGAAAATCTTCGTGCCGATGAACAAAAGGACAAGCGCCAGGGCGTACTTCAGGTACTTGAAGCGGTGGACCATGGCGGCGAGCGCAAAGTAGAGCGCGCGCAGTCCCAGAATTGCGAAAATATTGCTGGTGTAGACGATGAAAGGATCGCTGGTAATGGCGAAAATGGCCGGCACGGAGTCGACGGCGAACACCAGGTCGATGAACTCCACCATGCAAAGCGCCAGGAACAGTGGCGTGGCCCAATGGACCGGCTTCCCGGTCAATACATCCGGCCGTCGCACGAAGAATGCGTTGCCGTGAAGTTCGGTGGTTACCCGCATGTGCTTGCGCAGGAATTTCAGCGCCGGATTGTTGCCGATGTCGGGCATGTGGTCCGCGACGATCCACATCTTGATGCCGGTGAATATCAGGAACGCGCCGAACGGGTAGAGTATCCAGCTGAATTCGCTGACCAGCGTCGCGCCGAGGCCGATCATGATCGCCCGCAGCACGATCACGCCCAGGATCCCCCAGAACAGCACCCTGTGCTGGTACTGCCGCGGGATCATGAAGTAGGTGAAGATCAGTGCGATGACGAAAACATTGTCGAGGGAGAGTGATTTCTCGATTAGAAAGCCGGTGAAGTATTCCGTGCCGCTTTGGGGGCCGAGGTACCACCAGACCCAGGCGCCGAAGGCGATTGCAACACTGATGTAGCCGCCTGACAGGACCAGGCTTTCCCCTACGCCTATTTCCTTGTCGTCCTTGTGCAATACGCCGAGGTCGAACGCGAGCAGCGAGACGACAATGGCGGCAAAAACCAGCCACAGCCAGGCGTCCTTGCCCAGCAGCGGCGTATTCAAAAAATCAACCAGCACTTCCACGGATCAGGCCTCCGGAATTGACGTTTGCGTTCAGGCGCCGGCGGGCGCTTGCATAAGCTGGCGCCGCAGGCCCCATTGCTCGACCGCAGCCAGGAGCACAGATGACTCGCCTTCGGCGATGTGCTCGTCCGCCTCGATCACCGAGACGGACAAATTCAGAACCTTGATACGCAGGTCGGGGTCATCGATCTCGTCCATCAGGGCGGCGAGTGTCGCGGCGTCTACGCGGCAGGCGTCCGACCAGGAGTGGTGCGCTCCGGCGAGCAGGTCTTCGCACAGGGCATGGGTGACCCCGTGCAGCTCTGATTTTGACATTCCAAGCTGTGTGTGTGCGCCAAGACGGTCGAGCACGTCCAGTTCGACCTGGCTAAGGTGACCGTCGGAAATCATCGCCAGGGTGACGATGCGGGCCGCGGCCTGCGGGCTGTTAAGGGGGTAGGTGCGCATGGATGGTCTTCTTTCAAAGGTTGTGAGTGAATGGATCAGTCGAAAATGTCGCTAAGCCAGGACTTGCCGCCGCGCTGTGGGTATCGCTGTGCTTCATTCGGGTGCGAATCCGCATAGTCCGGTCGCGACTGCGTGTTTCTGCGGGTTTGCTCCGGCGCGGCGCGTTCGATCAGCTTGTCCAGTTCGCCGCGGTCTAGCCAGACTCCGCGGCACTGCGGGCAGTAGTCGATCTCGACGCCCTGCCGGTCGCTCATGACAAGACCGGTATCGGGACAGTTTGGGCAGTTCATGAATTTCTCCTTTTTTCAGGTGTCGAAGCTGAGTGTCTGGCGTCGCAAGTGTCCCCGATCGCGGTTGCGATGCAGGCTGCGCGTCAACACCCGGGCGGCCCTCTCCAGCGCGTTGTCCAGGGCCGAGCGCCAGTCCCGGGCCATGGAAGTGACGACGATGGTGCCCATGCTGTCGGTCTGCAGCTCCACCTGGCAGCGTTTGTCGATGCCGCCGCGCGGGCCGTTGATGTCGGACAGGTGCACTTTGGCGTGCGGCACCAGCCAGGTGAGGCGGCGAATGACAAATTGCGCGCGCTGGACCGCCAGCTTGCGCAGTTGGGAGAATTCCTTGCCGCCGGATTTGACGGTTACTTGCATGTCACACCTCCTTTTGGTTGAACGAGGTCGCATGATAGGATCCCGGAGAATTCGAAAAAAGCAGATAATTAAGTAATATTATTTCGTTAAAACAGAAGAGTTAAAGTGACCTTCAGCTATCGGCATTTGTATTACTTTTGGGTGGTCGCGAAAGAGGGCGGCATGTCGCGTGCCGCCGAGCGCCTGGGGATGGCGGTGCAAACCGTAAGCACCCAGGTTCACGAACTGGAGCGCTCTCTCGGGCATGCCCTGCTCAAGCCCGCAGGCAGGGGGCTGGTACTGACCGAGGCCGGAGTCGCGGCGATGCGCCAGGCCGACCAGATCTTTCAGTTGGGCGAGCAGTTGCCGGGCGCGGTTCGCGATGCGGTCAGTTTGCCCGGGGTGCGACTGGCGGTGGGAATTTCGGACGGGCTGCCCAAGCTGGTGGTTCGCCGCCTGTTAGAGCCTGTGATTCAGGAGCCGAACCTGCGATTGTTGTGCCACGAAGGAGAATTCGACGACCTGTTGGGTGACCTGGCACTGCACCGGTTTGATGTCGTGCTTGCGGACCGTGCGGCACAGTCCAACCCCAACATCAAGGTCTACAGTCATGCGCTGGGCGCCTCTTCCATCGCGTGGTACGCCTCTGCGGCGCTGTTCGCGGCGGCGAGGAAGGGTTTCCCGCGCTCACTTGAAAAAGTTCCGGTCCTGCTGCCGACCACCCACACCATGGTGCGGCCACGGCTGGACCAGTGGTTCGAGCAGCTTCAGATCAGGCCGCGTGTTGCGGGGGAATTCGAAGACAGCGCCCTGCTCAAGACCTTTGGTGCGAGCGGTCTGGGGGTGTTCCCTGCGGCAGAGGTGATCCACGATGAACTGACCGCCTGCTACGGCGTCAAGCGTGTCGGCCCGTGTGAAGGTGTCGAGGAGCACTTTTTCGCCATCGGAACGGAAAAGAAAGTGTCTCACCCGCTGGTTCAGCGACTGTTGCCATTACGCCGTTGATCTATTGCCCGCTCCGTCCGCGGAGCGGCGTTTTGAGCGACGCGGTTTTTGTCGCTGCGGGTCAGTGCAGGCGCTTGCGCGCGCTCGCCGAAAGGTGCGCGCTGGTGGTGCTGCTGGTTGTGCCGCTGCCGCCGCGGCTGCGCGTGAACAACTGGTTGACCAGCGACACTACCTCGCCGATTTCCGCCTCGGTGAAGTGGCGCCCGAGCAGGCGTGACATTTCTTCGACGAGGTAAAGCCGTTCGGCTTCGTGGATGGATTCGGGCGTGGGGCCGACGAACAGCATGCTGAATTCATCCTGGCCGTCGTCGTGGTAGAAACTCAGTGACACGCCCGAGGCGCGCTCGGTGTAGGGGGCCAGTTCGGCCAGGGCCGCCTGGACTTTTTCGCCGAACTTGCGTCCGACATCGCCCGACCAGCAGATGCTCAGCAGGTGCTCGCGCGCTTCGTAGAGTATGCCAGGCTCGTCTTCATAGACGCTGCGCACATCGGCGAGGTTGTCCTCGTCGATGTACTCGAGCAGCGGGCGCAATGCCGCCTCGACCTGGGCGGCGGTGACGCCGGCGCGCAGCGCGACCTCGCCGTGCACATGAACTTCAATTCTCACTGTGTTTCCTTCGCGTTGGCGTTGCATCTGATGCGTGCCTGAAAGCGCAATTTTACTACGCTAGCTTGCTGGCTGCTTCACATATGCGGCACGCCGATGCACCCGGTAACCGGGTAAAAAGTATTTAAAAACATCATGATGCCTTACAGGCAAGCTTGGGCGCGGGCGGTTAAAATGCAATCATTGCGTCTGCCGGTTCAAAGCGAAAATAAAATGGCCTTCAAGCTGCTTGTAAAAGGGGGAGGTCTGCTGGTCGCGGCCCTGCTGGCCGGCTGCGCGCTGGCGCCGTACGAGCCCGACAGCGTCCCCTTGCCGGATGTGGCCCACTTCTCGACCGGCCAGGCCGGCGCGGCGCTGCCCGGCGGCTGGCGCATCTGGACTTTCTCGCGTTTCAAACGGTCCACCGACTACCAGCTGGTCAGCGATGACGGGCGCATCGCCATTCGTGCCAGCGCCGACTCCTCGGCCTCAGGCCTGATTCACGATGTCAAAATCGACCCGCGGCACTATCCGCTGCTGCACTGGCACTGGAAAGTCACGCAGGAGATCGCCACTGCCGACAACGCCACCCGCCGGTTTGAGGACGCACCGGCGCGCGTGGTGCTGTCCTTTTCCGGTGACAAGTCGAAATTCTCCTTCGATGACCGCATGCTGGCCGCGCAGGTCAGGGCATTCACCGGACAGGAAATGCCCTATGCCACGTTGATGTACATCTGGGGCAACCGCCGTCCGCCCGAATCGCTGATTACCAACAGCCATACCGGGCGCATCAAGATGATCGTGGTGCAAAGCGGCCGCGACAAGACCGGCATGTGGCTGCAAGAGACGCGCAATATCGTCGAGGACTACCGCCGCGCCTTTGGCGAGGACCCGGCGACCATTGATTCGGTCGGCATCATGACCGATACCGACAACACCGATACCAAGACGCAAGCCTTTTACGGCGACATCAGCTTTCTCAAGACGCCGCAAAAGTAGCCGCTACGGGCCCGGTCTGCTTAGTCTGGTTTGCGCGCGGCCTGCCCAGCCTGGGTGGCGAAATTGGGCGCCGGGCCCTGTTTTTGCCGGCGGCTGACGCCGTCTATGCCACCGAGGATCGCCCACTCGGCAAAATTCTCCGGTCGTGACTCGAATTCGCGCGGCTGCCATGCCGGGGTGAGCATGTCCTCGTCGGTGTAATACTCGACCAGCCCGCCGCCGGGGCTCTTGAAATACCAGAAGTAGGCCGATGAGATCGGGTGCCGCCCCGGTCCCAGGTCGGTCTCCCAGCCGCACTTGGAAAAGTGCAGCCCGCCGCCGAACACTTCGTGGATGTCGCGCACGGCAAAGGCGACGTGGTTGACGCCGCGCTTGCCCGTGGGCAGTTGCAAAAAGAACATGTCGTGGTGGCCGCCGTGCGGCGCGCAGCGCAGGAACAGGCCGCGTCCGGGGTAGCGGTCGGAAACGGCGAAGCCCAGGCGTTGGCAGTAAAACGCCTCGACCTCGGCCAATGCCGCGGTAAAGAACACCACGTGCCCGACTTCGACCGGTTCGGCCCGCTCGTAGACGCGGGCGCGCGTGTCGATGCGCTGCGCATCGCCCCAGCTGTTCATCGGCACGCCCTTGATGTCGATGGCGCGCTTTTGCGTCACGCGCACGCGCAGGGCAAGCCCGTTCGGGTCGATGGCTCCGGTTTCCCCGTCGCGCTCAAAGAAACCCGGCGCCCCGGCCAGTTTGGCGGAGATGGTTTTTACGTTGACCGGTGAAGCCACGCCCCACACCACCTCGCGCACCGTCGGGCCGGTTTCCATCGCCGGCGCGAGCGAAGCATCGTCGCTGCGCGCGATGATCACGCCGCAGCCGTTAAGGCACTCGAATTCCAGCCTGTCGGCGCTTTCGCGCACGAGCTTGAGACCCCAGTCGAGAAAAAACTGACGGCAGGTGGCGGGGTCGTCCACGCCGTAGGTGATCTGGTCTATTCCGAGGATGCTCATGGTTTGGTCCTTGCGTTCTTTGCGTTCTTGTCGTTGCGTTGCGGGTTCACTTCGCCCAGGGCAGCGGTTGTTCGTTGAGGCCCCAGTAAAGGCTTTTCTGTGACGTGTATTCGAGCAGGCCGAGGCGCCCCTTTTCGCGTCCGAGGCCGCTGTCGCGGGTGCCGCCAAACGGCGTTGATACGGAAAACAGCTTGTAGGTGTTGATCCATACCGTGCCGGTATCAAGGCGTCGCGCCACGCGCCAGGCGCGTTTGTAATCGCGTGTCCACAGGCCGGCGGCAAGGCCGAACACGCTGTCGTTGGCCTGGGCCACCAGGTCTTCTTCGTCGTCAAAGGGCAGGGCCACCAGCACCGGCCCGAAAATCTCCTCCTGGCAAATGCGCGCGCTGTTGGCCAGCCCCTCGAGTATGGTCGGCGTGTAATAGTTGCCGCGCTCATAAATCGCGCCCTCCGGCCGCTTGCCGCCGGTGAGCAGCCTGCCGCCCTCATCGAGGCCGAGCTTGACGAAGCCCTCTATGGTGTTGCGGTGCTGCGGCGTGATCAGCGGGCCTATTTGCGTGCGTTCGTCCTTGGGGTCGCCGACGCGCAGTGCCTGCGCCGCCCTGACCAGGCGTTGCATGAAGTCGGCATACAACCGCCGTTGCACGAACAGGCGCGACCCGGCGATGCACGATTCGCCCGATGAACTGAATATGCCAAACAGTACGCCGGCGATGGCGTGATCGATGTCGGCATCATCAAATACCACCGTGGGTGATTTTCCGCCCAGTTCGAGCGACACCGGCATCAGCTTGTCGGCGGCGATATGGGCGATGCGCCGGCCGGTGGTGGTGCCGCCGGTAAAGGCGACGCGGCGGACCAGCGGATGACGAATGATGGCCTCGCCAATGACCGAGCCCTTGCCCGGCAGCACGCTCAGCACGCCTTTAGGAAGGCCGGCCAGTTCGCAGATTTTCGCCAGTTCCAGTGCGGCGAGCGGCGTCACCTCGGCGGGCTTGAGGATCACGGCGCAGCCGGCGGCAAGCGCCGGCGCGAGTTTTTGCGCCTCGCTGGCAATGGGCGAATTCCACGGGGTGATCGCCGCGATCACGCCCAACGGCTCGTGTACGCTCATGGTCAGATAATCGCCGCGCGCCGGGGTGATGGTCTCTTCCAGTGTTTCGCAGGCTGAGGCGAAAAACTGGAAGGTCGCCGCTGCGCTGGCGACAAGGGCGCGTGTTTCGTTGATCGGCTTGCCGTTGTCCTGGCGTTGCATCTGCGCCAGTGCTTCGCTGCGTTCGCGGATCAGCGCGGCGATGCGATAGAGGATGGCGGCGCGCTCGTGCGGCTTGATGTCGCGCCAGTTCGGCCGCTGCCAGGCGGCGTGGGCGGCCTCTATGGCGGCGTTGACGTCATCAAGGCTCGCGGCGGCGAGTTCGGCGTTGACGCTGCCGTCGGCCGGGTAGTGCGAGGTATAGACCTCGCCGCCGCCGCGCCGCCATTCGCCGGCGATGAAAATCGGTTCCAGGGCGCCCATGTCAGATCATCCTTTTCAAATCACCTGGGTTAAATCACCTGGGTTAAATAACCAGGGGCGCAACGCGGTTGCGGATCGCGCGCACCGCGCTGTAGGCGGTGAGCGCCGAAGTCTTGGGGTTGTCGGGCAGCGGATTGCCCGAAATGGTCAGGTCAAGTTCGCCGAAAGTGCCGCGGGCCTGCACGCGATGGATGTTTTTGCTCACGCCGGGATCGGCGATCAGCGTGGCGCGCGTGCGCTCCAGGCCGAGGCCGGCCAGTGACACGGTCGCGGCGACGTTGGCATTTTTCGGGTACAGGCGCGCCGCCTCGCCGGCGCTGCCTTCGAACAGCACCGCCGGGCCGGTAAGCTTGGCGAGATCGACGATTTTTTCCGCCGGCGTGCCCTGCCACCCGAGCGGCGGTTTGCGCCCGGTGTAAATCACCTCATCGAGGCCGCCGACGCGCGCCGAGGCGATGGCGTCGATGGCGGCAATGGCACCGGAGATCAGGGATAGTTGCGCGCCGCCTGCGCGCGCCGCCTGCTCGAGCATCTCAATAATGCCCGGTTCTGCCAGCGAGCCGATTGAAACCAGGATGACATCAATGCCTTGCTGCAGCAATTGCGGCACATGGGTTTTCACCGCGGCATGGCCGGCGCATTCGACGGCGAAGTCCGGCTTGCCATCCAGTTCTTCCAGCGAGCAGATGGCTGTGCCGCTGTCGCCCAGTTCGCGTTGCAGCGATTCGCGCCGCGCCGGCATGTCGAGCACCCAGCGCAGGCGGATGGCGGGGTCGCCCTTGAGTTCGCGCAACACCACCGAGCCGATGGCGCCAGAGCCGATAAGCAGGATGTTATGCACGGGAGGTTTCCTTCGGCGCCTGCTTTTTCACCGGTGGCCCGGCGAAGGCGGTGGCAAAGGGGCCGATCGCCAACATGTCGATTTCGATCAGCGTCGGACCGCTGCGCGCGAGCGCCGCCGCCAGCGCCGCCGGTGCCGCCGCCAGATCCTTTAGCCGCGCAAACGGCAGGGCAATGGCGCGGGCGTGGGTTTCAAAGTCGGGGGTGTGCAGGTCAACATACGCCCGCCGCCCCCCATACTGCGCATCCTGGATGTTGCGGATTACGCCATAGCCGCGGTCGTTCATCAGTATCACCACCACGTCGGCCTTTTCCTGCACCATGGTGGCGAGTTCGCCGATGTTGACCTGCAGGCCGCCGTCACCCACGAGGCATAGCGTTTTGCGGCCACCGGCGGCCAGTGCCGCGCCCACCGCCATTTGCACGCCCTGGCCGATGCCGCCGCCCAAGGCGTGCACGCCATCGCGCGGGCCGTTGATGGCAAGCGCGCGGTTGCCCCAGGTGCTGTTTGAAACGGTGACGTCGCGCACCCAGACAAAGTCCCTGCCCGCGGCTTTTTGCAGGGCATCGACGAGGGCGCTGTAAGGACCGAGGCCGTCGCGCACCAGCTTGTGTGCGGCGTTGCGTGTCGCGGCAAGGTCGGCCGCGAAGGCGGCATCGACGTGCATTTTTTTGGCCAGCCGGTCGGCAAGACCGGAGAGCGCCAGTTCAGCATCACCGCTGACAAAGTAGTCGCTGGCGTAGCAGCGGTTTTCCGCCTGCGCGTCGCAGTCGATGCGGTACAGCGCCTGCGGTAGCTTGAGCTTGTAGGTCAGGGTTTCATTCGAACGCAGGCGCGAGCCGACCACCAGCATGGCGTCGCAGCTTGCATAAAATTTCTCCACCGGGCCGTACAAGTTGTAGGCGCCCAGCGTCATGGCGTGGTCCTCGGCGACAATGCCGCGGCCCTGTACGCTGGTCACCACGCCAAAGCCCAGGTCCATCAGCCGTTTTACCGCCGTACCGGCGCCACGGGCGCCGCCACCCAGCCACAGCATCGGGCGCTTGGCACCGGCCAGCTTTGCCGCCAGCGCATCGAGCGCGGCGGCCGAAGGAATGCTGCGTGCCAGGGGCAGCGGTTCGAGGTCGGCGGGCCAGTCTATGAGTGCGGCCTGGATGTCGATGGGAATTTCCACGCTGACCGGACCGGCCGGCGCGCTCATCGCCACGCGCACCGCTTCCTTGATGGTCGGCAGCGCCGTCTCGGCGCTCCACACCCGCCAGGCCGCCTTGGATACGGCGCCCAGCATGTTCATCTGGTCGCGTGCCTCGTGGATGTAGGCGAGCTTGCGATCGAGGTATTCCAGTTCGATCTGCCCGGTGAGGTGCAGCACCGGCGTGCCGGCGGTGAGGGCTTCGACCATGGCGCCGCAGGCGTTGCCCGCCGCGGTGCCGGTGCTGGTGATGCCCACGCCTAGGCCGCCGCCGACACGGGCGTGGGCGTCGGCCATGTTGATCGCGCCGGCCTCGCTGCGTGCCGGTACAAAGCGCATCTTGCCGCGGCGGTGAAAGGCGTCGAGGATGGGCATGTTGTGGATCGATATCACGCCAAAACTGGTCGATACACCACAGCGTTCCAGAAATGCCGCTATCACTTCGCCAACGGTAACCTTGTTCATATGGCCTCTGATATGGGGGATATGCAAGGGGGCGTCGCCCGCTTGTTCGCTAGGACGCTAGGGAAACGCTGAGCAAGACCGTCATCCCCGCGAAAGCGGGGAACCAGCGACTTTCGACGCACGTCACTGGATTCCCGCTTTCGCGGGAATGACGACACAAGGGAGTTATTCAGTGTTTTCTTAAGCATGTCTGTCCAATCCGCCGGATACATCCAGCGTGGTTCCGGTTGTGTAAGAAGAAAGCGGTGAGGCGAGAAAGAGGATTGCCTGTGCCGCTTCGGCGGGGCGGCCGAGGCGGCCGAGCGGAATGCCCTTGTTGCGCGCGAGGGCCGCGGTCCAGTCTTCCCAGGACTCGCCCGCCTTGGCCTGGTCGCGATAACGGCGGCGCCACTGGCCCGATTCGACCAGTCCGAGTAGCAGCGAGTTGACGCGTATGCCCTTGGGTGCGAGCTCGATGGCGAGCGAGTGCGACAGGTTGAGCACGCCGGCGCGCGCCGCCGAGGTGGCGACCATGTGCGGTTCGGGTTGCGCCGCGAGCAGGGAATTGACGCAGACCACCGCGGCGCAGGCTGATTTTTCCAACATCGGAATAAAGGCGCGCAGCGGGCGGATGACGCTGAAAAATTTCAGGTCCAGCTCTTCGCGCCATTCGGCGTCGCCGGTGTCGGCAAAGCGCGACACACGGCCCTGGCCGGCGTTGTTGACGAGAATGTCGGTGCCGCCAAAACGCGCCTGAACCGCGGCGGCAAGGCGCGCGATGTCATCGGCGTCGAGCACGTCGCAGCGTGCCGCCAGCAGCCCGGCGGCGGGGAATTCGGCGCGCAGGGTTTTCTCCGCCTCGGCCAGCCTTGCCTCATCGCGGCCGCAAAACGCCACATTCATTCCGGTCTTGAGCATCAGGCGCACCGTTTCTAGGCCGATGCCCGATGAGCCGCCGGTAACCACGCCGGTGCGCTGTTCGAGCTGGTAGGAGAGGGCGCTCATGCCGCCACCTCGGCCGGGCGGTAGTTGAGGCGGTGCGACAGTTGCGCGGCGGCGGCGAGCACGCGCCTGACCAGTTTGTCGCGCAGCTTCGGATCAATGGCCGGCTGGGTCATGCTCAGGCTGACCGCCGCCTTGATCGCACCGTTGCCATCACGCACCGGGGCGGCAATGGCGGAGATGCCGCTTTCAAAGAAGGATTCGCTCACCGCATAGCCGCGTTCGCGGTCTGCGGCAAGCAGCTTTTTCAATTCGGCGAGGGTTTTTGGTGTCTGCGGCGTGTGTGCGGGAAGGCGCGCCTCCGGATACAGAGCGCGCAGCGCCGCATCGTCCATGTAGGCAAGAAACATGCGGCCGAGCACGGTCGCGTGCGCCGGCAGGCGCGTGCCCACCTGTATGTTGCTGGTGAAGGCCGAGACGATGCTGGCGCGCACCACGAACACCACGTCACGACCGTCAAGTATGGTGAGTTGCGCGGCAAAACCGGTGTCGTCGCGCAATTGTTCGACGATGGGGCGCGCCACTTCGCTGATCTCGAGCGACGCGATGTATTCGAATCCCAGGCGCAGCACCGCCGGTCCGAGGCGGTAGGCGCTGCCGCTGCGCTCGACAAAGCCCAGCAGTTCCAGCGTCTGGATGATGCGAAACACCGTCGAGCGCGGCACATCGAGTTCGCGCGCGATGTCGGGTGCAGACCAGAGCGTGTTCTGGCGGTCGAACAGCTGCAGCAGGCGCAAGCCGCGCTCCAGCCCGGGTACGTTGTAACGCTCGTCCGCCATCTCAGTCCGCCCTTGTTGATCTTGCACTAATTCGCGACAGCGAATCAGTGCCATTCTCACCCTCGCCCTTCGGGAGAGGGCTGGGGAGAGGGGGTTGAGCGTTCTGACTGTTGTCCATTATGGAACGCTCAATAGCAAAGTGTTCACCTGTTCGGGCGAGTCGATATACGAGGCGTGCCCCAAGCCGGGCAGCGACATGTATTCCGCCCGCGTGAATTCCGCGGCGATGAGGCGGCAGCCTTTTTCCGGGGTGATGCGATCCTCGCTGCCGCAGGCCACCAGCACCGGGCCGGTGTATCGGGCGGCGTCTTCGGCGAGGTTCCCGGCGGCGAGCATGCGCGCCGCCTGGGCATAGCCTTCGGGATGCAGCTGGCTGCCGTTCCAGATGACCAGCGCGCGCGCCGCGTCGCCGGCATGCGGGCCGAGCAGGGCGGGCCCGCGCTGCAAGGCGTGCTCGCGCGGGCCGAGTTTGTTCATCAGCGCCAGTCGGTCGTCGAGTTTTTGCCGGCGCAGTTCGGGCGGCGCGTTGCCATAGCCGCGCGCCGGGTTGAGCAGCACCAGGCGGCCGACCTTGCCGGCGTGGCGCGCCGCATAGGCGCAGGCGACCAAGGCGCCGAGGGAATGGCCGACCAGGGTAAGGCGCTGCACGCCAAGCCCGTCGAGCAGGCTGGCGAGCGCGGCGGCGTAATCCGCGGCACTGGGTGTGTCGTCAGGCAGCGGCGCGCTCAGGCCGTAACCAGGGGCGTCCCAGGCGATAACGCGGTGACTTTCGGCCAGTGCGGCAAGCTGGTTCAGCCAGGAGCCCGAGCCCGAACCGATGCCGTGCAGCAGCACCAGCACCGGCTTGCCGTCGCGCTGTTCGCCCTGTCCACCCAGGGTGCCGGATTCGCGCCAGGACAGCGCGGCGCCTTGCGGTGACATGCTGCGCGCCGGATATTGCGCCGCCAGGGCCGCGAGCGCGGCCGGCAGGGTGGGGGTTTCAGCCACGAGCATGCCGGCTTAGCCGCGCTTGAGTTTTGCCAGCGGATGGTCGGCGGGGTAGGTCGGCGTGACCGGTTTGGGCGAGCCGAGCATGACGCACATCAGCGCGTCCTCATCACCGATGTTGATCTCGCCGCGGTAGACGCCCGGCGGGATGGAGATCAGGTCGCGGTCGGTGACCACCGCTTCCCAGTACTCACCGTCCTTTTCGCACATTACCTTGACCTTGCCGCGGATGACAAAAAACACCTCCTCGACGTCGGTGTGCAGGTGCATCGGGCCTTCGTGACCGGCCGGGATGACCATGGTCGAGAAGGTGAAATGCTCCGAGGGCACGGTATTCGAATCGCTGGATACGCCGGTGCCGCCGGTACCGACATAACGCATTTGCGCGCGACGGTACTTGGGGTCAAAGTCGGCCTGGAATTTGAGCGCATCCCAGTCGTAGCGGCGCGTCTGGTAGCGCGCCACGCGCGACTCTATCCATTGCGCGAAGCTCTGGCCGGGCTGGCGTTCCATCGACGATTGTTGCGGTGCTTGCGGTGCGGCGTTAGCCATGTCGTTCTCCTTCAGTGGTGTCAGTAGGTTGTCTTCGACAACCCGTCAATTCATTACAAAGCCGCCGTTGACCGGCAGCAACTGGCCGGTAACGAAGCTCGCCGCATCGGACAGCAAAAACAGCACCGCACCGCAGATGTCATCCGGATGCTGGGCGCGGTTGATGGCGCGGCCGCTGACATACTGCTGGTGCCGCTCGGCCGGCACGTACTCGGTTGCTTCGACCAGGGTCAGGCCCGGCGCGATGCAATTGACGGCGATGCCGTGCATACCCAGTTCGCGCGCCATCGAGCGCGACATCGAAATGATGGCGCCCTTGCTGGCGACGTAGTGCATCAGCCGCGGGGCGCCCCACAACGCGGTGTCGGAAGCGATGTTCACCACCTTGCCCTGTCCGGACTGCTTCAACCAGGGCAGCGCGGCGCGGGTGGCGAGCCAGGTGCCGCGCACATTGACAGTCATGACACTGTCCCAGGTGGCGATGTCGATGTCTTCCATGGTCTTGCCGCCGATGCCGGTGGCGATGGCACCGTTGTTGATGAGGCCGTCGATGCCGCCCAGCGCCGCGGCGCAAAGGCCCATGCCCGACTCGATCGATTCGGGCGAGGCGAGGTCGATTTTCGCGAAATGGGCGCCGGTTTCCTTTGCCGTCTCGCGGCCGCGCTCCTCCAGCACGTCGGCGATGGCCACCTGCGCGCCGGCGGCCATCGCCGCCTCTGCAAAGGCGCGGCCAAGGCCGCGCGCGCCGCCGGTGACGACGATTTTTTTATCTTTAAGCAGCACGCGAGTTCGCTTCCGGATCAGGCGGTGGCGCCGCTCGCGGCCGCTGCGGCATCGAGCGCGGCAAGCTGCGCCTCGGCCTTTTGTTCGAGCATGCGGCGCGTGCGCGCCATGCCGGTGTCGTGCTGGTAGAGAAACTCCTGGTTGCGCGCGTCGGGCGCGAGGTTCTCCAGCACCACGTGGTCCTGCTCCAGCACGTCCCAGTGCAGGCCCTCAAGGCGGTTGCGGTAAAGGAAACGCCAGGTGTCGCGCTGCCAGCCGCTTACCTTGCGGCAGCGCCAGAAAAACACCTGCACGTGATCGGCGTCTATGGGCGTGGCGTAACCGATGATGTAAAAGGAGCCGCCGGGCCCGTGTTTTTTCTGGTACGGGATGGACAGGCGCATCCACATGCTGCCGGTGTCGGCGAGTTCGACCCAGTCGAAATTGACCTCACGCTGGCCGATTTTTTCGAACATGATGCCGTTGGGGGTTTTCTTGACGCGCATCTCGGCCTGCTTGTCGCCCATCGCCATGGAGTGCGACCTGGCGTGCAGGTAGGCGCCGTGCATCGGGTCCATGACGTTGTCAACGGCGTACTGGTAATTGCATTCCCACATCGCCGTGCACAGCATTGAGGCCCATTCATCGGAGCCCAGTTGCTCGGGCAGTGTGAGCTGCGGTGCCTCCTGGTGCAGGGCGTCGCCGAACCAGACAAAAATGCCGCCGCGCTGTTCCTGCACCGGGTAGTGCTTGAGGCATTGCTGGCCCTCAAGCGGGCAGGCCTTTACCGCGGGGACGCTGGTCACCGTGCCGCCGCCGTTCACTTCGATGCCGTGATACCAGCAGGCGACGCGGTCGCCGAGATTCCAGCCCAGCGACAGGCGGGCGCCGCGGTGCGGGCAGCGGTCCTCGATGGCGTGCAAGCCGCCGTCCTTGTCGCGCCACAACACCAGGTTCTCGCCCAGCCGGGTGATACCCAGTGGTGCGCTTTGCAGGCGCCAGGATGGCAGCACCGGGTACCAGTAGTTGCGCAGGCCGGTGGAGAGCAGTTTGCTCACGCGTTCCTTGATCGCTTCAGTCATGTCGATCTCCCATGATGGAAATGCCGTTGTTGAATGAGTGGTTCATCAGCGTTTTCGTGCTTGCATTCAGATGGTCTGGTGCTGTGCCCGCGGCACCCAGTGCAGCACGCGCCGCTCGATCAGCACCACCGCGCCATAGGCGGCGATGCCGATGATGGTGAGCATAATGATGGCGACGAACACCATCGCGGTATTGCCCTGGCCCTCGCCGAAAGTGAGCAGGTAGCCAAGGCCCATGTTGCCGCCCACCAGTTCGCCCACCACCACGCCGATCACCGCCAGCGTCGCGCCGATGCGCAGGCCCGAGAACAGCGGTGGCAGGGTGGTCGGGTATTCGATCATGCTGAAAATCTGCCAGCGCGAGGCGGAGAACGAACGCCCCAGGTTGACCAGGTCCGGGTCGACGGTGCGAATGGCCGTCAGTACGTTGACCATCACCGGGAAGAACACGATGAGGATGGCGACGAGGATTTTCGGGTAGACGGTGAAACCCATCCACATCACGAACAGCGGCGCGAACGCCACCTTGGGCGCGATTTGCAGCGCCAGCAGGTAGGGCGAGAGCACCAGTTCGGTTTTCGGCGATATGCCCAGCGCAAAGCCGATGATCACCCCGAGCAGCGAGCCGAGGACAAAACCCACCACCACTTCGAGCGCGGTGACGCCGCTGTGCCAGAGCAGCTTCTCGCTGCCCAGCATGCGCAGGAACTCGGCCCAGACCTTGGTCGGCGGCGGCATGATGAACTCGGGTATTTTGGCCAGGCCGGGCAGCCACTCCCAGGCGGCCAGGAACACCACCAATACGGCCACGCTGGCGGCGACCATGCCGCCGCTGAGGCTGCTGCGCGTTGCTGTGCTGCTCATGGGTCGTCCCCGATGTGGCTGTATCTGGCGGCGTGCTTATTGCACGAACTGGTTGGTGTAGAGCTCGGCCACCGGTACTTCCTTGGGCACGATGCCTTCCTTGACGTAGAACTTCTGCACCGCAGTGAGGCGTTCCGGATCCATCGCGCCCAGCATCTTCTGGCCCGGATAGACATAGGTGTTGTAGAGCTTGAACACCTCCTCGACGTAGTCTTCCTTGCCCTTCAGCGAGGGCACTGCGGTGACATAGGCGAGCGAGGCCGCCTTGGGATCCTTCATGATGTCCTGCATGCCCTTGAGCGTGGCGCGTACCAGTTTTTTCACCAGCTCCGGTTTTTTCTGGATGGTCTCATCCGAGGCGAGAATCGCCTGTGCCATGCTCTTGAAGTAGTCGTCGGAGGAATAGATCTTGATTTTGGCCGCCGGGTCCTTGTTGACGAGGGCGATCCAGTCGGGGACCGATGCCATGGCATCGGCCTTGCCGGCGGCAAACAACTGCCATACGCCGGCCGGGCCCGCAGCCTGCGCATCGACATCATTTTTGTTCAGTCCGGCGGTGGCGAGCATGCCCAGCAGCGAGTAAAAAGTGGTGTCCTGGTAGGCCATCGTGGTGATGGTGCGGCCCTTGAGGTCCTTGGGTCCGTTGATGCCCTTACCCTCGCGCACCACCAACTGGGTGAGGGACTTGCCGCCGAGTACCGCCACCGCCTTGACCGGCACGCCTTGCGCACGGGCGATGATGGAGGTGTCGCCGATGGCGCCGCCGATGACCGCATTGCCGGCGCCGATCTGCTTGGCGACGTCGACGCCGCCCTTGGCCGAGACAAAAGTCACCTTGAGGCCTTCCTGGGTGTAGTAGCCGCGCGCCTGCGCGACCATCCACGGGCCGAATGCCGGCAGTGTGGCCGGGGCGGGCAGCAGGTAGGTGATTTCTTCGAGGTTCTGTGCCGGCGCGGCTGAACTCAGGGTGAGGCAGGCGATGCCGGCGGCAATAGTGCTGAGAAAACGACGCTTGTTCATGGGGCGGACTCCTTTACGGGTAATCGTCGGTGGGTTCAGATTTGTTCGGCGGTTTGTGGTTCGCCGATATGCAGCAATTCCATCAGCCGCGCGACATAACCGCCCACCCCGGGATTGCGCCGGCGCAGCATCGGATCGTCGCGGTTGGGCAGGTCGATGATAATCTCCTCGATGATGGTGCCGGGGCGGCGGCTCATCACCAGCACGCGGTCGGACAGTGCGATCGATTCGATCAGGTCGTGGGTGATGAACAAGGCGGTCTTGTTCTCCTCGGCGAGGGTGCGCGCAAGATCCTGCTGCAGGATCATCTTGGTTTGCGCGTCGAGGGCCGAGAACGGCTCGTCCATAAGCAGAACCAGCGGATCGACGGCGAGGGTGCGGGCCAGCGCGGCGCGCTGGCGCATGCCGCCGGAGAGTTGGTGGGGGAAATGGTTTTCAAAGCCGCCCAGATGGCATTTGGTTATGAGCTTGAGCGCCTTTTCCTGCCGCACTGCGCGGCCGGTGCCCTGAATTTCCAGGCCCAGCTCGACGTTTTCGCGAATGGTGCGCCAGGGCAGCAGCAGGTCCTTTTGCAGCATGAAGGCGACCTGGCGGTTGGGGCCGGTGACCTGCTTGCCGTCGACATAGACCATGCCTTCGCTGGGCAGGTACAGGCCGGAGCCCATGTTGAGCAGGGTGGACTTGCCGCAGCCCGAAGGGCCGATCAGCGATACCACCTCGCCTTCGCGTATGGACAGGTTGACATCCTTTACCGCGATGACGGTTTCGCCGCCGCGCCCCGCGCCGAATACCTTGGTGACGGCGTTGAATTCGATGCGTACTGCGGCGCCGGCCATCACTCTTTACCGAGTTCGCGCATCACCGCCTGGAAACTTGCCTCGGTCCAGGGCGCGCCGTCCGGCGCGTGGCCGTCCAGTTCATTGAGTTTGGCGACAACGGCCGGCAGGTCCGCTATGCCGGCGACAAACACCTGCTCGAGCAGGTCGCCCAGGTGGTTTTCATAAGCGGTCGGCGGGGCGGCGCGATTCTGCCAGATCATGTTTTTTATTTCGCTGACCTTCTCGATCGACCCCTTGTGCGAATCGGGGCTGACCAGGGCTGGTTGCAGGTACGGGTTATGGTCCATGTTTACTCCACCTTTACAAGAATGCGGTCGTCTTCGACGCGCAACGGGTAGACTTTCAGGTCGCGACCGCCGGGCCCGGCGGTGCACTTGCCGGTGGCGATGTTGAAGCGCGCCGCGTGCAGCGGGCATTCGATTTCATCGTCCATGACAAAGCCCTGCGACAGCAGCGCGTAGGCGTGCGGGCAGATGTCCTCAAGGGCGTAGTATTGGCCGTTGACCATGTAGACGCCCACTTCCTTTTCGCCGGCTTTTACGGTGAGGGGCATGTCCTCGGACACATCCCCGGTATTGCCGGCAAAATGCCACTGGTCGCCTGCGCTGTTTGCGTTGTCGTTCATCAGTGTGGGCTCGCGATGAAAGGTTTCGGGTGCTGAAGAATGTTTTATATATAAAACAATAATTCGTATGTGAAACAATGTTAGCATACCGTTTAAAGCTGTCAAGCCGCGATGCAACAAACCTTTTTGACGAGGGAAACTCCATGAAACGCCGGGTCCAGCGGTCTTTGCAGTGGCTGGTTTTGGGCCTGGGATGGCTGTCCCTGGGCGCCGCGGCCCAGCCGGCGGGCGGCCCGGCCTATCCGGCCAAGCCCATCCGTATCGTCGCGCCCTTTCCTCCCGGCGGGCCGGTCGATTTGCTGGCGCGCATGCTTGGAGAAAAGTTGCAACAGCGCTGGGGCCAGCCGGTTATTGTTGAAAACAAGCCGGGTGCCGGCGGCAATATCGGCATCAAGGCGGTGGCCGACGCCGCGGCGGACGGCTACACGCTGCTGTTGGTGCCGGCGGGCAACATCACCATCAATGCCACGCTGATGAAGGACATGCCCTTCAACTGGGAGCGCGACTTTGCCGCCGTTACCCAGATCGCCACCGCGCCCAATATTCTCGCGGTCAACCCGGCGATCAAGGCCACGACTGTGGCCGAACTGATTGCGCTGGCGCGCGCCCGGCCGGGCGGGCTCAGCTACGGCTCACCGGGCATAGGTAGCGGCCTGCACCTGGCGGGCGAATTGTTCAAGCGCGAGGCCGGCATCGACATACTGCATGTTCCCTACAAAGGCACGACACAGGCGATGGGCGACCTGATGGGCGGGCAGTTGTCCATGATGTTCGGGGCGATGCCGACGCTGTTGCCCCAGGTCAAGGCCGGCAAGTTGCGCGCCCTCGCCGTCACCAGCGCGCAGCGCGCGCCGGCCGCGCCCGAACTGCCGACCCTCGCCGAGAGCGGTCTCAAGGGCTTTGACGTCAGCTCCTGGTACGGCCTGATGGCGCCGGCGGCAACGCCGCGCGACATTGTCGCCAGGGTGCAGGCCGAAATCGCGCTCATAGTCGCCCTGCCTGAAGTAAAGGCCGGCCTCGAGGCGCAGGGTTTGTACCCGGTGGCCAACCGGCCGGATGTATTCGCCGCGCAAATACGTGCCGAAACGGCGCGCTGGGCGCGCGTCATTCGCGAGGCGGACATCAAGCCCGAATAGCTTGACCGCAATCGCCATTACCGGCGCACTAAAGCGTGCAAGCCGCGTATTTTTGCCCTGAACTTGGCTACAATGCGTGCTTTGCAAAAGTATGGACACCAGCATGCCAAGCAGCAGCAAGCGTATTTCCCCCGCCAAACCCGCGACCAAGTCGGCAAAACCGCGGCGCCCGTTCGCCGTGCGCAATTCCAAAATTCATGGCAAAGGCGTATTCGCCACCGCCACCATACGCAAGGGCAGGCGCCTGATCGAGTATGTCGGCCGGCGCATTCCGGAGACCCTCGCCGACGAGGTCTATGCAGAGGAGGACGGCAAACCCTCGCACACCTTCCTGTTCGCCCTCGACAATGGCGATGTCATTGACGCCACCGTAGGGGGCAATGACTCGCGCTGGATCAACCATTCCTGCGCGCCCAATTGCGAAGCGGTGGGCGAGGACGTCGACGGCGAAGAGCACATTTTCATCGAGGCCATCCGCAGCATCAAGCCGGGCGAGGAACTCGCTTACGACTACAGCTTCGAGTTCGATGAGCCGCACACCAAAAAGCTCGAAAAACAATATCCCTGCCGCTGCGGCTCGCCCGAATGCCGCGGCACCATCCTGGTAGAGAAGAAGGAAAAAAAGGCGAAGAAGGCGAAGAAGGCTAAAAAAGCCAAGTAGCCCGGGCGTAATCGCGCGAATCGCGCGCCGTGATCCGGGTCAGGCGGCCTTCCGGCCTTTTGCCGCCTCAGCCTCGGCATCGAGGAATACGGCGCGCGCGGCATCGACCCCGGCGCCGCGCGCGAGCTTGAAGCCCTCCGCGGCGAGCACCGTTTCCAGGGCGGACAGGGTCACCAGCACGGCGTCCTTGCGCGCGTTATAGCCCATCGCGCCGATGCGCCAGATGCGGCCCTGCAGGCGGCCGAATGAGGTGCCGATCTCGATATTGAAATCATTTAACAGGGCGGAGCGCACGCGCTCGCCGTTGACGCCCTCGGGTATCCACACGCCGGTGACATTGGGCATCTTGTTGGCCTTGTCGCCAAAGACCTTCAGTCCCATCGCCTCGACACCCGCGACAACCGCGCGGCTGCCGCTGGCGTGGCGTGCAAACGCATGGGCGAGGCCTTCGCCCAGCATGATGCGGGCGCACTCGCGCGCGCCATACAGCATGGTGGTGGCTTCGGTATGGTGGTTGAGCGCCTTGTCCGACCAATAGTCCATCACCATGGCAAGGTCAAAATAATTGCTGCCGATGATGCCGCCGCTACCGGCAACATAACCTTCCGGTTGCAACCCCTCTTCGATATGGCGGCGGCGGTAAATGGTTTGCGCCGCCCCGTCCGACAGTGTCACCGGCGCCGCACCCGAGGGGCCGGCGAGGCATTTTTGCAGCCCGGCGGTGACGGCGTCGATTTCCCAGGCATCGACCGGCAGCGGCGTGCCGCCGAAAGACGCGGTGGCGTCCACCTGCAGCAGCACGCCGTGGCGACGGCACATCTTGCCGATCTCGGCGAGCGGTTGCAGCATGGTGGTGGAGGTGTCGCCCTGGCACAGCGCCAGCAGTCGCGGCGAATGCTGCTTGATCGCCGCTTCTATCGCCTCGGGCGTGAACACCGCGCCCCACTCGGCTTCGATCACCCGCACGTCGGCGCCGATGCGCCGCGCGATTTCGGTCTTCAACTGGCCAAAGCGGCCGAAGCTGGCCACCAGCACGCGCTCGCCCGGCTCAACGAGCGAGGCCATCACCGCCTCGATGGCCGAACGCGCGGTGCCGTCGATGATGAAGGTCCATTCGTTGCGCGTCTCGAACACGCCGCGATACAAGGCCATGGTTTCCTTCATGTAGCGGCGGAACTGCGGGTCGAACTGGCCCAGCAGCTGCGCCGACATGGCGCGCAGCACGCGCGGGTCGGCGTTGATCGGGCCGGGGCCCATCAGCAGGCGCGGAAGGGGATTGAGGTCTTCGTAGAGGTCCATGCGTGTTTTCTTTGTAATGGCGCGCCTGGGTACGCGACTAAAGCGTAATTGTATAGCGGCATGCACGGGCGTGTCGCGTGGCAGAATGCGTTCCAAAGGGAACAATCAGGAGAAAATCATGAGCAGGGAAATCGCAACGCTGGCCGGCGGGTGCTTCTGGTGCCTCGAGGCCGTCTATGACGAAATGAAGGGCGTGGATTCGGTCGAGTCAGGCTATATGGGCGGGCAGGTACCCAACCCCACGTACGAGCAGGTGTGCAACGGCAATACCGGGCATGCCGAGGTCATCCAGGTCAGTTTTGACCCGGCGGTAACCAGCTATCGCGAGCTGCTTGAGGTGTTTTTTGTCATCCACGACCCGACCACGCTCAACCGCCAGGGCAACGACGCCGGCACCCAGTACCGTTCGGCGATTTTTTATCATTCACCCGAACAGCAGGCCGTCGCGCAGGACGTCATCGCCAAGCTGACCGCGGCCAAACTCTGGGACGACCCCATCGTCACCGAGGTGGCGGCTGCGGAAAAATTTTACGTCGCCGAGATCTACCACCAGGAATACTACGTGCGCAACCCGCGCCAGTCCTACTGCGCCTTCGTCGTGGCACCCAAGGTGGCCAAGTTCAGGAAACATTTCATCGAACGCCTGAAAAAATAGGCGTCACCGGTGGCAAATGAAAAGGGCGGCCGCGGCCGCCCTTTTACGCAGACAATGAAAAAGACTTATTTTTTCTTGTCGTCCTTTTTCGCCTGCTTGGCAATCACCAGTTCCTTGATCGCGTCGTAGGCATCCTGCGGGATGATTTTCTTGTTGATGAGGTCATCCTTGCCGTTGTAAGGACGGCCCTTGACGATGGCCTTGGCGCGCGCCTCGCCGATCTTGGGCAGCGTGGCGAGTTCCTTTTCCGAGGCGCTGTTGATGTCCATCGGTTCTTTTTTCGCTTCGGCCGCCTTGGGCGTCTCGGCTTTGGCCGCGGGGGCTGCGGTGGCGGCAGGGGCGGCCGGTTTGGCCGTTTGTGCGACTGCGGCGCCGGACAGGCCGATCAGCAGTGCCAGGGTAATGCTTGCAAGTTTATTCACAGAATCTCCAAAAAATAGGGGTCGATATTGAGCCGGCAAAATGCCGGAGCCCATTTAAACACAAAGCGCCGGTAGAGCGTAGCCGGTGAAAATTCAAAAATCAGGGCGCCAGTCGCTCGAGGATCCAGGCGTCGCCATCGAGCCGGTAACGCAGTCGGTCATGCAGGCGGCTGCGCCGGCCCTGCCAGAATTCGATCTCCGCCGGGATCAGGCGGTAGCCGCCCCAATGCTCGGGGCGCGGCACGTTTTCACCGAACTGGAGGCCTTTTTGCTCGAAGCGTGCCTCGAGGTCGGCGCGATCGCGCAACACCTGGCTTTGCGGCGAAGCGTGCGCGCCGATGCGCGACAGCAGCGGCCGGCTGGCGAAATAGGCGTCAGACTCCTTTGCGTCGACCTTCTCGATGCGGCCGTCGACGTGCACTTCGCGCTCAAGCTCGACCCAGTGAAACAGCAGGCCGGCAAAGGGATTGGCGGCGAGCTCGCGGCCCTTGCGGCTGGAGTAATTGGTAAAGAACACAAAGCCGCGCGCATCCACGCCCTTGAGCAGGACAATGCGCGCCGTCGGTTGCGCCCCGCCGCCGGCGAGCGGTGCCGCGGTGGCAAGGGTCATCGCCGTCGGCTCGGGCAGTTTTGCGCTCAGAGCTTCGTTCATCCAGAGCGAAAATTGCGCGAACGGATCGGGCAACACTTCCTTCTCGTCGAGGCCTTTCAGGGCATAATCTTTGCGCAAATCGGCGATGTTCATCATCTTCCTTGTTGGTGTTTGTTCCTCGCTTGTGTCCAATTTTACTCGGGTTAAAGAATATGAAACAAAGCCTGGCGGTGGGCGTGATCGGCATCGGTGCCATGGGCATGGGCGTGGCGAAAACGCTGCTGCGCGCCGGATTCAGCGTGAGGGTGCGCGACATCCGTCCCGAGGCCGACGCCGAGGCGCGCGCGGCGGGCGCCATTGTTTGTGCCTCGGCAGCCGAGCTTGCCGCCGGCAGCGCCGTGGTGATCAGCGTTGTGGTCGATAGCGCGCAAACCGACGAGGTGGTGTTTGGTCGTGACGGCGCGGCGCAGGCGCTCAACACCGGCGGGGTTTTCACAGACGGCGTTTTCATCATGTGCAGCACGGTCGCCCCGGACTATTCGGAATCGCTGGCGGCAAGACTGGCGGCGCGCGGCCTTGCCATGCTCGATGCACCCATCTCGGGCGGGCCGGCACGCGCCCACGCCGGTACACTGTCGATGATGCTCGCCGGGCCTGCGGCTACACTTACGCGCTGCGCGACTGTGCTCGAGGCCGTCGCCGACCGGCGTTTTGTCATCAGCGCGCGCGCCGGTGACGGTTCGCGCGCCAAGATCGTCAACAACATGCTGGCCGGTGTGAACCTCGCCGCAGCCTGCGAGGCGATGGCGCTTGGCCTGAAACTCGGCCTTGAGGCGGCGACGCTGCATCAGGTGGTCTGCGCCAGTTCCGGCGGCAGCTGGATGTTCTCCGATCGCATGCCGCGCGTGCTCGCGGGCGACTACGCGCCGCGCGCGGCGCTGAAAATACTCACCAAGGATTTGTCCCTGCTGCTCGACGCGGCGCGTGAAGCCGGCTGCCCGGCGGAGCTTGCCGCCACCGCGCACCGCGCTTATGCGGCGGCGCTGGCGCAGGGCTTTGGCGGCGAGGACGATGCTGCGCTAGTCAAGCACTACGCCGCGCTTGCCGGCGTGGCCTTGCCGGCGGCGGTGGCATGAGCGGCATGAACGGCGCGATGAACATGCCCGCGCCCGTCGATTGCGGCTTTGGCGTGCTTGCCATCGATTCGGGCTATTTGCGCCCGACGCTGGATGCCATACACATCATTATCGAGGGTGGTCGCGCCGCCATCATCGACACCGGCAGCAACCATTCGGTGCCGCGCGTGCTGGCCGCCCTTGCCGCCGCCGGTGTTGCGCCGGCAAGGGTCGACTGGGTGATCCTCACGCACATCCACCTCGATCACGCCGGTGGCGCCGGCCTGCTGCTGCAACACCTGCCCGATGCACGGCTCGCGGTGCACCCGCGCGGGGCCCGCCACATGGCCGATCCGTCCAAGCTTATCGCCGGCGTCATGGCGGTCTACGGCGCGCAGAGAACCGCCGACCTGTACGGCGAAATCCAGCCGGTGGCGAAGGAGCGCATCACCGAAACGCCGCACGAATTTGTGATTTCCCTGGCCGGGCGCGAACTGCTGTTTCTCGATACGCCCGGCCATGCGCGCCACCATGTCGCCATTCGTGACGGCCGCTCGGGGCGGATTTTTTGCGGCGATGTGTTCGGCATTTCCTACCGCGAGCTCGACGAGGGCGGGCGCCAGTTTGTCTTCCCGACCTCGAGTCCGGTGCAATTCGAGCCAGAGCCCTATCACCGCTCCATCGACATGATCGCGGCACTCGCGCCAGATGTCGTCTACAACACCCATTACAGCGAGTTGCGCGGCGTGCCGGAAAAAGCCGCCACCCTGCACCGACTTGTCGATGCGCATGCCGAACTGGCCTTGCGCGAAAAGGACGCCGGTGCCAATCGCGCCGCGCGTTTACTTGAGGGGGTGACTGCGCTGGCCCTTGCCGAAGCGCGGCGCTTTGGCACGCGGCTTTCCGACCAGGCCTTTCTTGAGGTCTACGGCCTTGATATCGGGCTTAACGCCCAGGGGCTCGAATCGTGGCTGGACGGCATGCCGGCCTAGCAGGGCGTTGCCAAAGGAGGCGATGCCCCTTTCGATTCTCCGCACCAGCAGCTTGTTGAAAACGCGGCGTGCACGCCATCGTTTTCAAATCGCTGCTAGGAGGGTTGGCCCTCGCGCACCCGTGTGCGCAGCACGTACCAACTGCCGCCGGCAAGAAGCATGGCCATGGAAAGAAATACCGGCGCCATGCCCAGGGTTGCGCCCAGAACGCCGAACATCAGCGGCATCGCCGTCTGGCTGAAGTTCACCAGGGTCGCGCGCACGCCAACCGCCTCGCCGGCGCGTCCGGCCGGCGCGGCGGTGTGGATGAGCGAGAGCACCATGGGCTGTGACATGCCCAGCCCCAGTCCCAGAGCGAAGGCCACCGGCAACAGGGTGAAAAAACTGCTGCTGAGCGGCAGCAACAGGAAGCAGGCGCAGGCGCACAGCATCGAGACGAGAATCAGCCGCCACGGCTTGTAGCGCCGGCCCAGCGCCGGCAGGAAAAAGCGGATGGCAAAGGTCGCGGCTGCGAATGCGCCGAGGACGATGCCGATCTGCGACGCCGACATGCCGATGCGCGAGCCGTAAAGCGGGATGGCGAAGGCAAAGGCGTCCCAGGCGATGGACAGCATCCCGCTGGCGACGAACACGCGCTGCAGGCGTTTGTCCAGCAGCAGTTCCGCGAGGCTCACCTTGCGACTGCGCACATCGGGTGGTTTGGGGCCCAGCGGCGCGAACTTGCTTGCCACCAGCGTCACCGCCGCCGGCAGCGCACACAGGGCGAGCACCAGGAAAGTCCAGCGATGCCCGATCGAGTCGATGGCAAATCCGGCGAGCATCGGGCCGATGAAACCGGAGGCGGAAAAGCCCAGCGACAGCTTGTTGAAATTGGCCGTGAGTTCGGAGGGCTTGCCTATCACCCCGGCGGTATTTTGCACGCTGATCATGTAAAAGGTGAATGTAAGCCCGCTCAGAGCGCTGACAAGGTAGAGCGCCGCCATGCCAGGCCAGGCCAGCGGCAGCAGCAGGAACAGTGTGAGCAGCGCCGCGGAGACGATCATCGGCTTGAGCATGCCGACCCGGTCGATCAGCCGGCCCACCGTCACCGAGAACAGCATTGGCAACAAGCCGTACAAGGCCATTAGCAGGCCGACGTCAAAGGCCGAGGCGTGCAGCTTGATGGCGTAGAGCGTCACCGCGACGCGGCTGCCGACAAAGGCCGAATGAACAAGGACCGTGGAGAGCAGCAGGGGGCGCAGCAGGTGGGCTGATGATACGGGGGGTGGGGAAGGCTGCGGGGAATGGGTCACGGGATTCGCATTGTCGCGCAATTCCTGCTGATTGTTTCATCGCTACGCGGGCAGACTCTTTTTGTTTAGTGAGGTGGTTTCACTCCCCTGCGGGGAGCGAGTCACTTTTCTTGCTTCGCCAAGAAAAGTAACCAAAAGAAGGCGACCCGGAGGTGACGGTCGCTGCGCGACTGCCCTGCGATGCTCGCGCCAATGGGCCGGGACCTAAACTCGGCCCACAA